>CAYSKG010000014.1:13094-29213 GCA_964431725.1 uncultured Candidatus Bathyarchaeia archaeon | reverse complement strand
CCATCCCTATTGCTTAGGGTTCCACGCAGCTTCACCTTTATCCAAGCGACAACCCTCTCAACATCCCCCTAGCTGCCTTCTTCAAGTTGAAGCCTATAACCCTAAGCAACGCTGGTAGGTAACCGGCATACTTTGAGAATCTTGCAGCCGAGAGTAGCCATGTGGTCTAGGGACCGGAGCGCTAACCCTCCGTTCCTCAAACCCCTAATAGTCCGCTTATACCGCTGAAACCTCTTCTCATAGTCGGAAATTAGTTTACTTAAACTTACCTTTATAAACGGGAAAACTTGTAAATGAAGATTCGAACATATATGTAAGTTTGGCAACATCAAAATCTTCTGAAAGAAAACTCCAAAATATCTCTAGGGTCCTGTGAACCCGCATTTTGGGCATCTATATTTCCGTCTGAACTGTCTGCATTTTGAGCAGCGCCAAATAGTTATTTCCCCGCAGTTGGGGCATGAAAATGAGATTGCATTTGTTCCGGGAGGGATTATTCTATTACATGATGTACAAATTGGCATTGCTGGGTTTTTGCTCAAGTCCTCATGCACCTCATGGAGTATATTAGCATATTTGGGATGCATAATATCTTATGCTTCTATTTATTCTTTTTTAATTTTTAATTTCATTTTTATTCTTAAAATGGTAAAATCGCCCTTAAAACTATGGGTAAAAATTTGAGAATCCGCCATCCGATAACCTTTGAGATAGTTGTTCCCTGAAAGTCCATGTCGCCTTCTCTTGAAAGAGCCTTATCGATTTCCTCCCTAATAATAATAGAGAATATTTTATCAATATGCTTATCGGAGAGCTTATCCAATATTCTTCTAGCCGAAAGAGCGAATACGAATTCTTTTCCAAGTTTTGCTTTCCACTCTTTCTCGTAACTTTTTAGAAAGCCCCGTTCAATCTTATTGTTTTTAATTGCTTCAGAAGATACTCTTCCAGCTATCTTAGCGCATATTCCGCCGAAGATGACTCCGCCTCCAGTTATAGGTTTAACTTGCCCAGCTGAATCTCCCACGATCAGTAGTCCATCACTATAAGTTCTTTTTATGGGACCGCAGGTAATTATTAATCCTGAACGAAAACTAAGATGTTTTGGTTCTTTAATGTTAACGTCTTCAAAACGATGTTTTATAAACTTAAATACTAGGTCTCTGGGATTAGAGTCTTTACATGCCAAGCCAACTCTAGCTGATTCATCATTTAACGGTATTACCCAAGCAAAAAAGCCTGGCGCCAGCTTATTGCCAAGGTGAATTTCAACAAAATCCGGATCCACATCAACTCTCTCAATATCCAACTGCAATCCTTTTAAAAGATTTTTGGTGTCCAAAGTTCTTAGTTGGGTCATGCCTAACACCTTTGGTGAAGCACCCTCAGCGTCAATTAGTAGCTTAGCCTTAAACCAACCCTGCCCATCAACTTTTAGAAACCAAAAACCATCATGATATCTTATTGCTTTAACCCTTGAATTTAGTTTTATAGTTGAACCATTTTTTAACGCTTGTTCGGCTAAAAAATTATCAAGTAAATAACGATTAACAACGCATGCAACGTTCTCCTTTCTCTCAACAGTAAATGATAAATTGGAAGGAGAGAAGAAACGCGCCCCTCTGAACTTATTCTCCAAATATCTCCCATTAAGAGGAATACCGATTTCGCTTAAACCTTTAATACTCAGAAGTCCAGCGCAGTGGCAGGGTAAACCTATTTTTTTATGCTCCTCCAAAACTAAAACCTTCGCTCCTCTCAGAGAAGCTTCATTAGCCGCAATTAATCCTGAGGGGCCAGCTCCAATAACCGCTATATCTATTTCTTCTAGGTTCATATTTTCCCTGTCTCTCATCCCTTATTAAGGAAAATCGAAACGAGCAAAGCTCATATACACATTACAAATTACAATAAATTAGTGTTTTTAAAGCATAATTTTAAAATATCTCCATGCTTATTTATTGAGCATTCATTTGGGAGGATCGCGATTGGCTAAAGTCGTGGTATCTCTGAAAGTGTTTCCAGCAGACATAAATGTTAGTCTAGATGAACTGAAAAAGAAAATTGAGGAAAAACTACCAAACTATGCATCAGTCTACAAATTTGAGGAAGAACCTATAGCTTTCGGGTTGGTTGCCCTAATAGCTCACATCGTGTTACCGGAAAATCAGGCTGGTGGGGTAGACGAAGTTGAAAAAAGCATACAGAACATAAAGGATGTAAGTGACATACAAACAATCATGGTTAGAAGAGTCTAAGAAACTTAAATCCAGCCCTATTTTACACCACATATTTATATCTAAGAACTTTCACTCTCATAATTGAGTAAGCTTCCTTCAGCTAGTGGAGGGAATACTGTTAAATGGCAAGAGAAGTACAGCTAAGAGTAGGCGATGCGAGGCAAAGAGACGTTTACAGAGGCATTGCTAGAATTGACCAGATAACCATGGAGAGAATAGGGGTCTCGGCTGGAGACATAATTGAAATAGTAGGCAAAAGGAAAACTGCGGCGACCGCGTGGCCAGCCTACGCGGAGGATCAAGGTAAAGGAATAATAAGGATGGATGGTATTACACGGAAAAATGCGGGAGTGTCAATAAATGAATATGTTTTAGTCAGGAAAGCTGAAGTTGCGAATGCAACGAATATTGTGTTAGCACCGGTAGATATGCGTTTAAATGTTGATGAAGATTTTACAAGCTTCGTGAAAAATAGGCTTTTAGAGAGAGCCTTTGTTGAGGGGGACACAACCCTTGTTATGATGCTCGGTCACCCAGTTCAATTCTTTGTTACAAAAACTAGGCCTCATGGCGTTGTAAGATTAACTTATGATACAAGACTGCAGATACTTTCCGAACCGGTTCCGGAAATTAAAGGAGTGTCAAGGATAACTTATGAGGATATTGGTGGATTAAAGGAGGAAATTCAGAGACTAAGAGAAATGGTTGAGTTACCTTTGAGACACCCGGAAATATTTCAGAGACTTGGAATAGAGCCGCCTAAAGGCGTGTTACTTTATGGTCCACCAGGGTGCGGAAAAACACTGCTAGCCAAAGCAGTCGCCAATGAGTCTGACGCATACTTTATCTCAATAAATGGTCCAGAAATAATGAATAAATTTTACGGCGAGTCTGAAGCTAGGCTTCGTGAGATCTTTCAACAAGCACAACAGAATGCCCCAAGCATAATTTTCATAGATGAATTAGATGCCATAGCCCCGAAGAGGGAAGAAGTTACTGGTGAAGTTGAACGTAGAGTCGTTGCGCAGCTATTAGCTCTTATGGATGGATTAACAGAAAGAGGAAACGTTATAGTTATAGGTGCAACTAACAGACCTAATGCCCTTGACCCAGCTCTCAGGAGACCTGGGAGATTTGACCGAGAAATAGAGATAGGAATACCGGATAAACAAGGACGATATGAAATACTTCTGATTCATACTAGGGGAATGCCTCTAGCTGAAGATGTGGATCTAAAAAAGCTAGCTGAGATGACCCACGGCTTCACAGGGGCTGACCTAGCGGCCTTATGCCGTGAAACAGCCATGAAAGCCCTTCGTCGATACCTACCGGAAATAAACTTAGAGCAAGAGAGAATCCCGCCGGAAGTTCTTGAGAAGATGGAAGTTCGGATGGAAGATTTCCTTAATGCCTTTAAAGAGATTACTCCAACAGCGTTAAGAGAAGTATCCATAGAGATACCAACTGTCCGCTGGAGTGATGTGGGAGACCTTGAGGAAGTTAAACAGGAACTTAAGGAAGCCGTTGAATGGCCAATTAAGAACCCGGAAATATTTAAGAGAATGGGCATTAAGCCGCCTAAGGGCATACTGCTTTATGGTCCACCAGGATGCGGAAAAACACTGCTAGCCAAAGCAGTCGCCACAGAAAGCGAAGCAAACTTTATCTCAATAAAAGGTCCAGAGGTCCTATCTAAATGGGTTGGTGAGTCTGAAAAAGCTGTTAGAGAAGTCTTTAGAAAGGCAAGAATGTCCTCTCCAGCAGTAGTATTTTTTGATGAAATCGACGCACTTGTTCCTAGGAGGGGCTTAGGGTATGGAGACAGCGGCGTAACAGAACGAGTTATCAGCCAGCTACTAACAGAACTTGATGGAATAACAACCCTAGAAGACATAGTTGTCCTAGCGGCTACAAATAGACCGGATCTAATCGACCCGGCAATTCTTAGACCCGGCAGATTTGATCGTCTAATATATGTTCCAGCGCCATCCGAAAAAGGCAGATTGGCAATCTTAGAAATATACACAAAGAATATGCCTTTAGCAAAAGATGTGGATTTGAAGACTTTAGCGAGTATGACGAAGGGTTATTCAGGCGCAGATATCGAGGCACTCTGTAGAGAAGCAGCTCTAATAGCCTTACGCAACAACATAAATGCTAAGGAGGTTACAATGGCTGACTTCCAAGAAGCCATGAAAAAAGTTGGTCCAAGCATAACTCCTGATATGGAAAATTGGTATAAGAATTGGAGCCAGCAATTCAAGAGAATACAGAAGGTTGCTCCTCCATTAATAACCTAAATGTTAATTCTATTATCCTAAAAAGGAAGTGATAGCACTATGCTCTCAAAAACTTGGAGGGTTCAACCGCTTCCCATGATCATAATTGAGATTTTAAAAAGAAAGGGTTCTCTTACAGATGTCGATTTGCTTGAAACATTAAAATCATCATTTTCTTTATACAGAGATTTGAGCTTTAATGAGCTGAATAAGACTCTTATGAAGATGGAGATAACTGGATTAATCTCCGTTTCGTCCTTGACTAAAGGAAGAAGACTTGTGCAATTAGCTAAGAAATGAAAACCTCTCTGCTTTTCAGAATAAACAACGCTACTACTATTACATTATAATAATATTTCAACTCTAACTTTGTCTCCATCCTTAAGTTTCAATCGTCTACGTAAATTTACTGGCGCTATGACCTCCAAAACATTTCTACCATAATGACTTCTAAGAGCAAATATAACAGCACCCTGCTCCTTACCGTCTATTACGGCATGAAAACATTTAACAGGTCCATATGTTCTACTCCTATTTTTAAATCCTCTTATTTCTATTCCCGGATAGGCATCTAACTCCATTATTAACCTACTATTTCGTCCATCAGTTATCCTTAAATTTAGAGTACCAGGATAAGGGTCGAAACCTAGCTTCTCAATAAACTGTTTTCTATAAGATTTTCTAGAGACATAATAGGCACCTTCTCCAAGCCCACTAAAAACCCTCCCCTCAATAACTAAAGAGCGGGGTTTCCCCTCAAAGATCGCGTTTAAACCCGAGTAAATTCTTCGGAGAAAATCCTCTCCCGCCTTGGTTATCTTGACGAAGCTTCCCTCCTTAGATACTATTCGATGTATAAGTCCCTTACGTTCAAGTTCAATCAGACATCTGGAAGCGCTTTGCTGGGATAAGCCTATTTTGCTTGCAAGAAAACTTGTTGAAATTTTTATTGTTTTTCCATATGCTCCCATTTCAGCTAACTTATATAATATAAAGAAATCTTTTGAGCTTTCTCTATCGATTTTCATCAAATCCACTTCACCGTAAACCTAAACTCTAATTTCAAAGACAAATTGTATACAGCTTTGGCACGCTATCTTTCTTTTTCACGTTTTTCCTTAATAAAGATGTTTTGCATTCTTTTTCTTAATGCCTTTAATGTTCCAGAAACAAGCAGAACATGAATTACCACGGGCTTCCCAGCGACCTTCGTTATTGAAGCTATCGAAGCTCTAAGCATGGTTAATGATTTATGGGAACATCTTATAATGGCATATTTTGTTTCAGAATTATATTCTATTAAAAAAATCTCTGTTTGACTAGCTCCATATTCGCCGAAAAGGCGGATAATGCTAGATCGGAGGGCGCTCAAAAAATCTTTTTTACTAAATGGTTTTTCACAATCCAATTTTAATAGGAGATAACGTCGTCTAATTCTTTCTAGCAATCTTTACCCCTCTTCACTACATAAACTCCCGGACATACATAGTTTGGACTTAGCTTTTTCCGGTTTCGTTCAATTATGTTCATAGGGTTGGTGGAAAGAGCTTCTTTAGCAAGGTATAAATCTAAGCCTATAAGGTAGGCGAGAAACGCGTAATCCTCTGGTTTCCTTAATAGATGAGGGGTATTGCATCCACTTGATAATACTATTGGAACCCCGAATTTCCCAGCTATTAACGCATCTCTTCTAAGAATTTTCATAAGTCTTATTCTTGGCGCCCCCTCTAAATAAAGTAGCGGTGCCAAATTGATTTCCAGAGCTGAATTTTTTTCAGAAGCAAGCTTGGCTACTGAAATACTGAAGAAATGCTTTTTAGGATCATCTATAGAAAACAAAAGTAAGTCGACTCTTCGATCCTTAGCAGCTTGTATTGCAACTCCTTTCGTGTTGCATTGAACTGCAATAATTTCAAATCTTCTTCGAACCTTCTTTAATATGTTTAGAAGTTCCTTAGCATTCTTAGGCGCTAAATCGATTCTCGTAACAAAATCTAAGCCTAGATCTTCACATATCTTTTTTATGGTTTCAACACTTCCCTCTTTTATTTTAATAGGTAAAGTTAAACCTACGACACTATATCCTAATTCAGCAGATTTCTCTACTAGCTTTTTAACTTTCTCGATTTGGTTTACAGGTGGACATAAATGTAAGTCCACAAATACTCTCTTCATGGCAACAAACCGAAAGTTTTACATATTTTTTGGATCTCTTCAATCTTTGAAGTTTTGAATCTTATCTGAATCCTTATTGGATCAGCTCTACAGAATCTAAATTTACCTCTGAAAGCCTCCTGCTTGTCAAGTCTAATATACAAACTTCCCTTGTTTAAGTGTAAGTCTAGATGCGAAAGAAGGTCTTCTTTATCGATAATAGATAGATGAGATGAAATATTGAATAATAGCGATTCAGCTATTTCTGGATCTTTTATTTGAGCCTTAAAGAAAATTATTGGGTTTCCGTAATCACCCTTCAAGCTTTTTTTGGTGAAAGATATTTTATCAGCATATTTAGGTGGAAGAATGTTTTTGACTGCCATAAGAACCTTATTTTGATCTTCAGTTGCATGAGCAAAAAATCCAAGATTTACATAGGATATCTTGCTTTTCATAGTTATCACTCGCTTGATCATTTAGGGATATTTTTAGCCTTATTAAGTGTTCTTGGAGATTGGGCGAGATAATTCTTTAAAGTCTCAATGTTTTCCTTATGAGAAGTCTTTCTTCTTTTGTCAATTGGAATCTTTAATGCTAATGCCTCCTTAAAGCTTAAGCCAACAGCTCTCAGTTCTTCTCTGCTAAAGCCCTTACCGAAACGCCTTTTCCCTCCCTTCCTATATACTACAGCCTTAATCACCATAATAATTCTTCCTCCATTGTCTTTTTTCTTTTAGAAAAAAGAGTAACATCTTGAATATTTAAAGTATAATCCTGAAAACTTAAAAATTTAGTTCTTTAACTAGAAGAGCATTTATTTATTCTAATAGAATACAAAGATGCTTTTTATCCGGATTCTCCGATTTCTTAAGAGACCTATTAGGTTTACCTAAAAAATGAGTGAGAAGATGATTCCTAGTACCTAACCCTTAATTATTTGAGGTCATAGATAATCTCTTGCATCTTCTACTTTCTGAGAAAAATGTTTCACGTATGGAAAGTTGGTAATGCGAAGCTGCGTAAAACCGTAGGGTATAAGGGTTAAGGTTAAAACTTTACCGCTTGGATTAACGGGTGATTTAGGTATATCGCACAGCATCATCTCCTCGCTCATTTCCTTTTTTCTTACCTCTTTGATATTCATCCAATACTTCCGCTTCATGATTTTTTCAAGAATCATGTGAGAGACCGGAGCCATTTGATCGTCCTCAATCTTAATTTTTGTCGTTCCCCAGTCAGGTACTTCCTGAGCCTTGACTTCCAGCTGTACTGGCGGAATTTCCCAAGGATACACGTTTGCCGGCATATGAATTTTCTTAACTTTAAATGAATTATCCGGGTTCTCTTCATCTATGATTAGGGCATATTTCCATTTAGCTCCCTTGAAGGGAACGTACGCCCTTGCACTGAAGCCGAGAGGCTTCCGATCGAAGTCTATAGCATCTGCAGGAATCTTTAAAGAATAGACGAGGGGGCCACGGGTAACAGATACCAAGTTAAACTTGTCTTTCTCCACTTTTACATGCATAGGCAGATGCAATTCTACAATGTCTCCTTGGCTCCATATGCGGGATATCCTTGCGAAGCTTCCGGGCTTCAAATCGTCTTTAAAAGGTTCGCCGTTTATCTTTACATTAGGCTTATCACACCAGCATGGTATCCGTAGTAGAAGGTCAAATTGGATTGGTGTTTCCGTATCAATAATAAACCGAACATTTTCGTCGAAGGGATAGTTTGTTTCCTCACGGATTGTCACTTCAGACTTATTCTTTCCAATCCAAGTCTTCACGCGGCATGGAAGATAAAAAGCCGCTGCAATTCCATTACCATCTGTTGTGCGCATCCAACTCCTTCCAAGGAAGTACGGCATTAACCTTCCAGCCTGCGGGTTACAACAGAAGGGGAAGTGGTCAGGACGATAAGTATAACGACCAATACTCGCCTCAACCTGATTGGGGAGAGTGAAGTACTGTATGCCTTTGCCATCAGGTCTCCGTGCGCCCATGGCTGCATTGAAAACATCTTTTTCAGCCCAATCAGCGAACTTAACGTCTCCCGTGATAGCTAGCATTTGGCTACATGTTATCATCCACTCTGTAATATCACAGTATTCGCTGGCTTTATTAGGTGCAGCGCCACCATTAATAAGTTCATCTGATTTGGGAGCTCCATTAGAATTGAGAAATTCTTCGTGAATGATATTGCAACAATCAATGCTAACCTTCAAATATTCTGAGTTTCCCGTGTAGGCGTAGATCATGGCGGGTATGCGGAGGTGTTCAATTACATGAACACCGTGGCCCGAAAGTTCGCCTTTCCACATGTTCCGCAGATATTCGTTGGATTCTATGTTATACTCAACCATGTTTCTAGCGAAATTCAGAAACTTAGCATCGCCAGTTCTGGAGTAGAGCTCAAGCATTGGTTCAACCATCATCATACCATGCAGATCAGTTCCCTCCGTTACCCATCTCTTACCGTTGTCGAAATGCTCTGTTGTAAGGGTTGCCGCTCTCAGAAGAGAGGTCCAAATATCCGGTCTTTCAGTAAAATCATGATAAGCTAGCATGGCACGATAAACATGGCACTGCGGCCATAACTCTGAACAACCATCTGTCCAGCGATAGGGGTCTCCCTCCGGGAACAAACCAATATAACCATCTTCACCTTGAGTCTCTATGAGCTTATTCATCCATTGCGTAACCTGCCTCTTCAGATCCTCCCGTTCGGTTAGATATGCAAGCCGTACCATAGCGTCTATCCACCAACCACAACACTCACCATGCCACCAATTGAAACACCTCTCGATGTATTCACCGAACCTAGGGATGCCTAGAAATTCCTTGTCTTCTTCGGATTTTTCAGGCCCGCAACCTACCCAAATACGTTTGAAGAAGGGTTCTCTACGGACATCAACACAAATCTTCTCAGCGGCTGGTAGATAGCCATCCGCATCTATAAGCAAATGTTCCTTAACCCAGCCTTCTGGCCTGATTTCATTCGCTTTTAGAAACTGGAATTTCGAAAAGTTTTTCTTTTCCATAACACCATCAATCCTCCCTTCCAATTAGTACAAATCTTTAAACCGTATTTTTAGATTTCAATTTCAATTGAAAAATAAGTTTTAGGGTATTTTAGATCTTTCTAATATAGAAAGATATTTAAAAAGCAATATTATTCATATGAAACTCATGAGCATGATTCCAACTAAAATGTTTTTCACTAAAGGTGTCGGCGTACATAAGGATAGGTTAGCCTCTTTTGAGCTTGCGCTGAGAGAGGCTGGAATAGAAAAATGTAATCTTGTATGCGTTTCAAGCATCTTTCCACCTAAATGTAAGATAATTCCAAAAGAAGAAGGGCTAAAACTCCTAAAACCCGGTCAGATTACATATGTTGTTATGGCTCGAAATGAGACTAATGAGCCTAACCGGCTGATTTCAGCGGCAATTGGGCTGGCTTTGCCGAAGGATGATAACGGATATGGCTACTTAGCCGAAATCCATTTTCATGACGAAGACGCTCAAAAAACCGGTGAATACGCTGAAGATCTTGCAGCAACCATGTTAGCTACGTCTCTTGGAATAGAATTTGATCTGGAAACAGCATGGGATGAAAGAAAGAAGGTATATAAAGCTAGTGGCAAAATCTTTAAAACAATGCATATTTGCCAATCAGCTAGAGGCGATAAAAATGGTTTGTGGACAACGGTTATAGCCGCAGCTGTTTTCCTATTTTAAAATAAATTTTCTTCAGAATTCATTTTGATTAAAATTTATGTTTTCCTTCTTATTTAGCGAGTAAGCCTCGAACCTTTCTTCCAGCGCTTGTTAATCCTCTAAAGACCCTACCCCTACCTTTACCTAATTTGAGTTCTGGTAGAAGTGTTCGATCCACCATTATGACCTCGAACCATTTATAGCGCCCATCCTCCCAAACCCAATATGAATTGAGAACCTCGAGATTCGGAAATCTTCTTGCAGCTCTCTCCTCCGCTATCAACCTTAAACTCTTAGCTGGCTTATACTTTCTGACCCCCATACGCTTCTGTCTTCTTCCAGCTCTTGGTCTTGGTTTTCTAAGCCCTCCTCTTCTCACCCTAACTCGCACAACAATGTAGCCCGGCTTATCCTTATATCCAAGTCTTCTAGCTCTATCAATACGCGTAGGCTTATCGATTCTGTATATTGCTGGTTGCCTACGCCACACTATAACTCTCTCCCGCATGATCTCCTTCACATATGATTCGCTGGGTTTTCTCCAGGCTTCAGCCATATACTTGTATGCCAATTAATAACACCCCAACTTACGGCTATGCTAATTACATAGCTAGATTTAACCTTTTTGTTAATGTTTCATGCTTTTTCGATATATGAAGTTGAAATGATCTGATTCATTCGCTTGTCGTTATTTTTATGATAATTTTTCTCACATCTTCAACTTTAGCAACTATATTGATCAAATATGGCTCGGCTATCTCAAAAAGTTTTCTAAAGAGCTCAGCTCTTCTACGTTCTTTTCTATCCCCATAGGTTATTAGATAATTATTGTACCATTGCTCAGGCGCATTCATAAGGATCTCCACAGCCTCTTCCGGTTCAAGGGAGGAAGCCACAACATTCGATTTAGGATCCCTCTGTAGCAGAAAAGTCTTCTGTATCCTAATTTCATTCACAACTTTTTCCCGACTCAATATTTCTCTAGGATCTATCATAACTCTTGGCACCGGGGGCAGAAATTTCTCGCGTGGATCATCAGGTTTAACGTTTTCCAGTTTATGCGTGCGAAATATTGGCTCGAGCCATGGAAAATTCTCGATGGAATTTGTTCTCATGTAAAATTGTCTCTCAGATGCTTTACCGATAGCTTTACCGTCTTCGAATTCTACGAATATCCAGTCATCTTGATGGAATTCGCCTTTGGGATGATAGATGGCCGGACCATAAGAGTGCGTTGTCTTTCCAGTGTTTGTTGGCGCTATAAGAAGGAAGCCTTTTCCGTCTATTGCACCTGATGCTCCGTGAACTGAAAGTATGCCAAATTGATCCTCAAGTATATCTGCGGCTATTCCGAGAGCGACAGGCTTAGTCTGGCCGTAATAGTCATTATTGAGTATTATAGCGGTCTTTGTTTCCGGATTATATAGGCCTCCAGCGTTTATATCAGGATCTCGCATTGGACCATCATAGTAATCTCTAATGTTGATTTTTCCTCCATCATCTATCGTATATATTATACCGTGCGGCATTACTGTATGTGAGCATAACCACCAGTTATCACACCAAAAATCGTATATGTGCTCCATATTTGTGTAAAGCCTAATGTTTAAGCCATTAAAATAGGCATTGCTAACGTACTTCACAAATTTTTTACAGTACTCGACAAGCTCATCTCTCGTATCAATCGATATTAACATTGGATATTTAGGTGAAAAATAATTTACTCTTCCAGGGAACTTCGTCATGTACCAACTACTCATTCTTTCCACCTCTAAATTTATGCTAGCGATTTCCTCATCTTTCCAAGATCAAGTATCATCTTACTAAGGTTATCTTGGCTTAAACCATTAAGATATTCGGCGACAGTATCCTTCCCTATTAAAATTGCCAGTTTTTTGCTTTTTGAGGCTTTACCAGTAAGCATATCTTTGATATAGGAGGAGGCTAAGCTACTCAATATTAGGTAGCTGCTATCCGGCTCCTCCAACTCTATGAAATTTTCTAATTCATCTATACTCTTTAAAATGTTTGGAGTCAGCAAAAGATTGCTTTTTAGATTCCTATTAAGAAATCTTGATATAAATTTTATATCGGCCTGTAATGATGGATATAGCTCTCTCAATATTTTCTCGACGGCACCTTCACCCATTATCTCCTTAATCTCTTTTAAACCGCTTCCTAAACCTATAAACTCCGGAGGTAAACCACAAGTATAGCATGAAGCGACAAATTTAACCCATCGGGGAGGTCTATAGAAGGCTGTGTATGCGTAACCAAGTATGCTTCGTTTAACCTCCTTATCTGGACATAATCTTAATATGCTCTCGACATTCCTTAATTCGCGGTAATATTCAACCTCCTCGACATCTAGTAATCGCTCTCTCTGATTTGGCACATATTCCGATATTAGGGAAATTTTTTCAGCTATCTCCGATATTTCAAAAAGATAATTTTTGGCGAAAATGAATATCATCCTTTCAATCTCTCGCCTTTCATCTTCATCAAATTCTATAGGCGGCTTATTAACAGCCTCCTTAATTTTTTCTATAAGCATTCTTGTTTTCTTGGGACCGTGATCATATCTTAAACCTGATTGAATAGTGTAGGTTTGTACGCCTCTATATTCCTCAAAAAAGTTATCTGAGTTTTCTAGTGTTAGGTGACCCCTAAATGGGAGAGCCCCGCAACCTAAAATTGGATAAATCTTCAAATTCAGCTGGTCTTCAAATCTCTTACAATCTGAGATAGCTATTTTACAAGAGAGAGTAGAGGCCATATGCCCATACAGTAAGGCTGCTTCAGATTTTCCTATGAAAACCCTCATGTAATCTTTTACACCTAAATCCTTAACAAAGAGAGATAACATTTTCTCCATTGATAGATGTTCAGCCATGCCTCCCATAAGCGGTATGATACGCATCTCAATCTTTTCGACGCTAAATTTAAGATATTTACCTATGAGTCTAAGTAAATCCTCTATGCGCATCTTACAGTTTCTCAGTTCCTCAGTTGTTGTAACGGTGGCTTGAATAACCTCTATTATTCCTTGCTCGCCGAAACTATCCATGCAATATTTTATACCTTCTCCAATCGCAAGCATCGTCATAAGCTGCCTAAAAGGCTCCTCCTCAAAGGAACTAACCATCCTAGGCGTTACGAAAACATCTATACCGGGTTTAAAGTTTGTTTCTTCAATTACTTTTTTAACTATTTGACCAATTTGATGGTAGGGTGTCAGCTTACCCATATAATCAACAAGGTATTCGTCGCAGCCATACTCTTCTTTTTTAAAGGAGGAGATGGCTTCATCAACTTCTTCCTTCACCGTAACTCGTTTGCTTGCTGAGTCAGCATGCTGGGTGGCCATAGCTACAGGGATCTTCCGCAATATTTTTCACCTTCTGTTAAACAGAGATATCAAAGTCAAAATGTTTATTTATATGTTAGGTGAGTGAACTGTTATTAAAGTAGTAAATAGCACTGGTTTCAACAAATTGATTCATATAATTGAAAAGGAAACATTTAAGGGAAAAGGAAATGTATATAACAATTAAGAAAAACGAAGAATCTAGAGAAAAAGTGAAAGTTGCTTTTCAGGGTGAAGTTGGCGCATATAGTGAAAGCGCAGTTTACGAATATTTTGGATCTTCAGCTCAACCGATTCCATGTAAACGATTCTCAGATGTATTTGAAAATGTTGAGAAAGGAAAGACCGACTTTGGAGTTGTTCCTATAGAAAACTCTATTGAGGGAAGCGTAACACAAGTTTACGATCTATTTTTAAAGTATGATTTAAAAGTCCGTGGTGAAATAGTTCTAAAAATCGTTCATTGTTTAATAGCGAATCCAGGTGTTAAATTAAATGAAATAAAAGTTATCTTCTCTCACCCTCAAGCTCTAGGTCAATGCAGAAATTTTCTTGAGCAACTAAACTGTGAGCTAATTTCCACGTATGATACTGCAGGAAGCGTAAAAATGATTAAGGAGCAAAAAATTATTGATGCCGCCGCAATTGCAAGTGAGAGAGCTGCAAAAATTTACAATATGGAGGTTCTTGCAAAGGGTATAGCTGACAATCCGAATAATTATACGCGCTTCTTTGTTCTTTCCAAATTTGATGCGCCGCCGACTGGAAACGATAAAACCTCAATAATCTTTTCAACAAGACATGTTCCAGGGGCACTTTATAGAGCCTTAGGGGAGTTTGCTCTGAGAGGGATAAACCTCACCAAAATCGAATCTAGACCCACTAGACAAAAACCTTGGGAATACAACTTTTACCTAGATTTTGAAGGACATAGATCTGAACCTAGATGCGCTGAAGCCTTAGAAGGACTAAAATCCAATGCTCTTTTCGTTAAAATTTTAGGGTCTTATCCAAAAGCTCCAGAGATAAATAATGCAATTTAAGAGTTTTCCTTCTTTACCCTTCTTCTGTAAATAATTTGAGATAGACCTATGGCTATACTTACAAGCGAGCATAAGATGTACGGAGCACTTTGAAAATATTCAGCTACAACCCCTCCAGCTAACGGACCTAGAAAGTATCCTACTCCTATGAGGCTCTCAAGAATACCCGCTGCGTAACCTCTTGAGGAACTCCAGCTTTTAAAAATTACCTTTATCGAAGCAGCATAAAGCATTCCCATTCCAAAGCCTAGGAGAGAAAGCGACATAGAAAAAGTGGGGGTTGTAGAGCTAACAACAACCATCGCTGATGCCAGAGAGAGTATCAAAGATCCTGTAATGAAAGTGTAGGTTTTTCCAATTCGACTCTCAATGTTATAGGCTTCAAAGAAAGCTACTAGCCTAAATAATCCGTTAATAAGTAATATCAAACCTATTTCGTAGGCTTGTATACCTAAATTTACTGCATATGCCGGAAAAAGACTGATCACTATACCGCCAACTAAAGCGAAAAGAAATATGGATGCAATAGCTGTGAGAGTATGGTTTATATTCTTCTCATCTAATTTGGAGGCATGATCTTCGCGGTCTCTTCTACTTTTCGGCGGTTCTCGAATCATCACTATTGATAAAAGAGACAGCGAAAAAGAAATAACCGAAGATAAAAGGAAAGGAGCTTTCATCTGGATTCCCAAAGTACTTATTAATGAACCCCCAATCATTGGACCTATAATCACCGCTGAACCCCAAGAGAGATTAAATTTTCTGAGAATTTCTTCAAGTTCGCTTTCATTAACTTCTGTTAGCAGGGCTTCTGCTGATGGCCAGAAGAGGGCTACCGAAAACCATTCGAATGCTTTTATTGGAATAAGCATATAGGGGTTTTCAGCGAACATATAGAAGATACATGAGGAACCATAGAGGAAAGTTGAGGTGAAAATGAAGATCTTTCTTTTGAATTTATCTGAGAGAATTCCAGAGACAAAAGGCATAAATGAATAAATTAATCCTCCAGTGGCTCCTATGACCCCTAAAAGCATCGGCGATGCGCCCATATTTGCGGCGTATATGGGAACAGATATTCCGACAACTCCCGTAAGCATCTGCATGAAAAAGGAGGAAACCAGCAGAAAACTTAGGTTTTTATAGGCTCTCATGATCATATCACATTATTCCACTTAAGATTTTTGAAGAATCTATTTACTCTTACATCTAGAAGTAAATTATGATTATCTTCTTGAAACTTTTCATAAATTTTATGTTAAGGTACAAATCTAACTGTTCCTTTTGCACTTATTGAAATAAAATAAGGCTTAA
>CAYSKG010000014.1:2778-12994 GCA_964431725.1 uncultured Candidatus Bathyarchaeia archaeon | reverse complement strand
TAAGGTACAAATCTAACTGTTCCTTTTGCACTTATTGAAATAAAATAAGGCTTAACTAAAGTTTTTCTTTCTCGACTAAATAGTTTAGGGCGGATAGCATAGTCCGTGCCAAGTCGATGCTTGTTGCAAGTAGAAAGAGCGTAAGTATAAATGTTGCATCTATCTCAACACGTATATTCTGAACTGTTAAACTAAGAGGCCCTTTGCTAATAGCGTAAACAATTAACCCTATTATGAAGAGATCCCTACCGCCTTCAACAAAATACTTGAATATTGTTCCCCGAAGAAAGCCTGAAGCAAATGTGAATCCCGCTAAGACTATCACGAACAGGTTAATTAAAGACTGGTTCATGTAACCCCAAACAGGGGGTATCGCTTGAAACAAAAGTATGTTAAAGATAAAATAGCCTAATACTAAAGCTGCCGTGTACCCGAAACCTGCGAGTATCCTCAGCAAAATGCTCTTACCATCCACTTTCATATTTCACCACTCTGGAGCATAATTTCAACGCTCCCATAAACCTTAACTGGTAATATACTAGCATAGTTTATTCTCGCCTCATACTTCAATAGTAGCGGGTTATTGGAGCCTACAACCAATTCAAATATATCTGAAAGATCCACCATGAGTTCTAGTGTAAGGAGAACTTTTGATCCATATGGAATTATTCTCACGAACGTTTTATTTTCGACTAAAAATGATCCATGCCAGTCATATAGTGTTGCTTTAATTTCCACGTTATTTAAATCATAAAAACCATTATTATCAATCAATACTTGAAAATCTAGGAATAACTTTAGTTTCTCACTATCTAGACGGATTTTAGTTTCACTGATCTCAATTTTAATGGCGCTAGCAGAATAGGCTAAAGATACACTAAACGCTATGAAGAAAAACCATATAATTGTGCTTGCGATAGATAGTGCTTTAACAGAAACCCTCATGAAAATCCCCTTCTCTTCTTAAGCGCTTACGCTAGATTTCCTTCAGCAACGTGATTCCACGGGCCGTTAGTATCGATCCAATCCATCCCATTATTCCCAGAAACATTACGCGGATACATGCACTTATAAGCGGTGCCAAAGCCTGCCCGAAAACTTGAATTATATCTGAAGATATTATGTCGCTTCCATTACTGCAGAGAAAAAGGTAGGCGAAATAGAATGTGATTATTAAAAGTAACGCTCCTGCAGAAAGCATTAAGTATCCAACAATTTCAATACTTCTCATGGATTAGCCCCACTATATAAAGATGACTAAGAAACTTAAAAGGGTAATGATAAGGGTTCGAAGATGAGAAATGTTAGAAAATTAATAATCACAATATCTATCATAGTACTTCTAGCTGTAGGAGTGATCTCTTTTTTCTCAGAAAAGAGAATCCCATTTTCTAAGCCTGAAGAGCCGCATGTTCTAAGAAGTCCTCTAATTCACTCGGTAAAGAGTTCGGTTAAAATCATTAATGGAATACCTCGGTTGGTGATAAATGACAGTACACCTATACCCTTTATAGGTTTTCAGCTCTACCCCAGCTTTTCACCCTATGTTTGCACCTCCACAATTTGGAAGGAACGTATAGATTACCTATCGAATAACGGTTTCACTTATGTCTGCTTATGGCTTTTCTGGCCCCTCATGGATGCTCATAAAACTGGTCTCCCCGAGAATGCAGCTGATTGGATAAACTGGACGCCGCTGGATGAGTTTTTCGATTATGCAGCTGAAAAGGGAGTCTACGTCATTCCGCATTTCTGGTTTGATTATGCCCCCGAATGGTGGTATAAGAAGTATGGAGACAAATATGTTCAAGTGAGCAACGAGGGGCAGAAATCAGGGATAGGATCTCAACTCATGATATGCTTTAACGCTACTGAAGCACATTGGAAATATGTTGATCAGGTGCTCACAGCCCTTATAAATAGATATAAGAAGCATCCGGCTCTTTTAGGCTGGGCTTTAGCGGTTGGTTCTTCAGCCGAGAATAACTATCCAGGCGGTAACCTTTATGAGGTGAGAGGCTGGTATGATTACTCAAACTTCTCAAGAATGCAATTCAGAAGCTGGCTGAGGCGTGTTTATGACAATAATGTTTTAGCTCTGAGGAAAGCTTGGAAAAACAACACGGTGACCTTTGAAAACGCAGAGATTCCTCAACCACTATCACCCACGGACCCAACAATCGCCGCTGTCAATTCAGGCGGAGATAACCGTAGACAGTTCTATGATTGGCAGCTCTTCAGACTTGAACAAAAGAAGGCCAATAGAGAACACTTCGGCAGACTTTACAAACAGCTAGACCCAAATCACATAGTATTAACTATGGCTCTCTTCCCATTTTGGGGAGGTCTAACTGAGAAACAGGGTGTATGCTGGCCTGCCGTTGCCGCCTTTGATTATTACGATGTCATTAATGCACCTTACATTGATGGCGTCATCCTTAACCCTCCAATTAATCAAGGATCGTGGTTTCATGTTAGATGGAGCTTCCTTTACGCGTTAATCAAATATGCCCACAGCAGAGGAAAGATCATATCACCATTCTTCGAGGATTTCGGAGTCGATGACGAACTTTGGATAATAGATAGCTTCATCTATTTTGCTTCCGCCTTAGGCTCCGGAATCGGATGGGTTGAAGGGAGGGAGGGAAAATCCCAAACTCCATGGAGTGAGGTTGAAAGAGAAGAGATAGCGAAGTGCTGGTATCTGTCCCAAAGTCTCCCCCTAAATAAGCCTAGAAGAGACAGATTCGCCTTAATAGACTCTCCAGTTCTTCTCTCGATGGATTATCAAAGGAAGGGTGAATGGACTGGTTATAAAGCTCTTGATTTAGTAGGGGTTGGAGAGATGCTTGCTGATGCTGGTTTAGAATTTGATGTATTAACCGAGCATGATATAATCGCTGACCCTTCTATACTCAACAATTACTCTGCTGTTGCCCTGATCAGCCTGTTCAGAATATCAGATGAGCTAACCGATATATTGGTGAAATATAGGGATAATGGCGGCGGCCTATTCATAGCTGGTAGAACAGCTGTTTTCGACAAGTATGGAAATTATAATATGACATATCTCCAACGTCTCTTAGGGGTCTCTCAGCCCCTTCAGGAATATAAAGTTGACTCGGGAGAGTCGTGGAGTTTTGTCGCAGAGGATGAAAGCGGCTTAATTCGGGGAATTGAGGGAAAAAGGGTTGATAGCAATAATATTTATTACATACCTATCTTTGATTATGAGGATGAGGATTATAAGATAATTGGGCGTCTGGATTCGAATCCGAAGATTGGAGTTGTCGGTTACAGAAATAAGACAGTCTTCTGGTTCTCTAGGCTGGGAGAACCTTGGGGCATATTCCAACCGGATCCAATAACCTTTAAAACCATCCTCCAATTCATGAGAAACCTCTACGATTATTATTCCATCCCCCACGATGAAATGGGTGAATACTGGATAGAAAATATAGGCGGTCAATACAAGTTTATCTTAACAAATAAAGTTCAGGGCTTCAATGGACCTGTCAGCTTCAACCTGAGAAATTTTGAGGAAAGCTTCTCAGACAAATACATAATCTACAACTGGGCGGAGATGAGCTTCTTAGCGGTAGCCTCAGCCGATGAGAATGGAATCATTAGGACAAATTTAACACTCAAGAGAGACGAACCAATCCTACTAGAAATCTCGAAGTGTACCGCTAACCCGAGGTTTCTAGCCGCGAAGTGGGCTGTGCTACAAGAGGAAACATGGGACAGACAAACCCAAACCTTAAAAATAAATCTATATGCTAAGATTAATAAGGAGGTTCAGATCGCAGTCTACCTTGCAGAAAGAACGGAAGAGGCGGTAAATGTGGTTGGAGGTAATATCTCAAGAATTGAGAGAGATGAGAAGAGCGGAGTTCTAAAGATTACTTTCAAACCGAACCGTGATTGTGTAACCGTAGAGTTGCTATTCCCAGGAGGGGCTTATTCCTGGCTTATTGATGGAGCAATCTACGAAGTGAACCTCGAGTACTTCCCAAACCATAAGTTTAGCGACCTAACTAAGATGATTCCATATCTAGAGAGACTAGGGGTTAAAACTATCTATTTACTACCCATCTGGGAGTGCATATCTCAATATTTGATTCTTGATTATTATAAGATAAACCCAAGGTATGGGGATGCCTCTGATCTGAAAGAGCTAGTGAAAACCGCTCATAAACACGGAATAAGAATAATTCTTGATCTCGTTACTTCCCTAACACCGGAAGGCAGCTACATCTTCACGAATCATCCCGACTGGATACTACGCGGCGATAATGGTGAGATGCAGAGATACTTCCCCTTCACCGATTGGGGCTGGGCTATAGACTGCGCAAACCCTGAGGTTATAGACTACTTCACAGAAGTCGCCAAATACTATGTTAAAGAATTCGATATAGATGGTTGGAGAATAGACTCGCCATTGAACAATTATGATCCTAAGAAGGTTTCAGGGGATCACAGCCGCCTCAACCTTCTGAGGTCAGTGAAGTCGGCGATAACAAATGTGAAACCCTACGCAATCTTATGCGCTGAAGTTTCAGGTCCAACCATGTATTGGGGTGATGTACCGACGGAAGCTGAGCCGTTATTCGATGAGATGTGTGAGATCTCTTATAACTATGCATTTTGCGGCTTTCTAAGTGAGGTTGGATACTATAACATTGGCAAACCGTTCATTGAGCCTGGATGGGAGCAAAGCTACACAGAGACCATGCTGAACAAGATAGCTCATAATCGCGCTACTTCAGAGGAGTTCGTTAACTTTGTTTTGAATCAGCGCATTCTATACAATCGTCTAAGAGCTAACTTCATCGAGAACCATGACACGGCGAGGGTGTCCCAGGTTTTCCCAAACCAGCATAGACCTCTCTTCGTACTAATAGCCACTATGCCCGGCGTTCCAGTGATTCATGCAGGGCAAGAAATAGGGGCAAAAACGAGGCCTGAAGAAGGAGGCAGAGGAGTAGTTAACTGGGAGGAAGGTGATAAAGATCTTCTCAGCTTCTATATAAAAGTCTTGAAGATCCGATCTGAGAATAAGGCTTTACGATACGGAAATATAAGCAACGTCTGGTCTGGAGGGGATAACATCATCGCGTTCCTCCGGAACTATGAAGATAATTATGTTATTGTGGCATTGAACTTTGGCTCAGAAACCGCTCGGAGCAACTTGAGCATACCGATTGACGAGTTGGGATTAAACCCAGGGAAAGAATATATTTTACATGATGAGCTTAATGATGAAACATTTATACTTAAAGGAGAGAACTTGAAGAAATTTGAGCTAGTTCTTCCACCCTATGGTTCCCGCATCATTGTTATTAAATAAACGATTGTTATTTTTTCTTCAGTGCGGTTCAAACAGACTTGCTTACTTTATATTATTATATTATAGATACTCTAAGGAGCGGTTCGTTTATAAATTCTATTAGCTAAGGGGTAAGGCAAGAGGGGTGCCATATAAAGCAAGCTTACTTAGGCAGACTGCGGAGGAATATCGAATCTTTATAGATTTCTCTCATTCTCGACTATATCACAAGAAGGCAGAAGAGGATGAGGAAATAAAAAGGAAAGGCATTTCCACCACTAGCTACTAAACTCACTATCAATTCTTCCTTAGTTACACCTAGAACAGTAATTGGGAGAATGCTGCTGTAGTAGACTTCAATGAAGCTGAATCATCATCGATGTGATTGAATGAGCCGGAAATCTATACTCGAAATCATTTGCTCCTCTTCTTATTACGCTTTCTGAAATCCTAACAGCGTTCGGGTTTTTAAAATTGTTTTTTGAAGAAACATTTTGCGCATTAATTTCCCATATCCTCACTTCCTCACTTGGAGAACACCCAAGTAAACGTATATGGCAAACTATATCTTCTGAAGGATGTCTATTCACTATGTGAATATAAAGATTCCTTTTGTCCCTACTCAGTGATGCTGAACAGTCTATATAGGGAACATTTTTGAGTGATGGTACAGTTCCAGTTCGAGGTACATTAAAAGAAGGTGACTCCACAGTAGCTCTGACCGCGATTTCACCTGAATGTTTGGTGTAAACCTTAAAGACCGGATGCAATGCGCTTGGAATTGCTTGAGTCTGGTCGACAAGTATTAACCCCATTACATTTACGAGAGTGGAGAAGTTCGCCATAAAAATATGCTTGCATAGTCTTTGTAGAACATTTAATACCCCCGCAGCGAATAAGGCGTCCCTTAAAGTGAACTCTGTTCTGAGCTTATCTATAGAACCGTCCAATACCATCTTGGACAGCAAATCTCGGGTTTTTTCTTGATCAGATGAAATCAGGTTCATACCCCATTCGTCTATAATGATTTTTATATCTTTCCTTCCTTCCATAACTTTGTCGATCGTTGTCACAGTCTCTTTTAACATTCTTTCTAGGTCTTGAGGCGCTGCGACAATTGCATGATAAATTCTGTCTTTGTCTAGTTGTTTTATCTCAACTGGGTTAATTAATGGCACATACCAATGAACACTAAGAAAATCAAACCAGTCGCCTGCAATCTCAAGAACTCTTTCGTTCCAATCAGCCAACATGGCAAAAAGATTAGTGACTTCTTTTGGGAGCGGTATTCCAGTCTCAATCATAGCGTCCCTAGGCCAGCTTTTTAGGCATCCTACAGCTGATACTTTAATCTCAGGGTCTAAACTCTTTAAGACTTTACAGTAATCCACAAGCTTTCTCGCATAAGTCACAGCATCCGTATGCCCTATCTCCGTGGGGTAACAAATTTCATTGCCAACTGCCCAATATTTTATCTTATAGGAAGCACTATTGCAGTACTTAACCCACTCGGCTGCCTCTTCAACTGTACCTGATCCAAAATTTAGGCATAAGTAGGGCTCGGCGCCAACAGCCTTGCAGAAATGGATGAATTCATTGGTTCCGAAATCATTTGTTTCCCAACATTTCCAAGCTGGGTCAAGTTTCACTGGTCTCTGATCTCTCGGCCCTACACCATCTTTCCAGTGATAGCCGTCGGCGAAGCAGCCTCCGGGCCACTTTAACACTGGTGGGTCAACTTCCTTAACGAGGGCGATGACATCCTTCCGTAATCCTTCATCATTTTCCATAGGCATGAGAGAGACTGCATCAATCCATATAGTTCCAGCTCCGTTGAATAATATCATGAATTTGCAGTTTGCATCGGTTTTATTTGGAATGAGGTTTACTGTATACTTCTCCCATTCAGGTGAAACTTTGCTTATGCTTTGGGAAGCGTAAATTTTCTTCTCATTCTTTCCTAGGGCTATTGTAACTGTTCCATTGAAATCATTCTGCTTCAAATAGAGGTAAGCCGTATATTTTCTTCCCTTAATCACCGAGATACGTGACTGCGCTATTCCCCTTTCTTTCCCGTCACTTGATTTGATGACCATCTTCTGTGAATATTCCCCGCTATAGAATACTTCAGGATCGTGAAAATATTCTATATACTCATCCTTGCCAATAGGTTCCCAAGGGTCTGACAAACCATCATTGTTAAAATCTGGAACCCCGAATTTTCGGTTTCGCAAAATCTCAGCCCAGATTCCTCCATATACAATATTGGCAAGGTTTTCAATGAAATAACCATAGATATAGGGGCTTATTCGTCCTAGAACATCTTTTACATCTATTGTTATCGAACCCTTTTTAGCTGCTTTAATCGCCATCATCCATCATCTCTTTTCTCTAACTTTTGTTGCTTATCTAATGGAATATTTGCCATACGCTCTTCTTACGTCCAGCATGATTTAAATAATTTTTCCATCTTCACGCGGTTAAATTTTTTAATTAATCACTAGAAATTATCTTTTTGATAGTGAGAAACAAAGGCTGATTAAATTTTCAGCCTTTAATACCTAGGAGAGAATGAAGAAGTGACTAAAGAGATTATACTTGACACAGATATTGGAACGGATGTAGATGATGCTTTTGCTGTAGCTCTTGCTGCTAGGTCGCCCGAGCTTAATGTTAAGGCTGTTACTGTAGTTTGGGGCGATGTTGATTTAAGAGCTAGAATTGCAAGAAAATTGCTTAATCTTGCCGGGCGAGAAGATATCCCCGTGGCTAAGGGATTAGAAAAACCGCTTACCCCTGGAGTGGAAGCACGGATGAATGGTTTTGAGGGGAAGGATTTTCTAGAAGAAAGCGATGTTAATTTGAAGATTCATGAAAAATCGGCTGTTGATCTGATTATAGAAAACATAATGGAATCTGATGATGTGATTATGGTGACTATCGGTCCGCTAACTAACTTTGCAGCTGCCATAATAAAAGAGCCTAAAATAGTAAAGAAGATTTCAGAATATGTTTTAATGGGGGGAGCTATCAATCCACCGATCATAAAAGGCAAGACAATTTCTCCAAGATTGGAAACAAATCTGAATTCTGATCCAGAAGCAACTAAAATTGTTCTAAGATCAGGGATTCCAACAAAAATGGTTGTTATGGACGTCACATGGCGCGTTCTTATAGGAAGAAATTATCTTCAGAGGCTACGTAATGCAAAAACTCCTCTAGCTAATGCCTTGGCAGATATGCTTGAAGTCTGGCTTTCTCTCATAGGCGAATACAGCGAAGAAATTTTTGGATATAAATATGTTACTGCAATGCATGATCCTCTCGCGCTTTCCGCAATTATAGATCCAAGGTTTTTAACATTCAAAGAAATGCATATTGAATTAGAAACGATAGATGGCATACTTCGAACTATACCTAAAACAAATTTAAAACCTAACATGAAAGTAGCGGTGGATGTAGACGTGCAAGGTTTTTTGGATTTCTTAATGAAAAGGCTCTTATAGAAATGATTAACTAGCTGTTATCGTGAAAAGATTCAAAAATATGGAAAGAAAGCTATGGCTTTTATAAACGCTAAGAAACTTATATTGCGAAAAAGAAAAATATCTTGGATTTGTGTATTCTTTATTTCTTTAAAGAACCAGCTTGCGGCTATTATATGTCCGTGTGATTGAATATTTATGAATTAATCTTCTATTCCCAGATATTTTTTAAGCAAACTAATATAGTAGGAGTAGTTTTCGAATGAAACATCTGGTGGAACGAGATGATCAACGCTGGGAATGTATCCGCCTTCTTTAACCAGTAGCGGTACTTTGGAACTAACTTCCTGTTTGATATGCTCTTTTCCTTTTATAAGCGCACCCTTATCAATATTCCCAATCAATAACAATTTTTTTCCATATTTTTTCCGTAATTCAACAGCATTTACCCCCGCCGCAACCTCCAAAGGAAATAGACAATTCACTCCACCCTCTAGAAATAATGGTATTAAAGCATTCATATTTCCGTCGGTATCCACCATAAATATGTCAACACCATATTTCCTAAAGAAACTGGTGACCTTCTGATAATTTGGAAGCATAAATTCTCGAAAGAGCCGTGGGGAAACTAAAGGACCTTTTTTATAGGCTAAGTCCTCCCAAAAACTTACGTAATCTAGCTTAATCTCCTCCGCAACCTTTCTAAACGTCTCAATTAGAAAATCTGCCCAGAAATCCATTATACTTTTAACGAGTTTTGGTTTCTTATAGAAGGATATAAGAAGACGTTCCAGACCCATAAGATTTCTCGCTGTACCAAAAAAACCAGCCATTGAAACACCAACAGGAACCTCAAGATTATTATAGTATTCGATTAATTCTTCACTCCAATTTTTCGGGTATCTTCGTATGTCATGTGGATCATATCGTTTCTTTATTTTCTCGAAATCATTTTCGTCTTTCACTGGAAACTCCAGAAACTGTGGCATTGAAGTAGCAGATTTTGGGTTTTTTCTCTTCACTCCCGCGCTATCGATCTCTATGACGTAATCCTCTCTTTCCTCAAGCACCCTTTCTACAAATCTAGGTATCGGACCTAAATCTATTGGAACAGTTACCCTCTCGTCAAATCCAAAGTATTCCGTAAGGTCCTGCAGAGGCGCAAAACCGCTTGTAGGTAAAGCCCAGTTTAGTGTAAATCCACTATCTGCAAGGAATAGATTATACATCCTAGGTTTCTTAGGCAGGCCTTCCTCATACCATCTAAGAAGAGTTTCTCCCCAGCATGGAAACCATTCATAAAAGGGAACTCTGTCAACCTTCCTGAAATGCATATAATTAACGAAACGTTCTCGCGCATTCATGTGATTCTCTCCATAAATCTTAGAAAAATAGTTGTCTT
>CAYSKG010000014.1:0-2768 GCA_964431725.1 uncultured Candidatus Bathyarchaeia archaeon | reverse complement strand
AAATTGTCAAGATGATCTCAGTTAATCGGAGGAAGAGATTGTCTGGGCAATTGTTTCAAATATAAATTGCACGATTACCGCTCCCGGATCGACGTGACCGATGGATTTTTCTCCCAGATATCTCGCTTTACCACGCTGTGCAACTAAGTTCTTGGTTGATTCAGCGCCACGCTTTGCCTCTTTAGCTGCTTTCTCTAGAGCCTCTTTTAAATTTATATTCTCGGAAACCGCTTCTTTAAGGGCTATTACAGCTGGTTCAAGAGCGTCAACTAGGGTTTTGTCACCTACTTTTGCTCCTCCAAGAGCTTTAATTCTATCCAACGAAGCCTCAAACATAGATGCAAAATCCTTTAGGGTTAATTCTTTTTTTCCTTTTACCACTCTTCCTGCCTGAAGAAAAAGAGTCCCAAATAAAGGTCCTGAAGCTCCTCCAACTGAAGAGAGAATTGCTGAGCCAACGGTCGTCAGAAGATGACCTATATCATTGCTTTCTTCTTTTTCTAAGTTATCTTTTGCTTTCTTGAAACCTATGTGCATACCTACTCCAATGTCTCCGTCACCGCAAGCAGCGTCGAGCTGAGTCAAATATTCTTTTTCACTCATAATTTTATCTGCAATAGCGGTGAGGATTTTCTTCATTTCCATGAAATTTATGCTCTGCTTCATGGGACATTACCCAAAGTTTTATTTTTTAGGTTCAATCTTTTTTAAGAGATCCGGACATTTCTTAAATGTAGGGGTATAACATGGCGCGTCGTAAAGTTTCTTCAGTTCTTCGTCTAGACGCATTAAAGTGACGGAGCATCCGGCCATTTCTTGTGTTGTAAGAAAGTTTCCGATTTCGGTTCGATGAATTTTAATTCCCATGTCAGTGAGCAGTTGATGAACTTTACGGTTCATTATGTTTAACTCAAGAAGCGTAGTGGAGCCATAGCCGTTTATGATAACGTTAACTTCATCTCCGCTCTTAAAGGGTAAATCTTTGACTATTGCTTCAACTAAAATCTCAGCGGTTTCATCAGCGGTTAAAAGTTTTGTCTTCTTTACTCCTTTCTCCCCATGACCGCCGATTCCGAAGTACATTTCATCATCACCTATTGTGAAGGTTGGCTGACCAGTTGCTGGAATAGTGGCTGGGGAGAGAGCAACAGCAAAAGTTCTACAGTTATCCCTAGCTTTCTCCGCTACTCTCTTAACCTCAGAGAGGGGAGCGAAGGTTTCAGCCATGGCTCCTGCAACCTTTATCACAAAAAGGTCGCCAGCTAAGCCTCTCCGTTCATTAGCTCTTTCAGGCGGCGCTGAGGCGATATCATCCCATACTCTAACAGTCTCGGTTTCTATTCCCTCAGCAGCAGCCATCTCTGCAGCTATGCCAAAATTCATATTGTCACCCGCGTAATTGCCGTAAATATACAATATACCTCTTCCACCATTTGCGGCTCTCGTAGCCTCCATAATTAATGGTGGGGCAGGAGCGGCAAAGATCTCCCCTAAGACAGCGCTGTCAGCCATTCCATATCCAACCCATCCAATGAATAGGGGTTCATGCCCGCTTCCGCCTCCAACAACTATTCCGACTTTCCCCTTTACAGGCGCATCTTTCCGTGCAATAACGTGGGGTCCTATCTGTTTCACAATATGAGAATAGGCTTTTACGTATCCCTCGATTGATTCAACAGTCACCTGAAACGGATCATTAATCAATTTCTTCATTTTTCTCAAAACAGTCACCAACCTCCCTAATTATTAGATCTAACTAAATTCTTATTTTACTTTTTAAGTTAATTAAATTTATTTATAATTTCAGAAAATTAGATTTTTAAATGATGAATTTATCCATTATTTCTCTTATTTAATTTAAAATCCTTGAAAAATCGAGTTTTAAAAGATTATCTTGATAAACAATTGAAGTCTGCTTTATATACATGCTGATCATTTGCCTTTAGTTTAACAACAAATAAAAGGGGGTGTTTCCCCGCTAGCTGGCTAATCTCCTTGATTTATTCGGATATCTCAATTCTCAAACACCTTCTTTTCTTGAACAATCAAGGTTTATCTGAATATCTACGTTCATAATGGGCCGCGATAATATCTCGTCGCTGGGCAGCCTAAACACTTTTTTGTTTATACCTTATGCATTTTCCGCAGTTTACACCGCAAGGAGCATCTTCTAAAGTCTTTTCTGCTATGATTTTTATTGGCAGATACTTAGGAACGGTGGGAGGCTCACCAATTGTTACCTCTGAACGTCTTATTCCTGTTTGTGTCCGTACAGAACAGACCTCTATTATGGCATTTAATGTATCCACATCTTCCGCTATCATTATGGTCATCAAGTTGTAAGCACCAGTAGTAGTTGTCATGAAAATTATTCTTGGACATTTCGAAAACCTTTCTAGCAGTTCCGCTAGGCGTTCATGCCCCTCTACCTCAGCATTTACTGTGGCAATACGGAATCCCAGTTTCTCCACATTGATACCAGCAGTAACCTTAATCAAGTTATTATTATAAAGCCTTTTTAACCTTTTTCTAATACTAACATGTGAAAGCCCAAGGCTTTTTCCAATCTTGATTAACGGGGTTCGACCGTTCTCTTGAAGCAAAGATATTAGTTTCTTATCCGTCTCATCCATTATGGGCATAGTGAGGCGGGGTACTCATGGTTCCCGTAATGGTTGTCATATTAAAGTTTAGAATTCATCAGGCGATTGGAACGTCAACAGCTATGATGATATTCACTTCAATAGGTGGAGTACTCTCTTACATTA
>CAYSKG010000013.1:0-29378 GCA_964431725.1 uncultured Candidatus Bathyarchaeia archaeon | reverse complement strand
TTGCGCCCACGCCCGCCGTGTCCCGCATCTGGGTAAACTCTCCCTCATCGAAGACAACCATTATCCCCTCAGTCGAGCCCGTCTCTGCGGGCCCCCTTAACGGGGGTTCCGGCGGGATTAACGCTCATATCATAGCCAAGAATACAAAAGATAGAAAAATCAAAATAAACTTTACTCTAATAATCTGACCGAAGAAGATGTCGCTTAGCGCTGTAGATGCCGCCATATTTTACTGAGGTCGATTTCGAATGCTGCTGCAGGATTTTCTAAACCCCAATTTTGGAGAACCTGCGGATGTATCTCACCTATCAAGCCTATTTTTTCATCTTTAACGATTATTCTTCCGGCGCGTCCGTCAATAAAGCTTCCGTGGCTCTCTTCTTCTAGGCTATACTTTAACCCTAGGTTAGTGAATAATGCGTCGAGAACTGATTTTGCTTCAGAAAAGCTGGCGTTTGAGTGTATTGTTACGCATGCCAGCTTCTCTATATCCCTCGACTTATTTATCTGATTCTCATCATATACGACGCAATAGCCAACTTCAAAGATTTTCTGCGGATACTCAACATGCGTGTTGTGGCTGAGAAATTCCATGAGGGCTGGTAGCAGCCAGTTTCTTAAGCATGTCATGGAGGAAACCTTTGGATTCGCTATCTCAACAACTCTCTCAGGCGGAATATTCATTCTTTTAAATAGAACCTCTGGGCTAGTTAAAGTGAAGGTTAAGACTTCTTGATAGCCTAAACCGACCATCAGTTCCCTAACCAAATCACGTAGCTGGGTCTCCTCTAATAATCCCCCAACAGTTGATATCTGAGGCCATCTTGGCTGCATCTTATTTAAGTCGTAAGCTATGGCTATATCCTCAACTATGTCAATAGGATGCATTATGTCTGGTCGATAGCATGGGATTTCAACAATAACTTCCTTATCTGTAATCTTGGAAACTCCGTATCTTGATCTCTCTAGAAGATCCACTATTTCTTGAGAGCTTAAAGGGATCCCCACAACCTTCCTTATATACTCAATGTTCACACGCATTTTTTCAGTTTCAAGATTAGGGGTTACTACTCTCCCTAATTTCTCATAAGGGTAATGAATCTCAACTGAGTATATCTTTCCTCCTCTGTCTGCTAGAGCTAATGCAACATTAATCAAAGTATATAGAACAGTCTTGTATTTTGTGCCTGTCACTTCAACTAGGATGTTTCTTGTATCCACAGTTACTCTTCCAAGATCATTTGAGTTAATTATCGGCGGAAAAGACAAAACCTTATCTTTTGAATCTATGAAGATGGGCCAAACATTAAATGGCTTAACTATATATCCATATTCTATCCCTTTTGGATGCTTCTCAAGTATTTCGGCTAAAGTTAATTCCTCATCGAAGCCTAATGGAACGAATTTTGTTTCATCAGGTTTAGAGACAGTATAGCGTAGTGGGGGCGAGACTAAATCAAAATCATAGATGCCGATTGATGTTCGACGTCTGCCACGCCCATATGTCTGATCCATTTTATCTTGAAAACGCATGATGTGACGTATAGCTGCATCACTCAGCTTAACACCTTTAACAACGGCGCATGCAATATAAGGGCGAATGTTTTCCAAACTTTCATCAACAACAATTTTAACCCCAGAGCTTCCAACCACTTCATAACGTTTTAGTCCCTTTTCAATGTTTAACATGCCTCTCAGCGCACGCGCTATTCCTTCAACGCTCCATAAATCCGCGCGGTTGCTATCCTTAATATCTATGTGGATCTCTTCTTCATTTACGCTTTTGGCTTCACCCTTAATAAAAGATAAAATCTCATCAAGTTTTTCAGGGTCTTCGGGAAGCTTTTGTCCTAGAAGCGCTTCTAGATCTTCCCTTTCAACCTCTATTGTCGGCATATTATATCATCTCCTTTTTTCTCAGCCATTCTAAGTCATGAGTGAAAAGATAGCGTATGTCATTTATTCCGGCTTTCATCATGAATAAGCGATCAACCCCTAACCCCCAAGCTAAAACGGGGACATTTATTCCAAGCGGCAAGGTTACCTCTGGGCGGAATATTCCGGAACCGCCGAACTCCATCCACCCGTAGCCTTTTTTGTAGGCGGATAATTCGACGCTTGGCTCAGTAAATGGGAAATAGTCGGGTTTAAATCTAACTTTGTCCGCTCCAGCTATATCAATAGCGAACCGCTCAAGTATCCCCAAAAGATCACGTAACGTTAAATCCTCGCCAACAACTATCCCCTCAACCTGGTTAAATTCGCTTAGATGGGTTCTATCTATGAGCTCTGGTCTATAGCAGCGGGCGATGGCAAAATATTTTCCAGGAATCTCCAATTTATCGCTTAATAGGGTTCTCACACTTACAGCTGTTGTGTGACTGCGCAATATTAACCTAGCTGCCATTAGAAGCGAAAAAGTGTAGCCCCAACCTCTTGAGCCAGTTTTCCATCCGTTTTCATGGGTTTCTTTTACCTGCTCAAGAATCTTCTTGTATGGAGATAAGTCGCCGTATTCGGGTTCCTTAATAAGGTACATGTCGTGAATTTCTCTAGCAGGATGATCCTGAGGCATGTAAAGTCCATCGCAATTAAAGAAGCTTATCTCAACTATGGGTCCATTCATCTCCTTGAAGCCTAACGCGACAAGCTTCTCACGTAGTTCATCTAAAAATCTCAGATATGGATGCTTTTTGCCAGGCCATATTCGAGGTGCCGGAGCTCTAATATTGTACCCTAATATTCTTTTTTTACGCCATTTTCCAGTTATAATTAATTCAGGTGTTAGCTGCGTTACTTCCTCAACTACCTCTATACCTTTTCTGAGCAGTTCCCATCCGCTGTCTGTCAGTTCGAGTTCTCTAATAGACTCCACACGGGTTTTAATTAGTTTTCTGCCCTTAAGTATTTTAAATGCAGCTCTCAATTTTTCATTTAAATTTTCAACAATTAATGTTCCCGCCGCTTTAAGCATCGATAAGAGTTTTTCGTCGCTTTCAATATCCGGTGTTCTTAAAAGTTTGATCTTTCCCTCTTTCGAATTTATTTTAGCCCAGCCTTTCCGCGCAAGCCACCCTAGAGTTATGGCGATCATTCTTTTTTCGATAGCTGCTTCCTTTAAGGCATCTTCGATAGCGGCTTCCCCACCCATCTTAATTAGGGCTTCAAGCAAACGCCTCTCCGGTAACCCAGCTTCAGCGTATCTTCTGCCTTCCTCATTTAATGTGATTTTGGTGATCTTTCTTTCATGAATCTTTATGAGATTTTTTGCCTTAAGCGATAGAGCCGCCCGCATGATAGCGGCATCCGCTAAACCACTAATCTCGGAGAGCTTACCTATACTGGCTTTTCCATTTAGCTTCTCAAGTGCAAGAAGGGTTTTCCTTTCATTTTCACGTAATTCCAAAGTTTATTCACCCTTTTTTATCTCTCAGTAGCGAGACTCCTTGAGGTCACTGGATTGATTAATGTTTTAGAACTAATACTTAATTCTTCGCTTCGCTAACGCATAGCATTTTAATTTCTTCTAGAACCATGCTTCTAAGGTTCTTCTCGCCCTAGCTTTCTTCATTCCCGCGATAGCCTTCTCTAAGGCTTTACGAACACGGTTCTCTGAAAAATCTTTTTCACCACATAGGAAATCAATCACTCCATCAACATCCGGATCCTTCCACTCTATTCTATAATCATCCGTAACATCCGGATGTAGAAATATTTCCCTTATCTTTGCTGGTTCAACTGGGAACTCCGCCCCCTTTATTGCTGGCAAAGCTTTCTCCAAACTTCCATAGGTTTTTATAAGTTTGAGAGCACTTTTCGGTCCTATGCCTTTAACCCCTTCGGGATTAAAATCTGTTCCAATAAGTATACCTATATCGATGAGCTGCTCACGGGTTATGCCCAGCTCCTTAAGGACGCGATCCAGCTCAACTATCTCCGGAATAACTTCAACATACACTTTTTTCCGGGGAAGTTTCCTTCTACCCGAGATAGTTAGATTCCTGAGCAGATGAGGTGCGCCAAACAGTAAGCTATCATAGTCTTGGCTTGCACAGAAATCCGCATCTCCCTTTTTAACCAAATGTGCTGCCTGCGCCTCGCCTTCTGAAGGCGCCTGAACCCAAGGTACACCCATAAAGGTTAGAAGGCGCTTAGCATCCTCAGTCATATAATCCTTTAGGCGAGAGGTCATTTGTGCATACATGCGCGCCTCCTCAATTCTCCCCTCCTTTAACGCTATTTCATACTTCTTTACGGCTTCCTCTTTTACGCGCATCCTCCTCTTAATTTCAGCCTCCTTTAAGGCTGGCGGGGTTCCGTCGAAGACGTATATGACTTTTATCCCCAGCTCAAGCAGATTGCATGTTCTATAGAATAAACCGCTTAGGTGGCTTGTGATTTTTCCAGTGTGATCCATTAATGGGGTTCCATTTGGCTGTCTAATTATCGCGAGAAACTGGTAGAGTGCGTTATAAGCGTCTATTGCTATGGTTTTACCGCTAAGGCTTTTCAGATCAACTTGTGTTCTAGGAATTAGGCTGCCTAAATCGACGCCCATTAAACCTACTCTCCGAGAAACTAAATTACATTAGGAAAAATAAAAAAATAATGTTTAAAGTGAATGGAAAATCAGTTTTATCAGACGATCTTTAAATTATTGAGCTTTTTAACTATCAGGATAAAAGTAATGGGTCTAGACTCACTTTATCTCCGCTCTTTAAGCGTAAGGTATAATATGGGTAATGTTATCGTATAAAATGACCGCTTCTGAGAGATGTAAAAGCCATGAACAAATGGGTCTGTAAAGTTTGCGGTTACGTCTATGATCCTGAAATCGGCGACTCAACCCAAGAAATCCCTCCGGGAACAGACTTTAAGGATCTACCTGAGAACTGGACTTGTCCAGTATGTGGCGCATCAAAAAGCATGTTTAAAGAGATTAGGTGAGTAGATATGAATCCCCGTCTTATAAAAGATGGAGTTTACTGGGTTGGAGCTGTAGACTGGGATCGCCGTCTATTTGATGAGTTAATACCTCTCCCTGATGGAACAAGCTATAATGCCTACTTCATAGCTGGAAATAATAAAACGGCGTTAATAGATACTGTTGATCCAACTATGACCAACGTTTTAATAAGAAATCTAAAGCTTCTAAATGTTAAACATTTGGATTATGTGATCGCCAATCACGCTGAACAAGACCACTCTGGAACCCTGCCAACCATACTTGATCTATATCCCGATGCCAAGGTTATCGCCACACCTAAATGTAAGGATTTGCTCATGGATTTATTGCTTATTCCAGAAGATAGAATCCGAGCGGTTAAGGATGGCGAGACGATTTCCCTAGGTGATAAAACACTGGAGTTCATTCATTTCCCATGGGTTCATTGGCCTGAAACAATGCTAACCTATCTACGTGAGGACTCAATTCTTTTTCCATGCGATCTCTTCGGTTCTCATTTAGCCACATCAGATCTCTATGCTGCTGATGAGGCGACAGTTTATGAGGCAGCTAAAAGATATTACGCTGAAATAATGATGCCCTTCCGGTTGATAATTAAAAGAAATATGGATAAGCTAAGTAAATTTAACATAGATGTGATCGCGCCGAGTCATGGACCAATATATCGTAATCCAAACTTCATACTTGAAGCATACAAAGACTGGGTTTACAACCCTCCAAAGAACCTTGTCGTTTTACCCTATATATCTATGCATGGAAGCACAAAAGTAATGGTCGAGTATTTTGTTTCCGCGCTTGTTGAGAGAAATATAAAAGTTCAGCAGTTTAATCTCTCAAAAACCGATGTTGGAAAGCTAGCTATAGCATTGGTTGATGCAGCCACCGTTATTATAGGCACGCCTACGGTTCTGGGAGGCTTGCATCCCAATATTCTTTATGCCGCTCATCTTATAAGCGCATTAAGACCCAAAATAATGTTCGCTTCAATTATAGGATCTTATGGTTGGGGAACAACGGTAACTCAGCAGATAAGTCAAATATTTTCTAGGCTTAAAGTTGAGTTTCTTGAACCCGTTTTGGTTAAAGGCTATCCAAGGGAAGAAACATTTAAAGCTTTGGATAAACTTGCCGATGAGATATTAAGATGTCACGAGAAGCATGGTTTATTATAGGAATGCGAAAGGCAACTGAAAATAACCCAACTCCCCCTTTTTTATAAAATTTAATGGTGTTCTAAATGGAAGGTATAGCGCCTACCTAATAGTATAAAAATAAAATGAAAAGGGATGGATTGAAGTTATTTTTGTGAATAAACGATTTTTATATTTCTATTTTATCCGCCGGGTGAGCCGTGGAATGGAACATTACGCCAAATCATGTCCCACCATTCTTCCTCAGTTATTGTTTCACCTTTAACTAAAATCTTCAAGATCATCTTTAGGAGTTTATGATGTCTTTTTTCATCCTCTAAAATTGCATTCAATAGAAGCTTTAGCTTTTCATTTTCTATTGACGGGAGAACTTTGCTTATCTTTTTTATAAGATCCGCTTCTATACGTATATGTTTTTCAATCAATTCTCTCTGCTTATCTAGCTGTTCTTGGGTTATTGCTGGCGGAGTCTCCGTTAGCAAATTTTAAAGCTGCAGAGTACATTTCACTGTGCTTCATAGAATCAAAGGATATGCCTTTTAGGGTTTCCTTTACAACGGGATTAGCTATGTTTGCTACACCTTTGTTTAGTGAATCGATAATTTCATTCTCTACTTCAATTTGTTCCTTGAGAAACCTCACTAATTCGCTTTCCATTCTGATTTCTCCATTTATATTTTTTAATGTCTACTCTAATGAATAAACCTTTCCTAAAAGAGGAAATCGCTTAAAAAGGATGAAAAATAACTCAAGTTACAGTTACATTCTTTTAATTAAAGGGAGCCTATGATCCTCTTCTTTTCTTTAAGCCAAGTCATCAATATATCGTGAACAAAACTTATGGTTCTATCCATTGCGCTTTGAGGGATTCCAGGGGCAACGGGATCCGTTTTTAGCTTAACCCGATAATATTCTTCATCTGGACTTTTTATTAGAATTAAAGTATTTTTTGTTCCTAATCTCTTCTCTGGGGTTCCAAAATAATAGACAAATTTAATAGATTTTATAAGTTCGCCTCTAACGCTTTCTATTTCTGAAAGCTCTTCAATATCTTCAACTCTTTCTGTATAACCACTTCTCAAGTCGCTTAATCGATCTAGGAAGTAGCCTACAAAAAACTCTTTCTCGTTGGTTAACACCTTTATTGGCATACTTACCTCTCTAGTTTCGTAAACCTTAAATATCTCCTCCCTACGTTTCTTCATCTCCTCCTCAAGCATTTTGACTCTCTTTATTCTTGAAGGCGTATATGCCTTAACAGCCATTGTAGCTGGCCTCATAGCTGAGAGAACTGAAACTAATATAGCCAGAGCGAAGCCTAAAGCACTCCACCACCATTCGAGTTTTTCCCTAACCATCAGATCCTGACCGAAAAGCACCATGATCCTGTAAAAACCTAATCCAGCTAAGTATCCTAAACTTCCGCCAACCATGCCCATAACTGTCGCTTCAGCCACAAATGTTAATCCTATATGAGTTGGATTTAATCCAACCATTGAAAGCACTTTGATCTCTTTGCTTCGCTCATACGCGCTGTTAATCATAACCATACTAACGTTTAAAATTACCATGACCATTGGAATAAGCAATTCAGCAACTCCCTTAAACTCCATATAGGAGCCGAAATGATAGTAAATGACCGCGTTATTTGATGAGACAAAGACGTCATAACCATAAATGGAAACAATCCTCTTGATCTTGGGTTCTATATTACCCGTTATATTTGGCTGAAAAACAATTTCAGAAAGCTGAACAAATTGTGGAGGAATAATTTTATTTCTACGTGCAACATCATCTATCATTCTCTGTATTCTATCAGCAGTCTTTAAATTAATCACAATTATCTCCGTACTATTACATCTTCTCACCGATCCATCCTCAAGAAGGCGAGATGGACCAAAAAGGTTGCCGTCAATATCAATTAGGTTTTCATATCCCTCATCGTTAATCAACCCTCTAACAGTTAGGGTTTCACTTAATGCTATATTTGTAATCTCCAAAGTTATATTATCTCCAACTTTAACACTCAGCTTCTCCGCTACATTAGAACTTATGAGAATCTCGCCATAAGCTTCATCGCTTAAAAATCTTCCCTCAACAATAATATCGTCTAAATTCGTATAGATGCTTTCGTTTGTAGGCGATATGGCGATAACGCCGTAAATAAAATGAGAGCTTCCCACGTTAAGATTTATAAGCCTAGCTACGGGATTAACCCCCGGAACATTTTTCTCTCTTAACGCAACATTAGTCATAGGTAGAATTTCTGAGATAGCAACTATGTCTCCGTATCCAAGTGGTGAGAAAAGAAGCGAAGAACCGTTAACCATTTTTCTTACAAGAATCCCCTCAGACGGAGAGGTAACACTTAAGGCGTCGGAAACTATTCCAATAACGGTTCCAAAGGATGTGAGTGAAGTAAAGGTTAAAACAAGAATGCATATGGAGAATATTGTGAAGAAACCGCGTATTTTTTTGCGTTTTATTTGACGTTTACCCATAGAAAATATTATTGAGATGGCGCTTCTCCACGAAACTTCTCCCTCCACGCTTCTTTCCTTCCAGACGCGTGGTATGCCGAAAATTACGGCTAAAACCACAATGAAGGAAACGAAAACGGATTCTAGAAAAAGCATTAGGTTTTCGTCAATTATCACATGGGCGCCTGGATGGACAAGATATAGAATCGCCAAAAAGACAGCATAGAATATTATGCTTGAAATTATTTTTTTCCTATTGTTTTCAAAGAAAAAGAAGGCTAAAACTATGCTGAAAATTGATGTTACAGCAGAGAGATAAACAGCATTAGTTTTGCCGATAAAATACTTTCTTTGTATTATTCTAGAAATGTAATTTAAATTACCAAGAGCTTCCCGAAGTATTAGCCATGTTCTCTTAAATTCCCCGTCTGTTTGCGCCTTCTGGAGAAGATTTTTTGCTTCTATTATCATCTGACGTATGTTCGCCATAGCTTTTTCCTCATCGAAAACAGTGAAGCCGACGGATCTAGCTTCGCGGATTTCTTGGGAAACCCTTGCGAAAGTTGATTCGATATACATTACTCCCCTCTCAAGACTATAGTGAGAAATTTGTATCGATAGAAAATCTCCTTTCCCCATCAAAAATGGTAGAGATCCATTATTTATGTAAAAGATTTCCTTATTTACACTTGTCCGCCCGCCTTCTCCTGATAGAAACCAAAGTTCGGTTTCAAGAATGAATGGTTCTCCCGCTGGAACAGCTATTATTTTTTTAGCCAAACCTAGCAGAAAAACATCCGGTGTATTGCCATATTCTCGAATAAAAGAATAGTTAGTTGGTTCCTTCTCCAAAACCTTCACTATCATGTATCGCTCTCCTATATCTGATGATTGGACAAGGTAAGGAACGCCCTTTAATTCAATTAATGCTCCTGGAACAAGCGACAGAGTTAAATTCAGTTTCTCGCTTTTATCAAAAATTATCTCTTTTTTAACCGGAACATAATCTAAGGTTTTCTCCTCAAAATTACCTCTGTAAGCATATAACCAATAAAAATGTTTAATCTTTAGGTAGTCTCCAGAAATGTTGCATTCACCATTTTCGTCAGTAAAATAGATGCCAGCACCTATTTTTGGCTTTTCGTAGGTAGAAAGATCCCACAAAATTATTGTAGCATTTCGAACTGGTTGGTGGGTTATGGCATCTAAAACCTTTACATCTATTGATAGCGAGTTTGGAGACTGACCTATAATGTTAAGTTTTCCACTTTTAAAGGAAGGAGATTGCTCATAACACCGAATAATATTATCATTCTCGCTTTGAAATAGAAAATTTGATGGAAGAATTAATCCTACTATAAAGATCGATAATATTAACAGAATTTCCATGCGCGCTCTTTTTACCTTCAATATTTTTTCACCAGATATTCCAGTTCCAAGTTTAATTAAAAGACAATTTAAACTTAAGTTTTTTGCAACACAAAGACTTTTTATCTTCATATTTACTTGTTGAATATGGGAGAAACGATTATGGATAAGATAACACCCTTTAAGCTCCTAATATCGCGTGAGAAAGCGGTGAAATCTCTCTTAGAGTTCATCAGCCCTATTGATCGAACTGAATTTATTCCGATTGAAAGAGCTGTAAATCGGGTTTTAGCGAAGGATCTAATAGCCAATATGGACGTTCCTCCCTTCGATAGAGCTGCTATGGATGGGTATGCTGTAAAGGCTGAAGACACATATGGTGCCTCCAATTTTAATCCTAAAATCCTGAAGCTTGTAGGTGTACTACGCGCTGGCGAATCAACTGATACACACATAGATCATGGAGAATGTATGCGTATAGCTACTGGCTGTCCAATGCCGCCGGGTGCTAACGCTGTTGTGATGGCTGAATTCGCGGAGGAAAGCAAAGATGGAAAAAACGTATCGATTTTTAGGGCTGTTCATCCACTAGAAAACATCTCGCTAAGAGGCGAAGATATAAAGAAGGGTGAAGTAATACTAAGAAAGGGTGAGATTCTAACTCCTGCTAAAATAGGAGTTTTTGCTGCTTTAGGCTTAAGGAAAGCTATGGTTTATCAGAAGCCTCGCGTGGTAATAATACCGACTGGCACAGAAATCCGTGAGCTTGGTTTTGAACTTAATAAGGGACAAGTTTACGATGTAAACTCATACACTCTAGCTTCTCTCCTTTCGGTGAATGGCGCTTCAGTATCTAGAGCCCCAATAATCCCAGATTCTTATGAGGCATTAAAAGATGCCTTGCATCGCTTCCTAAATGGCTATGACCTAATAGTTTTTTCAGGTGGAAGTTCAGTTGGAGAGCGAGATATGCTGGCTGATATAATAGAAAAAGAGGGGAAGTTGATGTTTCACGGCGTTCAGATAAAACCCGGTAAACCGACTCTCTTCGGCATAGTTAATGGAAAACCAGTCTTAGGCATGCCTGGCTATCCAACTTCATGCTTGAGTAATGCCTACATCTTCCTGATACCAGCTGTACGTAAAATGGCTAGGTTGCCTCCCAAAAAACCATCTACTGTTAGGGTGAAGATGGGTAGGCGAATCGCTTCAGCTTCTGGACGTGAACAGTTTCTTCCCGTCAAGATAGTTGATGGAAAAGCCTATCCAGTCTTTAAGAAATCCGGCGACATAACAAGTTTATCGGAGGCTGAAGGATACATAATTCTACCAGTTAACTTAGATGTAATAGAGGAAGACGAGGAAGTCGTAGTAACCCTTTTCGAATAGCTTTTTCCGTTAGAATATTCTCAAAGGTTAAAAGGCCCTTAATCGCCACAACCGTCCTGTCCCAATTCTAACCATATCTCAGTCTTGATCATGTTGCAATATATTTAAATGTGATTCTTCCTATTATAAAAGATAAGAACCTAATATTTAAAAGCTCTAAAAAGGGATCAACTTGGGCAAGAAGAAAGTTATCAGCGAAGAAGAAATGAACGAGCTAGTGCTTCCAGCGGGAACCGATGTCTTAGGGATAGCTGTGAAGCTACTCGGTTATGATCGTGTATTAGTTAAATGTCAGGATGGTCATGAGCGTATATGTCGAATAAGAGGTAAGCTTAAAAGAAGATTTTGGATAAGAGTTGGCGATGTCGTTCTCGTCTCTCCATGGGACTTCCAGTATGAGACTCGTGGAGATATAATTTGGCGCTACACTAGAGGTCAAGCGGAAAATCTACGTAAAATGGGGCTTTTAACGATAGAGTGAAAGTGTTTTCGGATGGTTTTTAGTTATGTCGCTTAAAGATAGACTACGGAAAAAACTCGAGCGTGAGGAGAAAACATATGAAAGCAAACAATTGATGAGAGAAAAACGTAGTGAGGAGTATGAGGTTCTTGAGGAAGTTTTTGATCGTTCAACTCTCATGACAATATATGATTTCATGAATAAGGGTGAAATAAAAGAAATATACGGCGTTGTTAATTCAGGTAAAGAATCACGAATTTATTGGGGAATAAACTCTAAGGATGAAGAGATTGCAATAAAAATATTTCTCACAGTTTCAGCTGAATTTAGGAAAGGTAGGCTTCCCTATATCCTTGGGGATCCAAGATTTAAAAATGTTAGAAAAGACATAAGAGGTTTAGTTTTTTTATGGGCTCAGAAAGAATTTAAAAATTTGAATCTAGCTTATAATGCTAAGGTTAGGGTTCCCCGTCCAATAGCCATAAAAAATAACGTGCTTCTTATGGAGTTTATAGGGAAAAATGGGATGAGTGCTCCGCTTCTCAAGGAGGCTGAGTTAAAAAACCCTGAGAGAATGTATCGTCTTATTCTTCTGCACGTTAAAAGGCTTTATAGGGGAGCTGGATTAGTTCATGGGGATCTAAGCGAATATAATGTTATGGTCTGGAGAGGTAGACCAGTATTGTTCGATTTCTCACAAGCTGTTCCAATCGAGCATCCAAGTTCACATCAATTTCTGGTTAGGGATCTCCAAAATATAAATCGATATTTTTCAAAGCTCGGCATAAATGTGGTTGAGGTTGAAGAGGTGTTTAAGGTGATTACTGGTGTCGCAGCTTTTTGTTAAAATACCGAGAGAGAGAATTGGAGTTTTAATAGGGGCAAATGGTAGCGTTAAGGAATACATAGAAAGAAAACTGCCGGTTAAACTTGATATTAACAGTGAAACTGGCGATGTAGCCATAACCTTAAAGGAAGGCGCTGAAGACCCTTCACTACTTTTTAAAGCTAGGGATGTTGTTTTAGCTATTGGCAGAGGTTTTTCTCCTGAACGAGCATTCAGGCTTCTAGAAGAGGAGGATTGTATACTTGAGATAATTGATTTGAGAAGTATATTGGGTAGGTCAGAGTCAACCCTGAAGCGAATTAAGGGGAGAATTATTGGTAGGGACGGTAAAACTAGAGCGATAATTGAGGAAATGAGCGGAGCATTATTGTCAATCTATGGACATACTGTTGCGATAATAGGTGACTTTGATCAAGCCAGTGTTGCGCGTGAGGCGGTAAATATGCTCATAAACGGTAGCGAGCATGCAACTGTTTATAGGTTTCTTCAGAGAAAAAGGCAGGAGATCAAGAGGAGAAGATTTGAGCTTTGGGAAGGTAGCTCGTTATTATCGTGATCTGAATGAGCATGACAAGAATATATATCTATTACTCTTTTAATTTTAGAAAATGGGGTTAGAGTCTCCCCTGAGAGAAGGAGTGTGAAGATAATAAGTCGGACTTTTCAGGAGATAAGTCCAGCTGACTTCTTTTATAGAAATAGGGATATAGCGGGCTTTTCTAATCCCGCCAGAGCTATTTTTTCCGCTATTAGAGAGCTTATTGAGAACTCGCTTGATGCCACCGAACCTGCCGGTATTCTGCCAGATATATATGTGCGCTTATCATTTATGAATGGAGATCAGAACATCTATGTTTTAAGGGTTGAAGATAATGGTTTAGGTATACCAGCCGATTATGTGCCCCTAGCCTTCTGTCAGTTCCTATTTAGTTCAAAATATAAGCTGAAGCAATCTCGCGGAACATTTGGTCTAGGTGGAACAATGACCATACTTTACGGGCAGATAACAACTAATAAACCCGTTAAGGTTACCTCGAGCACAGGAACATCAAAAATATACGAGTACACTCTCATGATAGATATTGAACGAAACCGACCGGTTGTCTTAGATAGGAAAATATATAATAATCGAGAAAGGTGGCATGGCACAATAGTTGAAGTAAGCATTGAAGGAGACTACTCTAAGGCAATGCCTAAAGTCCTCGAGTATTTGAAGCAAACAGCTATTGTTAACCCCTATGCTAACATAATGTTTGTTGATCCAAGAGGACGATTATACAAGTTTGAGAGAACGGTTAAAACTCTGCCTTCTAAACCAAGGGAGACATTACCCCATCCCCATGGAATAGATGTTGAAACAATGTACCGTATAATACGTGTGACACGATGTAAAACGTTACTTGATTTTATGCGGGAGCACTTCCATAGGGTTGGCAAACGCACTGCGCAACGTTTTCTTAAGTTTGCTGGTTTCCCAGAGGACATCAACCCAAAAAAGCTTAAACCAGACGAAATAGTTAGATTTGTTCAAGCTATGAAAAACTTTAATGATTTTCTACCGCCTGACGCCGATTGTCTTTCTCCCCTAGGCGAAAAAATTCTTAAGGCTGGCATACTGAAAGAGCTTGAACCTGAATTTGTAGCTGTTTCGCAACGTAAGCCATCAGCCTATGCCGGCCACCCATTTATTATTGAGGTTGGAATAGCCTACGGAGGTAAAATCCCCGCTAGGGAAGACATAACATTATATAGATTCGCTAACAAGATTCCTCTGGTTTATGATGAGTCAGGTGATGTCAGCTGGAAAATCGTTAAATCGATCAATTGGAGAAAATATGGTCTAGCGCCAGGTATGCCATTCACAGTTCTAGTTCACATATGTAGTACTAAAGTTCCGTGGAAAACTGTTGGAAAAGAAATGATTGCGGATAGACCTGAGGTGAGTCGTGAAATACTCAACGGGATTAGAGAAGTTGCCCGTAAGCTTGGAGCTTACGTCTCAAAGAAGGAGAAAATACGACGTGAAAAAGCCCGTCTTTCAGTTTTTGCCAAGTATCTGCCAAAAATAGCTGAGTTCTCAACTAGATTGGCGGGGAAGAAAAAAGTGCCAGATGTAGGTGAGTTGTTAAGGAGGATTAGGAAGTTTGAAAAAGAGTAGAGGTCTTACCACGGCTAGAAGAAAAAGGAAGGAAGTTTTAGTTAAGCTTGAAAGATTTGGTCACGAACTTTATGAACAGCTTGAGAAAGGGCTTTTTCCACAGATTACTATGCCCAGCAGATCGACAGACAACATATACTATAACCCTGAGCTCAGACAATATGTTTTAGGCGATAAAAAGGTTAAGAGAAGCACAAGGAATATCAGACATTTGAGACCATTCACTCAGCTTGTCTGGATGGCGTTTTTCACGCATGAATTGACCTCAAACCAGAAGACTTCAACCCTAAGAGATGTTTTCTATTCGGCACAAGCCTATGATATATCATTCAAGGACCAAAATGAATCTGATAATATTATAACGGATTTAGAGACCGTTTTAGGTTGTACAAGAGAAGACTTTAATGTCTTTCCAGAGGAGAGCTCAGCTGTTTTCGGCGATCTAACAATCGAATATACCGTTCCAAACTATGAAGGGAAACGCCTAAACCTAACCTCGCATCCAGACGGAGTAATGATCGGTCCCGCTTTAACATCCGCGGAGTTCGTGAAAACAAGTGCTGACAAAGTTATAGCTATTGAGAAGGGCGGTTTATTCACAAGGTTTATTGAGGAGAGAGTTCACGAGAAATTTAACGCCATATTAGTGTTTTTAAGGGGGCAAGCTCCCCGCTCAACCAGATACTTTATTCGTAGACTTAACCAAGAGCTAGGTTTACCTGTTTACATATTCACTGATGCTGATCCCTGGGGCATGCACATCGCCATGGTTATAATATCCGGCTCGGCAAATGCGGCTCACATAAGAGAACTAACGACCCCCGACGCGAAGTGGGCTGGAGTTTGGGCTTCGGATATTATAAACTATAAGCTGCCCAATGATAAGCTCAAGGACGTAGATATCAAGCGTTTACATGAGCTCATGCGAGACCCAAGATATAAGGGAGAGCTCTGGCAGAGAGAAATAAATGTTTTCCTAAAATTCAAAAGGAAATGTGAGCTTGAAGCATTTTCAAGGTATGGTTTAACTCATATAGTGGACAAATATTTGCCGGAACGACTCAAGGAGATGGAAGACTAAAAATTTATTTATACTTGCCTGCAAATTCTTTAAAAATCTAAGTATGGTTTGAGGGAGCAAGAGGGAGCAAATTGAGTAGAAGGAAAAAATCATCAACATTTTTAGGCTTGATATTCGTAGAAAAGATTTCTAGCTTTATTTTATTAATTGCTGGTATAATGCTGGCTTACTACACAAATGTTTATATAAAGGATTTAGGTGGAATAGGCTTCTTCCTCATAGCGGTTGGCGTAATGCTGATAATTTTAGGTTTAATAATGTTTATAGCTAAAACAGAAACCGAATAGGGTTAAACAAAAGAGCTGGGCTAAAAATTCTTTAAGGCTTTTAAATCTAATTTATTTTCTGTGGTGAAATATGACTGGAAAAATAAATGTAACCGTTTGGAACGAGTTTATCCATGAAAGAGAGGATCCTAAAAGCGCTGAAATTTACCCTGAGGGAATGCATATGGTTATTGCTAAACACTTACGTAATGAAGGATTTACAGTTAAAACGGCTACGCTCAATGAGCCGGAGCATGGCTTAACGGAAGCAGTTCTTAATAACACTGATGTCCTAATATGGTGGGGGCACATTGCGCATGATAAAGTTAGTGATGTAATTGTTGATCGAATACATAAGCGCATAACAGTTGACGGTATGGGATTAATTGTTCTTCATTCAGGGCATTTCTCAAAGATATTTAGACGCCTGTTAGGAACTTCCTGTAACCTAAAGTGGAGAGAAGCCGGAGAGAAGGAGCGGATATGGGTTGTCGCTGGTGGACATCCAATAGCTGAGGGGTTAAGCGACTACTTTGAGATTGAACATGAAGAAATGTACGGCGAACCATTTGACATACCTAAACCTGATGAGCTAATCTTCATAAGCTGGTTTAAAGGCGGTGAAGTTTTTAGAAGCGGCTGTTGCTTCTATAGGGGTTTAGGTAAAATCTTTTATTTCCGACCTGGACATGAAACCTATCCAACCTACTATAATCCTAATGTTCTAAAGGTTATCGGCAACGCGGTTAAGTGGTGTGCACCTATTAGGAGACCTAAGCCGGTAATGGGCAATGTTAAGCCTCTCGAACCGCTTTAAACTAAGATTTCTCTCATTCTTGTCTCCATACTAAATTTATAGGTTTGTATTTCAATAGTATTTTTCGGGTTTGAAATTTGTCTAGGTCTTTGATCTTTAAGGATAGAAATAAACTCTCACCCTATTACATTCCTAAGCGTCTCCCGCATAGAGAGCAGCAAATAAAAATGCTACTTTCAATCTATGGTAGCATAATCAGAGATATATGGAATGCCTATCCGCGAATAACACAAATAGTTGGTGCCGCCGGAACTGGCAAAACCTGTACAACGATCAGATTCGGCGAGCTTATTGTTGATGAGGCTCGAGAGAAAGGTGTCAGTCTAAAACATATCTACATGAACTGTAAGGTTGACGGCGTTACACGCTATGTCCTTTATGGAAATCTTGTAAGAAAAGTCACGCCGAAAATATCGACTAAAAGCCTAAGTCCTGAAGAAATGATTAGACAGCTAATTGAATACCTAAAGTTTGAAGAGATTTTTCTCATAATAACATTTGATGAAATAGATTACTTTGTTCAGATGAACCCTAAAGAGCATATCATATATGATTTAACGCGTATACCTGAGATTCAGCCTGGTGAACCAACGCCTATAATCGGTGAAATATTCATCGCCAGATCGCTCAAGTGGCATGATCTGCTTGAGCCGGGAGAAAAATCAACTCTGGGTATGGGTATAATAGAGTTTCCGAGGTATACGAGTAGTCAGATTAGAGATATACTTAAGGATCGGATTGAGGAAGCCTTTCAACCCCATGTTGTTCTTGAGGATACCCTCAACTTTATAAGTGATTTAACTGCTAATCCGCCGGTTAATGGCGATGTCAGGGTTGGACTAGAACTTCTCTACTATTCTGGAGTTTTAGCTGAAAATGTAGGTTCAAACAAAGTTTTACCGGAGCACGTCCGCAAGGTTTACAGCGAAATAAATCCAACTATAACAACTGAGGACATAATGAACTTAAGTAGCGATGGAAGATTAGTTCTGTTAGCCCTTGTTAGAGGATTAAAAGCTAGTGGATCAGCCTACATAAGCTTAAGGGAGATGCGAAAATTTTACAATATTGTCTGCGAAGAATATGATGTTAAACCAGTTGAGGATTTTGAGGCGCAGGTTCAAGATCTAATATACCGTGGAATAATAGACATGAAGTCGCTAATGGAAATTGGGATTTCAGGCGCAGCTTTGGTAGATCTGGAAAAATTTCTAAACAATCTGCTCAATCAGCTTGAACCCGCGGGGCGGAGACGGTGATGAGTAAAGATCTCAAGGGAAAAAGAAGTATATGGGAGGAGCTCGAATTAGGTTTAGGCAGTGGAAAAAGATTTAGAGTTCTAGTTCACTTAATCTTAAATCCTAATAAAGCTTTTACCAAGTATGCGCTCACTAAAGTCACTGGTCTCAGAACGCCATCAATTGAAAGACGACTTAAAACGCTTGTGGATCTAGGCTGGGTTAAGGAAAACAAGTTTAAACCAAAAACTTATCAGATAAACCTTGAGAATGAAATAGTAAAGCTGCTCTTAGAGTTTTTTCAGAAATTGCGAAAACATTATTTTCTAGAATTGAAGAGGCTTTGAGAAGATACCCCTCCCCCTACCTAATTTTTCACGGATACCTTAAATACTTTATCATAGAAAATGTTAATCGGCGTGCAGAGATGGTAAAAAGCAAAAGTAAGCTTTCAACCAAGACGAGTCTATCCTTTGATAATGTTGAGTCTGAAATGGAGCGTTGTTTAAATCCATGGAATGGAGATTGCAAGAGTACGGACATAGCCATTTATATAATGTATAAAGGTAATAAAATCCCTTTATGTTGGAAATGTTGGAGAAAAATATCTAAAAAGAATCTTGAGTGGGAGGCTTACTAGCAATGGATGATTTAGAGTCTCTAGATGGTGTTGGATCGGCAATAGCGTCCAAGCTTAGAGCTGCAGGCTACACAACCATAGAAGCCATTGCTGTTACCCCGCCGCTTGAAATAATGGAGAAGACAAAAATAGGTTTCAATACGATACTTAAGATTCAAAAAGCGGCGCGTAAAATGCTTTCTACAGGTTTTAAAACAGCCCAAGAATACTATGAGATAAGAAAGAATATGAAGCGGTGTACGACTGGATGTAAGAAGCTAGATGAAATACTTGGCGGCGGAGTGGAGACTCAAGCATTAACCGAGTTCATAGGTGAGTATGGCTCCGGTAAAACCCAAATATGTATGACGCTTTCAGTTACGGCTCAGCTACCCTATGAGAGAGGCGGCTTAGAAGGTAAAGTAGCATTTATAGATACTGAGGGAACATTTATGCCTGAACGCATATATCAAATAGCCTCTGGATTAGGCCTCGATCCAAGTGAGGTTGCAAATAACATATTGATTGCAAGAGCCTATAATAGTAGCCATCAATGTCTGCTCATAGACAATCTATTCACACTTTGTCCAGAAAACAACATAAAGCTCGTTGTCGTTGACAGTATGATAAGCCACTTTAGAGGAGAATATATTGGGCGGGAAACGCTTTCGGAGAGGCAGCAGAAATTAAATCAGTATCTGCATAAGCTTATTAGGCTTGCAGAAGCCTACAACCTAGCGGTTGTCATAACAAATCAGGTTCAATCTAACCCAGCTGCCTTTTTCGGAGATCCTAACCGACCGGCTGGCGGAAACGTTATGGCACATGCGTGCACGCATAGAGTTTACCTGAGAAGAGGTTCAAAGGGCGTTAGGGTCGCGAGGATAATTGATAGCCCATATCTGCCTGAGAGAGAAGCTCGCTTTAGGATAACTGAAAAAGGTATAGTGGATGCTGAAGAATAAATGTAATTGAGCCATTCACTCAAAAACTATCTCGCTCTAATAATGTTGTAGCCTGCAGCTCTTCTAAGTCTATTCATCACTGCTAATCCTAGACCCTTCTGCGGGATTCCCTCAGCAATTATTATGTCAACTCCCTCTTCATCAAATTCCCTAAATAGTTTGAATAGATTTTTAGCTGCGGATGCAAGGTTATAGCGGCTTCCAAGAGACCTCACAATGCCTACATCATACATTGATAGGCTTTCATCTGTAGCCAATATTCCAACCTTCTTCCCATCTCTAATATACTGTTTGGCTAATTTCTTAATCTCATTGATAATGGCGTTAAGTTCCCCCTCGACAAGAATCACCTTAGCTTTTGGCGCATAATGTTTATGTTTCATTCCAGGTGACCGAGCATGCTCAATCTGAACTTCTCTTCTAGCTAAAGCTGCCGGATGAATGGAAATTTTGCCCAAAATCCTTTTGAGTTCCTCATATGTTGTCCCGCCAGGTCTTAAGATCTGAGGGGGATCCTGTGTTAAATCTAAAACTGTTGATTCTACACCTATTTTTGTCGGTCCAGCATCAAGTATAATATCTATTCGACCATAAAGATCCTGTATAACATGCTCCGCCATTGTTGGGCTTGGTCTACCAGCCAAGTTTGCGCTTGGAGCCGCTATCGGTGTTTCCGCCTCCTTTATTAGAGCTAAAGCAACTTTATGACTCGGCATTCTTATAGCTATGGTATCTAATCCGCCAGTTGTCACTCTAGGCACTCTCTTTGAAGCCTTAAGAACCAGCGTCAGAGGACCAGGCCAGAAATGTTCCATGAGTTTCTCAGCGAATTTTGGCGTTTTCTCAGCGAGCCTATAAACATCATCTTTGTTGGCTACATGCACTATTATTGGGTTATCTAAAGGTCTGTTCTTGGCGGTATAAATTTTTCTTACAGCCTTAGGGTTAAGGGCGTCTGCCCCCAAACCGTAAACTGTCTCTGTGGGAAACGCTACTAGTCCTCCTTGACGGATAACTTCAGCCGCTAGGCTAATTTTTTCAAGCTCCGGTTTTTCGCCGTTAATTTTGAGTATTATTGTTTTCTTCATTGAATCGTCATCTATCGGAATGGTTAATCTCTTTTATATTTAAAATACACATTGATAAAAAGGTTAAATAGTTGATACAGTTTCCATTATGTTCATCGGTGATCAGATTGGCAGAGTTAAACTTAAGCGAATATTTCGATTTTATACGTAAATATTCAGACATAAGTATGATCCTTTGTGATCAGGAATTGGCTTCTCTCGGTGATGCTTATGTTAACTTCATTTATTCGCTAGCTCTATCCAAATCTACTGGGAAACCGATTGGACGTAAACTTGATAGTCACGTGCTTTCATCAGCTTTGAAGAAGGCTGGTATAAGAGCGCTTTTGCCTTACAGAACAGATAGACATAAGCAAGCTGATGCAGCTGAAGCCCTAGTAGTTTATGGTTGGCTGTCAGGAGCCATATCTATTAAAGAGGCTCTTGAGATACTGTCACGTGAAGGCGATATTTCAGATAACTTAAGCTTTCTCTTAAAATTAATTTTGGAGAGGAGTAAATTCCGCTTGGAGAGGAGAAGAAGTTAATTAAGAATGTGCATCAACTTTTTTGAATGTTTTCTCAAATTCTTTTCTCAGTTCTCTCCCCCTGTTAAGAATCTTTTCAACAGCTTCTTTTATTGCAGCTTCCGGGCTTTTGTTTCCTTTTGTTCGTACAGTTATTACTGGATTTCCTACTAGGGGATGCGATATGTTATAGCTGGCGAAGTCAACTTCTTCATCTTCTAGAAGTACTGATTCCAGAAGATTGCATAAGGTATGTCCCTCTCCTTCAACTTCAATTACGATCTCATTTGGTTTTCTATCTAATATCCTTATTTGCATATATTTAATTCACCTCTTTCTCTTTCATATTTGGATTTCCGCTATATATTTCCGGAACCATAATCGGAGGCAATCTTTCTTGTCTCAATGTTTCCACATTTTTCACAATATAACCTTTTATTCTTTTTTCTAGATCTCAGCACCAATGTTCCGCCGCATTTTGAACATAAAGCCAATATTACCCCTAGCTTTCCGCCTTTAGTGGTTAAGTGGAAGACTCTATTTGTGTAGCTTATCACCTTGGCGCGAATTAAATCGCCAACTTTAAGCGCATCATAAATCTCTCTAACATATTTTATGTCAATATCTGAAACATGTAGTACGCCAGTAAAGAATCCTGAAAGAAATTTTTTTCCAACTTTTATTATGCGTATAAAAGCCATAGCGTTCTGAATATTTATCACATGTCCCACAACTATGCTCCCAACTTTTGGAACTCTCACTTCATGAGTTAATGGATACACTGAAACTTTTCTGTTGATCGAGTCTAGTAATATGCATCCCACTTTTTTCGCGCATATTACCCCGTCCTCAACGTATGTTCCAAAGTCTGGTGTGAACTCTTCTATTACGCCTATTCTTTCTCCGGGAACGATGAATTGCCCGCTTTTTCTATTCTTCTGCATATTTAACATTCCCAATTGGATTAGATCGTTTTTAAATTACTCTTAAACAATGATATTAGTTTTGCTGTTAAATTGGAGATTTAGGTTTTAGCTTTAACACGCGATATAAGTCGGCTTTAACCAAATATCGTTTTTTCCTATGAAACTTGTATGTTCTACCTATAACTATGTCAATTTCATAAATGTGATCTATCATGCCACCTAACTGTGGAATACGCTTGTTAAGAAATTCTCTTACAGAGGAGCTCCGTTTATGCAGAGAATACACAACATCTGAGATCTCTAAAGCCTTCTTAAGAAATCTCACATCCGCACCCTTATGCCAGCTTCCGAAAGGCGGATTCATCAGAGCCGTGTCAAAATGCCCTCTGATGCAATCAATATCTCCAGCTATAAAATCAATTCTTGCACCCAGCTTATTGGCGTTTTCAACAGCAACTTTAATGGCTTCCCTATCTATGTCCACGCCAACAACCCATTTAGCGCCAAGAAGTGAAGCTGCAATCGCCAAAATCCCTGATCCACAGCCTAAATCAATAACTTTTTTCCCACTTATATCATTATAAATCCACGCTGCAATATATGTAATGTTAGCTGCGCTTTCTGCGTCAAGTGTGTAGCCTTCCCACTTAAGCTTTGGACGTGGTATTGGAGCTAGCTGCGATAATAGAAGGGCGAGATGCTTTCTCCTTAACACTCAAATTGTCCCTCTTTTCTATTTGTTGTTCTAATCATTTTCGCTTATAGCAAACCTGTCTTTAGGTATTCTTTCCAGCTAATTTTCCCGATAGCAATATAGACCTCTCGAGGCGTCAGGACTGGCTTAGAAAATTTTCTTCCCTCATGGAGGGAAATTCTTGGGCATGCCGTATTAACGTAGGCTTCTATTGTTGGGAATTCAAGTAGGTTTTCTGGCGTGATTTCTCTCATAGCTAACAAAACTGTTTCCTTACCATATCTTTCCAGATCCCTTTTAATCTTTAATGATGTTTCAAGATTAAACTGTCCGATTTTAAGTCCAATAATTATCCCCCATCTTTTTGCTTTTTTCGCCTCCGTTATGTCTGCCCATCGCCTATTTATTATCCGTTTGGCTTCATTGTCTATTCTAAGGGCTCTTCCCTCAAATGGGTCGGCGGCGACGGTGGGCTTCAATGTAGCCAAATACAGTCCTATCGCATGAAATAATCCGCCGCCGACAAAAAGGAACGCCTCAACTATGTTTGAAATCGCCTTAGCATTCCTGTAATCGCAACCTAACACTTGACCTGGATATTTCAGGCCGGGCTCATGCCCCACATAAACTTTCTTGCCAGCTGATCGAAGAATCCTTTCAATCTTCTTTATAGTATGAGCGTGCTGAACCGTTGTTGTTAAGCCAATTTTATCCCAAGGCTTAAGATAACGTAACGCATCTTTAACGGCATTTTCAACATCAATGTTTACTTTAGCCTCAACATAAATTACTGGGACATTTGTTATTTGTCTAAGATTTTCTATTTCAGAATGTCCATAATGGACTATTAAATCCGCTGAGAGTAGCTCAGCCTCATTAAGAGCTAAATCACATGCTCCATAGCACGGATCAGCAGATACGATTGGTAGCACACCATTTTTCTCGATGAGAGATGCAATCCGTAGCGCCTCAGGTTTAAGCCCCTCCGGTAGCTGCACTAAAACTCTCTGAGCTCTATGCTTAATGATTTCCCTTATCACCCTATTTTCTTCTAAATCAAACAGGAATGGCAATTTAATCAATTAAGGTAAAAGGTTCCAGAGAAATATTAACTTATATTCTTAGGTATTCATAAAACTCATATAATAAAGTGGTAGAGTAATGTTTGGTTGATTAAAGAATGTGCGGAATATTCGGCTACATATCTAAAGTGGGTAACGTCGCTAAAATTATTCATGAAGCCTTGAAAAGGCTTGAATATAGAGGCTATGATTCAGTTGGTGAGGCTACAATTTTCGAGAATAAGATCTATGTTAAGAAAGATGAAGGAAAAATCGATGATGTGCATAAGCTTCTTGATCTTGATGATTTGCCTGGAGCTGTCGGCATAGGGCATACTAGATGGGCGACTCACGGTGCGCCAACGAGAGACAATGCACATCCACACTTAGATTGCGATGAAAGAATAGCCGTCGTCCATAATGGTATAATTGAGAATTTTGCTGAGCTAAAGGCAGAGCTAGAAGAGCTCGGTCATATATTTAAATCTAAAACCGACACAGAGGTTATACCTCATTTAATCGAAGAAAACTTTAAACGTGGATTATCATTCATGGAGGCCGTTAGGGAGGCTCTAAATAGGCTTGAGGGCTCCTACGCCCTAGCTATAATAACAACAATTGAGCCGGATAAAATTATATGCGCCAAGAAGGAAAGCCCGCTGATACTTGGAGTCGGTGAGGGCTTCACATGTCTAGCTTCAGATATACCGGCCTTTCTTCCCCTAACAAATAAAGCTGTTGTGCTTAACGATTATGAAATCGCTGTACTTCAGCATGATAAATATGAAATCAGAAGACTGAAAGACTGGAAGCCGGTTTTCAGGGAGCCGGAGACGATCACGTGGACTCCTGAAATGGCTGAGAAGCAAGGTTACCCGCACTTCATGCTTAAGGAAATTCATGAGCAGCCTCTTTCGCTTAGAAACGCACTCAGGCTCCAAGACCTATATTTAGATTTAACAGCAACATTTCTTGATAGAGCCAAAAATGTTTTCCTAGTTGCATGCGGAACCTCTTATCATGCATGTTTAGCAGCATCTTACATGTTCTCCAAGCTTGCTTATCTCCCAACTAATCCAATTATAGCATCCGAATTCATCGAACAAGTTGGAATGGCCGTGAATATCGATAGCACGATTTTAGCTGTAAGCCAATCTGGGGAGACTGCGGACACGCTAGCTGCTGTTGAGTATGCCAGAAACAGAGCTGCAACAATTCTTGGCTTAACGAATGTTGTAGGCTCAACACTGACTAGAGTGTCTCGGGTTTACATAATTCAGCAGTCTGGCCCTGAAATAGGCGTTGCTGCGACAAAAACTTTTACTTCGCAACTTTTAGTGCTTGCGCAATTGGCTTTAAGAGTTGCGAAATTACGTGGTAAAATTAGTAGCCAAGGGATCAAGAAGCTTGAAAGGGATCTTAAATCCATACCGTATATAGTTGATCAGACAATTAGGAAGAATGAAGAGAAAGCTAAACAGGTTGCTAAAAAGTATAAGAATAGTGGTCTCTTTCTCTTTCTAGGTAGGGGAATAAGTACCGCTACAGCCCTAGAAGGTAGACTCAAGCTTATGGAAATATCTTATGTTCCGGCGGTTGCTTTTCCAGCTGGTGAGAGTAAGCATGGGCCCATAAGCTTGGTTGAGCCTGGTGTGCCAGCGATATTTGTTTGTCCAAGAGATGAAACCAGAAAGACCGTGATCGGTAATATAATGGAGATGAAAGCTCGTGGTGCGTCAATAATATCTGTAATTGAGGAAGGAGATGATGAGATTAAGCAGCTGTCGGATGATTGCTTTGAAGTTGCGGGTAGTGTTCCAGAGATTTTATCGCCAATAGTCTTTGTAGTTCCACTACAACTTTTTGCCTATTACATGGCTATTGAAAAAGGTTATAATCCAGATATGCCGAGAAACCTAGCTAAATCTGTAACCGTTAAATGATGAGGGATCCGCCGAGTTTCCTCCCGTATTCACATGGCGATCCTAAATTATTTTATTTTTGTATGCTAAGGTTTTTAATGGGCTAAAAATTAATTTTTAAGAGCAAAAGTCTTTTTCTTCAAGTTATGGGATCTTTATTTTTCTACCATCTCTCGCTTTTTTACTTTACAGCTTACTCCTTAATGCTTCCAACAAGATAAATAAACTTCATAAAAGGCTGATGCTTAATTCTTCAAAATTCATGGAATTAGAGGATCCGAGCGGGCATTCTCTGCAAAAGTTCGAAAGTTAAAAATTTTAAAATAAAAAAGGAAAAGAGGTTCAAATTTGCTAGTCATCAAGTGGTATATCCAAGTCTGGGTCTTCGCGTCTTCCCTTTCCAGTTGCCTTTTCAATCATTATGCGCTGTTCAATAGAGGCTACTAGCTTTCTTGTTTGCACAACCACATCTGGGTTAACAGATATGCTGTCTATCCCGCTTCTAACAAGGAACTCCGTGAACTCTGGGTAGACGCTTGGCGCTTGACCGCATATGCTTACAGTCTTCCCATCTTTATGAGCCAGCTTGATGAGCAGGCGGATAGCCCGTTTAACCGCTAAGTCTCTTTCATCGAAGAGGTGTGCAACAGTCTCATTATCTCTGTCGCAGCCAAGGATGGTCATTGTTAGGTCGTTACTGCCGATGCTGTAGCCGTCAATATACTTATTAAATTTATCTGCTAGGAGGCAGTTACTTGGTATTTCAGCCATAAGCCATACTTTGAAGTCTGGTCCCCTGCGAAGTCCTTCTTCCTCCATTATCTTAATGATTTTCTCTAGTTCATCAACCCGTCTGCAGAATGGTATCATGACCCACAGGTTCTTGAGGCCGTATTCTTCCCGAACCTTCTTGACCGCTTTAACCTCCAGCCTGAAGGCTTCAATATATTTGGGGTCATAGTATCTTGACGCGCCTCTCCAGCCCAATAGGGCTGAAGGCTCCACTGGCTCATATTTCTCTCCACCCTTTAGCTCCCTATACTCGGATGACTTGAAGTCGCTGAAGCGCATTACAACCGGTCTAGGATAGAATGCTGCGCAGATTCGGCGGAATGCCTCAGCAAGCTTATTAACAAACTCTTCAGCTTTGCCTTTTTCAATCATGTAAAGCGGATGCTCACCGATGTCGCTTGACCAAACAAATTCCTGCCTAAGTAAGCCGACGCCATCAGCTGGTAATGCTGCAACCTTCTCGGCTATTTCCGGCTCACCTAAATTCACGTAGACTTTAGTTCCAGTAATTATGTAGGGTTCAGCAACCGTGACGGCTGCTGCTCCAACTTTTTCTTCAGCCTTTTCAGCGTACTCTTCTAATGCTCCCTCATAAACTACACCCAATTTAGCGTCAACGGTTACCGTCACGCCGTCTTTAAGGACTTCCGTTGCCGGCGTGCCCTTAGATGCTGTTCCAACGATGCAGGGAATACCGAGTTCTCTGGAGACTATGGCGGCGTGGCACGTCATTCCGCCGGAATTAGTTATGATAGCTGCTGCCTTACGCATCGCTGGAACCCAATCTGGCGCGGTCATTTCGGTGACTAATATTTCACCTTTCTGGAACTCATTGATTTTGTCAACTGACGGAATAACATGTACCTTGCCGACAGCTATGCCTGGTGAGGCTGGGAGCCCTTGAACTAGAACTTTTCGTTCCTTTGTGAAGACGACTTTTTCTTCGACTTCTTCAGCCTTCTTTAGCGCCCAAACTGTTTCCGGTCTAGCCTGAAGTATAAACAGCTTGTTTGTTCTTTCATCTAGAGCCCACTCGATATCCATAGGCTTACCATAATGCTTCTCTATCATTATGGCGTATTTGGCTAGCTCCTTAATTTGTTCATCGGTGAGAACCTGCTTCTCCTGCAGGTCGGGTGGAACCGGTCTTTCCTCAGTTCCGCCTGTGGGCAATCTCACCAGCTGAACAGTCTTCTTAGAAATGTTCTTCTTAACGATTTCTAGGTCAGATTTTCTGACATAGTATTCGTCTGGCGTTATTCTTCCCTGAACCACATATTCGCCGAGTCCGTAGCCAGCCTCTATCAGGACGACACTTCTATCACCTGTGGCAACGTCAAGCGTAAATATGACCCCGCTAGCTTTACTGTAAACCATTAATTGGACAACCGCGCTTAAAGCGACAGCCATGTGATCAAAGCCTTTTTGCACTCTGTAGAATATGGCTCTATCAGTGAAGAGGCTCGCATAGCATTCCTTTATTTTTTCAACAACTTCTTCAGCGGTATGAACGTTTAGATAAGTTTCTTGCTGACCGGCGAAGCTTGCATCCGGGAGATCCTCAGCAGTTGCTGAGCTACGTACAGCGACAAACGGATCTTTTTCGCCGATTTTTCTTCCAAGTTCCTCGTAGGCTTTTATGATTTCCTCCTCTAGGTCCTTTGGCATTTTAGCTGAGGCTATTAAATCTCTTATTCTGGCACCTACACTTTGTAGGGTTTGCGTATCGTTTGGATCTTTAAGTTCTTTGAGAATCTCAGCTATTTTTTCGTCAAGCTTGTTTGCTTTTATGTAATATCGGTAGGCTTCAGCAGTTGTTGCAAAACCATAGGGTACTGGAACACCTGTTTTCCTGCTCATCTCTCCTAAACTAGCGCTTTTTCCTCCAACTAGAGGCACGTCTTCAATACCTATCTCATCAAACCATAGCACAAATTTTTTCATCTTTTCTTCAGACATTTTTTCACCTCGTAACCATTTAGGATTGAGCTTGAACAACTTGAACGGGTAGCTTTTCAATAACTATTCTACAAGGGGTTGGGAGCTTAGCTCCCGCTCTCCTAAGAGCTTCCTTAGCAGCTCCTAAACCATCCTCATTAACTTGAACAACAATTATCTCTTGGCCTGGTTCAACTCGAGCAGCTCTACCTATAGGTTTGCCAAATGCTCTACGCATGCCCTCCTGAAGCCTGTCTGCGTGAGCTCCAAAAATCATCTTGTTTTCTCTAAGAACAATATGAGGTAAAACTTTGATGTGCATATGAAATCTGTTACTAAGTTTCTCTTGTAGATATCGGTTAGCTGCAATGCGGGCAGCTTCCAGAGCATTATGTCTTATCTGAACTCTTCTTTCAGCTATGAGGGAAACCCTGTGAGTATAGTTTCCCGGCTTACCTAAAGTGAATCTAGTTATCTTTGGTTGTGGAGAGCCATGAATATATTCAGCTCTTGTATAGGGCATGCCTTTAACTTCACGGTAATTTCGCGCCTTCATATTTCTTCTTCCCCTTAGCATACAATCAAGAGGAATATTTAAATTTTAACTTACAATATACTCTAAACTCAAAACTTTGCTTCCTATTTT
>CAYSKG010000012.1:0-30361 GCA_964431725.1 uncultured Candidatus Bathyarchaeia archaeon | reverse complement strand
TGAACTGCGTTGCCCAGAAGGCTCTTCCCTGAGTTGAAGATCTCAACTCATCAGCTAAGCCAAATGATTCTGCAACTGGTATTTCAGCTTTAATCACCATCATATCCTCCTCGCTTGAGATATCCAATAGCTTACCACGTCTCTTCTGGACTATGGCTATAACCTGACTTACAAAGTCGCTTGGAACCTTGCATTCGAAGCTCAGTATGGGTTCTAGGAGCCTCGGTTCGCAGAGTAGGAAGCAACCCCATATTGGACGCCAAGTCATTGGTAGTATCTGCGCTGGACCTCTATGAACAGGATCCTCATGTATAAGCACATCCTCAAGGTTAACTTTAAGCCCATATGCTGGCTCCTTTGCTAATACACATGAGTTAACAGCGTCTCTGAAACCTGATTTTATGTGATCTATAACTTCTTCAACAAATTGTCTACCTTTAATCCTATTCACAAGTATGTTTGTTCCTTCAATTGCTATGACATTACGTGCATCTTCAGCAGACCAGCCAAATTCCCGCATAAGTATCTTCTGCCTTTCATCACGCTTCTGCATCTCAGATATTTTCCCGGTTTTTATTGCCTCTATCACCTCTTCTGGAAGCTTTTCTATTGTAACCCAGAGTCTGTTATGCTTGTTCGGGCTTTTACCCATAATTGGTGGGCCTCTGTAGCTGCGGCTTATAGTCTCGCGGTACATTACGATAGGTTTACTCATCTTAACTTTTAGGCCAGCCTCCTGCATACGGTACGCTGTGATCTCGAGGTGAAGTTCACCCATACCGCTTAAAAGATACTCGCCAGTTTCCCTATTTATTGTGAAGTGCAGGTTGGGATCTTCAAGCGTAAGTTTGCGTATAACCTTATCGAACAATGGGAGATCTCGGATGTCAGCTGGTTCAACAGCAACCGTTACAACAGGATCAGAAACATATCTTAAGCTCTCAAAAGGCGGAGTATCTACGCCTTCATCAGCTATTGTCTCGCCGACTTGGAGAGGAGGCAAACCTGAGAGAGCCGCTATGTTGCCAGCAGGTATCTTTTCAACAATAACTCTGTCAGTAGCCATGCTCATGTAAACCTGTTGAATTGTTCCCTTCCGTCTACTGGTAACGAGGCGAACTGTTTTACCCTTCTCAACGGTTCCGCTGAAGACTCTACCTATCGCAACAACTCCACTGTGCGGATCAACTTCGATTGACGTTACACACATAAGGAGGGGTCCATTAGGATCAACTTTAGCCATGCCTACACCAACCGGACTCTTGGGATCGCCAGGCCATATTTGCGTCTGTCTGTAAGGCTGCGCTTCCAGAGGGCTTGGCAAATGCTCACAGAACATGTTAAGTATGGGCTCATAAAGTGGGACTTTTTTGCTTAAAGCATTAACTTTCTTCGCTATTTCTTCTGGTTCTCCAGTATAAGCATCAATCACTTCTTTAAATGTTATTCCCTTAGCTCGCATGTATTGCAGAGTGAATCCCCACTTATGAAGAGCCGAGCCGAAGGCAACCGTACCATTCTCAACTCTGATCTGCCAATCTTTCTTATGTTCGGGAGGAGCGTACTTCTGGATTAAATTATTTATTCTGAGTATTATTTTTGCAAAGCGGTTCTGCATTGCCTCGGGTGTTAGCTTTAGCTCCCTAATTAACCTGTCAACCTTGTTAATGAATAGGATCGGTCTAACTCTTTCGTGAAGCGCCTGCATAAGAACGGTTTCCGTCTGGGTCATTGGCCCCTCTACAGCATCAACAACAACCAGTGCTCCATCAACTGCTCTTAGGCTTCTTGTCACAGCCCCGCTAAAATCAATGTGTCCTGGAGTATCGATGAGGTTTATTAGGTATTCTTTTCCTTTATACGTATGAACTAAGCTTATATTTGACGGAAAAACAGTCATCTGCCTTTTTTGTTCAAGCTCCCAGGAATCTAAGAAAAGTCTTTGTCCAGCCACTTCTTCGCTTATTATACCAGCTGCAGCAAGCAGGCTATCTGAGAGGGTTGTTTTACCGTGATCCACATGAGCGATTATGCTAGTGTTTCTTATGCGGTCAGGATTGTTCATCAGTTTAACTATATCCGCAATCTGTTTATATCGTCCCATAGTTAGAGCTTCCTCACTATATTAAGTAGGTAAGCATTAATCAAGAGCTTTCTTATATATTTCAATGTATTTGTCTTCTCCTTCTTAAGAGGCTACATAAATGTGAAAAACGTAACCTATAACTTTTTTGCTTGGTGAAGCCCAAAAATTTTTCCATAACTATGTTATATTTATAAGACAGGCTCATGAAAATATAATTGATTAAAACTACATTAAGAAGAAAATAGGAGAGCTGAAATGACAGCTGAGAGACCTAAGGCTTTAGTTCTGCTTTCAGGAGGTTTAGACAGTCTGTTAGCTACAAAGATAATTATAGATCATGGCTTAGATGTTGAAGCTGTGCATTTCATAACGCCTTTCTGTAGATGTGACTCTAGGGCAATGAATAAAATTGCAAAGGAATTAAACTTGAAGGTTCACAGCGTATTCTTGGGTCAAGAATTTCTTGACATTGTTGCTAATCCAAAACATGGTTATGGAAGCCAAATGAATCCATGCCTAGACTGTCGGATTCTTATGTTTAAAAAAGCAAAGGAAATAGCTGATAAAATAGGCGCGAAGTTTCTTGTAACCGGAGAAGTTTTGGATGAAAGACCTTTTTCGCAAAGGATGAAGGCTATGCGGCTAATAGAGAGGGAAGCTGGGCTTGAGGGGAAAATTCTTAGACCATTATCGGCGAAGCTTCTGCCACCAACAGAGCCGGAGAAGATGGGATGGGTTGACAGAGAAAAATTATTCGCTATCAGGGGGCGGAGAAGAACTCCACAAATTGAGTTAGCGGCAAAGCTGAATATAAAGGATTATCCTAATCCCTCCGGGGGGTGCTTACTAACAGATCCGATCTTTGCCCGCAGAGTAAGGGAGCATTTGAAGCATGAAGGAAAACTAACATTGGAGGACGCCACCCTACTAACGATTGGACGCCACTTTAGGGTTGAGGGGGCAAAGGTTGTTGTTGGAAGAAATAAGAATGAGAATGATAGGCTTTTGGCAATAGCTGAACGCCGTCAAATAGCTTATCTGAAAGTTAAAGATTATAATGGGCCTATCACCTTAATTGTAGGGGAAGAGAAGCCCAGCATAATAGAGAAGGCTGCTGCAATAACAGTGCGGTATTCAGATGCTCCTAGAAATGTTCCAGTAAGCGTGATTTACCACAGCGCTGTAAAGGGAGAAAGCGAAATAAGGGTTGCATCAATGAAGAACGAAGATATCGAAAGGCTGAGAGTATAACTCTCACAGATCCTTTTTATTTGCTCAGTTATTGCTGATCAGCGTTTAAGTTTCCAATTTTGCTGCTATTTTTGTAGTATAGTTTTGGGGGAGCGACAATTATCTTTGTTCTAGGAGGAACAGATGAGGTTATCCAAGCATTTCCACCTATAATCGCGTCGTCCCCTATGATTGTTTGACCGCCAAGAATTGTTGCACCCGAATAAATAACAACGTTATCTCCAACTGTCGGATGTCTCTTTGAACCCTTAATTATCTTTCCTCTCTCATCCTTTGGAAAGCTTAAGGCGCCTAACGTAACTCCCTGATAAATCTTTACATTATCCCCTATTTCAGTTGTTTCGCCGACAACGACGCCTGTGCCATGATCTATAAAGAAGTTTCTCCCAATTTTTGCACCAGGATGTATATCGATACCTGTTTTTGAGTGAGCATACTCAGTCATTATTCTGGGAATTAGTGGCACGCCTCTTATGTAAAGCTCATGCGCGATTCGATAAGTTGCGATTGCCAGTATGCATGGATAACTTAATATGACCTCATCTGTGCTTTTGGCCGCCGGATCACCTTCGTAAGCCGCCTGTATGTCACCGCTTAATATAGCTCTTATTTCAGGGAGCCTTTCAAGAACCTCTTTTACAATCATTTTAGCCCTTTTGCGACAAATTTCTTCCGATCCCACATTAAAGTTTCTGGATAAATATTTGAGGCTCTTCTCTACTTCCTTGACGAGTCTAGAATAAATGGAACTTAGAGTGCTACCGACAAAGTATTTTATATCATATTTGTTGATTTTAGCGTTCCCAAAGTATCCTGGAAACATTATTGATAGAAGATCTTCCAGAATTTCTATTACATTCTGCTTCGACGGCAGATCTTCCCCCTCAAATCTATTTATTCCACCATACTCCTCATAGCTTTTAACTACTCTATCAACAAGCTTAGGCAAACCTTCCTTAAGCCAATTATCCTCTACATAGTCTTTTCCTTTCATTAGCAACTCAAGCATTCGTCTAGAAGCCCATATACGTGAAGTTTTTTCAGTCTTCTCAAGGAATTCTTCTTCTAACTTCTCTTCAATCTCGCTCATTGATTCTCATCTCAAATATTTCATCATTTGTTCAAGTTTCCTAATTTTCTAGAGAAGGGTTACGGAAAAATTTATCGGTTATTTTTCAGCTTTTTCGAAAAGCTCAGTGCTTAGGTAGCGCTCTCCAGTATCAGGTAGGACGGTAATAATTAATTTTCCCTCGTTCTCTGGTCTACGTGCAACCTCCAAAGCAGCGAAAACTGCAGCTCCTGAGGAAATTCCTACAAGCAAACCTTCCTTTCTAGCGAGCAAACGAGCCATTTCAATAGCATCCTCATCCTTAACCTTAATGATTTCATCCACCAATTCGAGCCTCAAAACTTCGGGTTTAAAGCCGGCGCCTATTCCCTGAATCTTGTGTGATCCAGGTTTACCGCCACTTAAAACCGGGGAGTTATAGGGTTCAACTGCGACAACTTTAAATTCCGGTTTGAGTGGCTTGATATATTCGGCTACACCAGTTATTGTTCCACCAGTTCCAACCCCAGCGACGAATATATCGATTTTCCCATTGGTGTCCCTCCAAATTTCAGGACCGGTTGTTTCCCTATGTATCTTCGGATTTGCTGGATTTTTAAATTGATTTGGAATGAAAGAGTTTGGAATCTTTGAGGCTAGCTCCTCAGCCTTCTTAATCGCTCCCTTCATGCCTTCTTTACCTGGTGTTAAAACTATTTCAGCGCCATAGGCTCTTAAAATCTTACGTCGCTCAATACTCATGGTTTCAGGCATAACTATGATTAGCTTATATCCCTTAACTGCGGCAACCATGGCTAAGCCTATGCCCGTGTTTCCGCTGGTCGGCTCTATGATCACCGTGTTCTTATTTATTAGGCCGAGTCGCTCAGCTTCATTTATCATACTTAGGCATATTCTATCTTTAATGCTTCCACCCGGATTTCGAGATTCCAGCTTAGCTAGAACCGTACATTTTAAGCCTTCCGTTATCTTATTGAGGCGGATTAGCGGCGTGTTACCAATGGTCTCTAGAACAGAATTGTAGATTTTCATCATTTAATCACCATTAATAGTGAATATCTATTATTATCATCATGAAAGATTTTTAAGGTTGATTAACATTTTTACTTAAGACCCCCTAATTTCACAAGGAGAAGGGATGAACCACGTCTGTTACCTCTACCCTAATAGATAAAATTCAGAAATTGAAGAAAGAAAAGAAAGCTATTATATTAGCACATAATTATCAGCGTCCAGAAATTCAAGATATAGCAGACTTCGTGGGTGACAGCTTAGAACTCTCTCTCTGCGCAACGCAGACAGATGCAAAAATAATAGTTTTCTGCGGAGTTAATTTCATGGCTGAAACTGCGGCGATACTGAATCCGGATAAGAAAGTTTTAATACCTGACAAAAACGCGCTCTGCCCCTTGGCTTCCATGCTTCCAGCTGAACTAGTAAAAATTTATAAGAAAAAATATCCGGATATGAAGGTTGTTCTCTACATAAACAGCCTAGTCGAGGCCAAAGCATTATGTGATGCGATATGTACATCAGCAAATGCCGCTGAGATCATAAACAGAATGGATTCTGAAGCTGTTCTTTTTGGACCAGACTCTAACTTAGCTGATTACGCGCAGACTCATACAGATAAAAAAATAGTGCCGATCCCAGAGTATGGCTACTGTCCAGTACATAAACTATTCAATAAAGAGGAAATTTTAAGTTTGAAGCATAAACACCCAGATGCTGAAATTATGGCTCATCCAGAATGTGATCCGGAAGTTTGTAGAATTGCAGACTTTGTTGGCAGTACGTCTAGAATGCATAGAGAGGCCTTAACATCGAGTGCGAGAAAGTTTATTGTTGCAACGGAAATAGGATTACTTCACAAACTTAAAAAAGACAGGAAAGATGCGGTTTTCATGCCAGCCTATAATGAAGCTGTATGCGTAAACATGAAGCTTCATACTCTTGAGAAGCTCTATAAGTGCCTAAAAAAAGAAAGATATTGGGTTAAACTTTCATCTAAAATAGTTTCAAAAGCTAAAGAGCCGATAGAATTCATGCTTAAGACTCGTGAGACTCAAAGATAAAAATATAGCGTAAACTTTTCCGGCAATCTACTATTTCGCTCCTCCTCCAATCGGCGGAATTATTGCCATAATATCCACATTCTCAAGCTTAGTTTCTAAACCTCTCAACATTCTAGCATCTCTGCCATTAATTAGAAAGCGCACTGAAGAATCAGCTTTCCTCCGTTTTTCATCACTATAGAGATATTGGCGTGCTTCACAACCATATTTTAACGCAATCTTCTCAATTGGATCCGCTAATGTTATATTATCTTCAAACTCTATTTCTTCCTCAGCACGTTGGGCAAGCCCACGTAGAGTCGTAAAATATCTAGCTTTAACCTTCAATCTTTACATCCTCCCTTGCTTTTGAATTTTTCTCTTGAAGAAGAATTAATTATCTACCCAGATTAATTTTTTAACTCTTTCACATCTTTTCCAATCTTAAAAGCGGATCTAATCATTGAAAAGGCTTTAAGAATCTTCTGATCTTCTCTACAACATAGGCTTCTGTTTACCTCTCACTCTTTTTAATTTTAGCTTGTACTGAAGAGTTAGAAGCTTTTCAGGAGTCAGTAGTTTGCTAGTTAAATACACTACCATCAAGGTCAAAGCTGCTGAATATGGAATTCCATAGATCACTTCAGAGGGAATGTTGGATACAATCATCTCTTTGGACATTATCATCGGATAAGATGTTGGCAGAGCATAAACTAGAACTTGGAGAGCAAGCGGTAGAGTCTTCAGATCACCATACATAATCATCAGGGATGGAACTAAAACCGGAATTATGATAATTCCTAAAAGTGAACTAGACATTCTCACATCGCTACTTAATGCTCCTATGATAACGCCTAAGGAAGTTATAAAGAATATGGAGAGGATTAAACTTATTGTTAATAGCACATAGGTTTCCGGTGGTGGAGACGGTAATACTTTGGGAAGCTCTTCGAATCCAAGCTCAAGACCTAAGAAGCCGAAGAATCCCTGGAAGTATAGGAGGAAGCCTCCTGTAAACATTGCGCCTCCTAGAACGGCGATAACTGATGATCCTAGAAGCTTAGCCATCAGTATTTCGTATCGGCTTACGGGGAATGTCAGTAAGGTTTCTAAGGTTTTTTCCTCATTCTCAACAGCTGTTGCTGTTGCAGCTATCTGCGTCACTGTTATTGATAAAACGAAAAGAATGAGGGGAACCATTATGCCGTATCCCATCATTAGCTGCCCGAAGATGGCTTGAGGAGAGATTTTCATGACCCTATTCCTGATAACCGTGTACCTTGTCATGTTCAACGGGTTTCTTATAACGTTAGGATTAACTCCCGGAGCTATTTTAGATATTAACATGGAACTCAGAATTTCTGAAGACGCAGCTAAGACTTTATCCACAGCTGATTGCATTCCTGCAGAGCTTATTCCAATATTTTCTATGATGGAGTAGACTTCAACATTTGCTCTTCCAAAATTTAGCAGAGTTTCTCCGAAGCCCTTTGGAATTATCATTAGAGTCTGTGATCCATACGCTTTAGCTTCTTCAATAGCCCTAGATAAACTTTCATTAGTAAGCTTCACAGTTTTTAGACCCATATCACTTAGAAGGGAGATGAAGTTTCCACTAACATCCGTTTCATCATAATCTATGAATGCGATTGTCAGAGCGTTTGTCGCCGTATTCTCCGCGCTTTTCATAGCGACTGAGATTGCAAATCCCATCAACGGCAACATTATAATGGGAATTATCAGACCAATGTATATTCTAGGATCTCTTAGCAGATCTTTAACTTCCTTCTCTATCAGAGCTCTCATTTTCCCCATAACCTTACAACCTCCAAAAAAACCTCTTCAAGATTTGCGGCTCCATACTCATCTTTGAGGGTTTGCGGCTCACCTTGAGTCACTATTTGACCACTATGAATTAAAGCTAATCTTGAGCATAAGCGTTCAATTTCAAGCATATTATGACTTGAAAGAATAATAGAATTCTCCTCTGAAGCATATTCTTTAATAATTCTCCTAATGTACTGAGCGTGAAACACGTCTAAGCCAACTGTAGGCTCATCTAGGATGGCCAGCTTAGGTTTGGTCATCAGTACTCTGGCGATCTGAATTCTTCTCTTCATGCCTTTACTGTAGATTTTCATCTTGTCTGATATTCTCTCACCTAATCCAGAGATTTTTACCGCTTCTTCTACGGCCTCTTCAGCATCAGCCTTTGACCTAAAGTATATTCTTGCTACAATTGATAAGTACTCATAGCCTGTTAGATTTCTATAAGTTCCTGCATCTTCAGCAAGATATGAGATTAGGGGGCGAATCTTAGAGGATTCCTTCACAACGTCATAGTTCAGAACTCTTACGTAACCAGCTGTAGGCAGTAAGAGGGTTGCGAGAATCCTAAGTGTTGTGGTTTTTCCAGCTCCATTTGGCCCTATTAAACCAAAGATTTCACCCTTCTCAACGCTGAAGGTTATATTCTTCAAGGCAACCAAATTACCAAAGTGCTTAACAAGATTCTTAACTTCAACAATTCTATCTTTAGACATATTAGCTCACTAAGTCATCTCATTCTATTACATAAACTATTCAAATTGTAATATACTTATCGTTTGAATTAATTCTTGATTCTCAATACTTCAAAGGGAATGAATGGGAACTATGGGTAAACTTTCACCTATAAATTATCGATTCCTAACGACATTTTCATCTGTTACAAATTAAATATCCCAAGATTGCTTCCAATTTGAAAATCCTTAATAAAATACGGAGATAGAAGAAATTTAGTTCGCTCCAAAAGGCTTGCACGGTAGTTTTTAGCTCTTCATTTCTTCTCTTGTCCTAAATTTTGGTTTTCGTTTTAGGCAGCTATAGTTTCCAGTTGCACAGGAGAGACAGAGCTGATCCTTCGGCAAACCTATCCCTCTGCTTAAACCATCAATATCATTATATCCAACAAATGATGCACCTATATGTTCAGCTATCCTTCTATTGATCTCCTCAAGATTTGTTGTTGTTTTACATATCCTGTATGCTAGAAGCTCCTCCTGGCTTGGGAAGTCTATTCCCATATAGCAGGGATACATTATTGGAGGAAAAGTTAACAGTAAAGATACTTCTTTAGCGTTTTTGAGCTTTTTCCCAATTATTATTCTTGAGCTTGTCCCTCTAACTATGCTGTCATCTATGAGGATTATTCGTTTTCCCTCAATAACGTCTCTTATAGCAACTATATTTGAAACGATATCCTCTCTTTTTTCAGGCTCAATGAAGCTTCTCCATCCACCCTTACGCTTGTAACGGTCTTTCAATAATCCTTCTTCGAAAGGTATGTCCATCTTCTCCGAATAGCCTAGAGCTGCTGGTCTAGCTGAGTCGGGAACCGGTACAACCACATCGCCTTCTATTGGATATTTCTCAGCTAGAATGCGCCCAATATTTTTTCTCGCATTATAAACGGTGATTCCTTCAATCTTTGAACTTGGATGAGCAAAATAGGTGTATTCAAAAGGACAGTGGGCATGTCTTTTTTGACGCGAAAAATATTCAGATCTTAAACCATTTTTATCTATAATTACGATTTCACCTGGCTCTATATCTCTTATGAGAGCGGCGCCGATAGCTTCTAGAGCACAGCTCTCCGAAGCCAAGACATAAGATGAGGTTTCTTCATGCCATCCTAAACAGAGAGGTCTGAATCCTCTCTCGTCCCTAACACCTATGAGCTCGCCTTTAGAGGTAAGTATGGTGAGTGAGAATGACCCGTTTAAATAAGGGTTTAATGTTTCAAAGGCTTCAGTCCAGCTTTTCCCACTTTTAAGTATTTTATAGAGACTTACGCCCATGAGCTCGGTGTCTGTTACGCCGTAGGGTGAAGAAAAGCCTAAATCTTTAAGATTTTCAATTAGAAGCTCCCTCTCAAGGGTTCCATTATGGGCTATGCGGAAAGAGTTATCGTTCACCATGCCGCCTATATCCATTGGATGAGCGTGCTTGAGGGTTGATTTAGCTGTTGTTGAATATCTTACGTGTCCTATTCCAACATTGCCATTAATCTTATAGATTTTCTCAAATTCAGTATCCACAGACTGGGAGACTATGCCCGCTCTCTTGAATGTCGGATGCCCCTTAACTGCTATACCCCATGCTTCTTGCCCACGATGCTGAAGAGCCTCAAGACCATTAATTAATAGAGGGGTTACATTATATTCTTCAAAAGAAAAGATTCCAATTACACCGCACTTTTCTTCTAGGAAATTTTTCATATTCTCTCAAACGAGAGAATTGTAAAGAAACTATTAATCTTTGTGGTCAAAATTATGATCAAAAAATGAACTAAAAGATTTCATTTTAGAGTGGTTGATGCTCATCCCTTATATTTAGGATTATCGATTAAGACTGGTTTGCCTTCTCTCTCAACAACTATTTTTGCGAAGCCCATCCTCCTTATTGTTTCATAGTCGTGGCCAGCATCCGACGGATAAATCGCTAAAAAAACAAGCTCCTTTTTCCCAGTATTTATTGAGCGATGAGCCATTCTAGGCGGAATGTAAACTAGAGTTCCAGGTTTTATCTCCTCAACCACTGTATTTCCTCTTTTGTCCTGCATTAGAATCATACCCTCACCGCTCATCCCAATGTAAATTTCACTGGTCGATTCTTTAGCATGAAAATGACCTTTTGTGAAGTAGTACTCGTCGCCTATTTTCCCCGGATAGAGAATCGTGCAACCGACATTAAATTCTCCCTCTGCCTTACGCGGAATTTCATAAACAACGTAAATTAATGGATTCTCTCCTTTAGAGAGCATTTCCTCAACCAAACGCTTATTTAAGAAGTACTCGCGGAGATCGGCTAGACGTCTCTCAACCACAACTTTATATGGATATATGCCAGTTTTACCGCCTAACTTAGCTGAATATGCTCCCTTATCTAACATCGCTCCCTCACACCATTTCTGCAACATTAAGAGAATAAAAAGGGGAAAAAGATGCTTTTATATTTTTAGTTTCACAAGCTCTTTTAAAAATGCTCTCTATATGGAAAAAGAATGCGTGTTCCACTCATAAACAGGAGAAAATTAATAAGTTGAATGATTTCCTCATTTTCTTTCACTCTTTTTTATATAATTCATTATCTCTTCAGCTCTCTCCCAGCTTATCTCCTTCAATTCTAAAAGCTTATCCACTATATCTGAAATCGTTGTTATGGCTTCAACTCTATATCCAATTGACTTGAGATTTTCTATGCCGCCCTGCTCTCTGTCCACCACAACAATTATCGTATCAATTATACCGCCCATCTTTTCAATCGGCTTTACACCTTCAATCTTTGATCTTCCATCAGTTATTACATCATCGAAAAATAGGAAGCGTTCACCTTTTTTAACCTCGCCGCCAACAATTCTTCCAGTTAAGCCGTAAACTTTGGTTTCCTTCCTTACAACTAAACATGGAATTTTGAGAATGCTTGCTACATGCGGCAATATTAATGCCCCCTTAAGCTCTATGGTTACTAGTTTATCTATTCGCCTAGCTGAGGTTATCCGGCGTATTTCCTCAGCTATAACATCAGTAACCTGATTAAAATCCTCTGGTGATGAAAGCAACCAGGATAAATCGATATAGTATGGGCTTGTGATCCCGGATTTCAGAATGAATCTACCAAACTTAAGCGCTCCAGATTTAATTAGACTCTTAGCAATAATCATAGTTTTATTTTCTTTGTTAACAGTCACTTAAGTCACCGCTATTAATGTCATTTATCACCTCATAGTTTAATCTTTCCCCTCTACCATTCACAACAATTATATCTCTCTCAGACCCATAGGGATAAGCTACGATTATCATTATTTTTCCATAAAAGTTGTTTAAGTCGGCTGTCGACGGTAAGGGTATTCCTGAGGGATGCGAGTGAGCTACCCCTATAATTGAGAAGTCTATTGGAAGCATATGGGTTGGAAAGGTTGAAAATCCTTTTCCGTGAACACTTAAGGGCGGGATCTCAACTTCGTTAACTTCAATCAAATCTTTTCCGACTTTTCCTCTTAGCAACAGGATTCCCTCTTTCGGATGGCATATCTTAGCGTAGCTCAGGAGGCTCTCTATAACTGATCTTTTTATCAAAATCTTTTTCATAGATGTCAGCCGCCCCAGTAAATTTAGAGGTTTGTTTTCGCTTTTCTCTCAAATTGCCCTTCATATATTTTTCGCACTGTTTCTATCGTATCTGCTTCCTCCGGAGTTTTATCGTCACGTATCCTTATTATTCTAGCAAAGCGTAAAGCCATTCCAGACTTATATTTTGGGCTTCGCTGGATCTCATTATAGGCTACCTCAACAACTATCTTCGGTAAAACTATAACTCTATTTCCTTCCTCTTTGATAGCTATTTTTCTAAGGCGATGAGTCATATCGGCTATTTCACTATCGGTTAAACCCTTAAACGTTTTACCGATAACTGTAAATTCATCTCCATCTCTAGCGGCTAAATAGTAATCTGACAGCCAATTATGTCTTCGACCATAACCATATTCGGCGGCAACAATTACCAAGTCGAGTGGAGGCAAAACCTCCTTGATTTTAAACCAATGCTTGCCTCTAATACCAGGCGTATAGGGACTATCCAATCTCTTAGCCATCAACCCCTCATGTCCCTCACTCACAGCCTTTTTCAGGAAAGATTCAGCCTCATTCAAGTCATCTGTTATGATCTGCTTTGTTAAAGGAATGTTTCCGGCAATTCCTTCAAGCAGTCTTCTACGCTCGATATATGGCTTTTTAATTAGGCTTTCTCCATCAAGATAGAGAATATCGAAGAGATAGAGTTCTATTGGGATGCTCTTTGCAATTTTATCTATCTCATAAACTCTTTTGAAACGGCGCATTAAATGCTGGAAGGGCATGGGTTTTCCATGCTCGCCAACAGCTATGACTTCACCCTCCAATATAGCCTCTTGCGCCTTAACTTCGCTACGAACTTGGCTGGCGATCTCCGGGAGACTTTTAGTGACGTCAGTAAGTCTGCGACTAAATATTTTCACTGCTCCATTAGATAAATGAATTTGGATTCTCGCCCCGTCAAGCTTATACTCTAGGGAAGTCTTTCCACCATGCTCTCGCAATACCTCTCTTAAATCCTCAGCCATTTGAGCTAGCATGGGTTTAATCGGTCTGAAAACCTTGAAACCTAGATTTAGAATTCCTTTTCGACCATACTTTTTACATAAGTAGGCTACTTCACTTACATCGCCAGTTAACATAGAAGATTTTTGAATATTTTCTAGGGGAATTGAAAATGCTCTGGAGACGGCTGCCTCCATTAATCCTTCCTGAAAGCCTGTTCTCATCTCCCCAATCATTATCTTAACAAGATATTTGGCTTCTATAGGTGTGGCTCTTCCAAGCAATGCTTCAATTAATCGTTCTTTTTTATCTTTTGATCCTTTACCCCTAAATTCTGCGATATGCTCAAATATTCTTTTTACCTCACCTATTGTGAGTGGTTTCTCGAGAAGTGCAGATTGTCTTTGAGGGGATCTTCTCTCAAACACTATTTTAGTTGCAGTTCCAATATCACCTGTGTTTCTGAAAGCCGTATAGAAATTTATCCATTCAGCGCCTGAGAGCCGTTTAATTATCTTACTTAGAGTAGCCCAGCTTACATCTAATGTTCTGGAATCATACTTTGGAAACGGTCTGCCAAGCATCATCGATATGGCGGGTTCAATCTCATCTTCATCGAGATTTCTCAAAAACTCCGCAACTCTCTCAATCATTAGATTACGTTTAGTAGTCTTTTCAAGTTCTTCGCAGAGCTCCGCAAGCAACCTAAATTTCATTCTTATCCTCTTTTTACTAGTTTAAGGCTTCCGCTTGCCTTGGCTTTGAATATGGTAGCTCTGGAAGGGAGATGCTTTTCACATAGTCTTTATGACCAAACTTTGCTGATTTTTTCTTGGAGCTCCTTCTTCTGCCTTTCATATTCTTCTATTGATATTTCGCCGATCTTGTATCTAGCTTGAAGAGTTTCAAGCTGCTCTCTTAAGAGTTTCTCTTTTTCTTTTCTATCCTTGATAAGGGAGCCTAGAAACGTTATTGTCTCTTCAACATCTGTTTTAACGCTATCCAATACTTTATTTGATATTTTTCCTTCTTCAACCATCCTCTTTATGGAATCATATGCCGCTTTCAGCTGACTCTCCATATTCTTTATCTCACTGGGAGATTTGTCACCAAGCAGGTTCTTTAGGCGCTCAAGGTTTGTTTTAATGCTTCCAGCAATATTTTCTAGTTCTCTCTGCTCAATCTTCAACTTTTCAGATTTCTGCGAGAAAGTATTCATGTCAAGCTCACCGATCTTATAGCGAACATTGAGCTCCTCAAGATTTAGGGCAACTTCGTTTAGACGCTTCTCAATTTCATCAAGTCTACCTCTAAGTTCCTCAAGTCTACGAACACGTTTATTGAGAAGATCGCTAAGCTTACTACTATACTCATTATAAAGTTTTAGAAAGACTTTTTCAGAAACTTCGCCGGACTGAAACAGCCTAAATAGGGCGATCTTCCTTGCATAAAGGGTTGAAATGCTAGACATTAGGTTCGTTATTTCACCTTCAAGTCCAATGGGCGCTCGGCTTGGCTGAGCTGGCTTTTTGGGCGGCGGAACCAATGGTGGAACCGGAGGAGGAGCTTCCATCGGTCTAGGTCTCTCAACACGTGGCGGCGGGGTTGCTGTTGGCAACTGGGCGCCGCAATAAATGCAGTATCTCATCGCCGGAACCTTTCTACCACAGTTTGGGCATTTTATTCGGGTTTCATTCAAATTTGACAAGGTATGCAGACTCCTCACGTGACTTTAACTCTAGTAAGCTAAATATATTTTGGTGGCGGTCTTATAAAAATTAATCAATATGAACAACTATATTGGGGTTATATGAGCGGGGAAGATTATATACCGCTTAGGAGAGTTCTCAAGGACTATCTAAGGGAGCATGGGATAACCCTAAAAGATTTGCTTGACGCTATGGATGAGGATAAAGAAGGCATAATGGATTCTCTGAGTAAAAGAATTTATCTGACAAGGGATCAGCGCAAAGCCCTTGAACGAGGATTGTCAAGCAGAGAACTTAATCTTTTGCTATTTGTGATACAGGCTTTTTACATTATTAATCCATCAGGACTCTATAAGGGCTTTATAATCGAGCCTGTGCGGGAAGATGTAATGTTTGGCGATAAAATAACATTTGAAGGGTGCAAAATGATATTGAAAGCATTAGGTATTTCAACTGAGAGCATAGAAGAATATCTTTAGTGATCGACCCCTTTTTAGTATTAGTAATGAATTTCCACAACGTCTCCATCCATCAGCACATGGTTTGCGCCAACCTTTTCACCCGGATATTTTGCGCTTGGACCCCATATGCGAGCATACTTAAAGCCCTTATACATTTCGCTATGTAGTTTTTTAGCGATCTCAATTACATTTGTTCCCTCTTTGACTACAATCGGCTTTTTTGATGGAGTCTTAGATGAGGGTTCTTTAGTATAAATTCTGATAATCTTGAGCATTATGAAAATATTTTCTCCAAGCTTTTCTAAGCCCCTATTATTTATGCATGAGACCGCAAGCAGCGGTAGCTTCCAGCTTTCTAGAGTAGACTTTAGCAGTGTGAGATTTGATCTTTTCTCTTGTAGATCGACTTTGTTAGCGACAACTATCGTAGGCTTGTAAATGCTACCTGCGAAAATTGCATCTTCTATATCATCCAACCTTACTTTACCGCTTATTCTTACTAGAGCCGATACAATACGATAACTATTTAGTAATCTCTTAATGTCCTCATATGTGCAGTTAATGAGCTTACCGCCGCCAATAATTTGGATGCCAGCGCTGTAGCTTCGCTTAACAATTTCAACGCTTCCTTCAGGCTTCTCAATTGATATTCCAGCCTTCTCCAGCTCAGAAGATATCATATTAAATTGGTTGACTGGGTCTTCAGCTAAATCAACCATGATTACTAGTCCATCGGCATTACGCGCTAGGCTGAGAATTTTGGTTCCATTCATTCTTCCCTCAGCTGCGCCTTCAACTATAGCTGGAGCCTCCACGAGCTGAAATTGTATATCCTCGTAGGGGAGCATTCCGGGAATTGGCTTCTGGGTTGTAAATGGGATTGGACTTATTTCTGGCTTAGCATTTGTTACTGAAGCTAGTAAGCTGCTTTTGCCAACATTAGGTGGACCCAAAATAACTATTTGTCCAGCTCCCTCCTTCGGTATTGCAAAGCCGAATCCTCCTCCTTTTCTACGAGCTTTAGATTTTTCAATCTCCCGCTCCAGCTCAGCGATTCTACGCTTAACGTTAGCTACGAGCTTACTGGTTCCTTTATGTTTTGGAACAAGTGATAGAAACTCTCGCATAAGCCTTATTTTCTCTCTAGGTGAGCGGCAGGCGACGACTTCAGCCCATTTAGCTTTAGCTTCAGCTGGAAGATTTGTAACCATTCTCTTTCTCCTTTTAGGCTGCTTCTTTCACCTATTTTTCGCTATACCTCTCCATTCTTACGCCTTCCCCTATCTCAGACACCCATCCCCTTCTAGCGCCAGCTGATAAACATGCCTCAATAACTTTCCGTCCAACCTCTCTATTTTTAACAAGCGCTATTACGCTTCCTCCCATCCCCGCCCCAGATAATTTAGCACCGTAGGCACCAGCCTCTAGAGCCGCTTCACATATCCGCTCTATTTCTGGCAGACTTACATCATAAAGGTCTCTAAGTAAAGCATGTTGTGCATTCATTATTTCACCCAAGATTATATGATTTAGTTCGCTTGGAGGACTCTTTTGAATTTTCCTCCAGGCATTCTCGCCGAGATTTGATGTGAGCTCTTCTCTACTAACATCTTTAAAGCTGAGGATTTTAAGCGCTACCTCCGTTAAGCTATGCATTTTAAGCGTGAAAAGAATCCTCTTTCTTGAGGTTTCATTTAATGTTGATAGGTAATCGCCTATCTCCTCCTCTCTTATCTCCTCCCACCTTGGTTGATCAAACCTGTATCCAAGTTTAGCCTTCAAGCTTTCCGGAACATCCGCGCTTTTCATTAACGTCTCTAAGCCGAGGTTTATCTCCATCTGTCTTTTAGGATGGATGTCCCCGGTTGAATGTCTGATTCCTGAATCTGCAATTACAAATATTAGATCTTTGAAGGGAAGTATTTCAACATTATATGGTGGCTTACAATCTAATTTTATTATGCTTCCAAATGTCACACCATACTGATCCAGTCTCCCACAAGGTATGCCAGCCTCCATATTTTCAGCCATAAAGGAGATTTCAGCAACATCTTTTTTGCTGAGTCCAAGATTGAAGGCGCGATTTAGAAGCTCTGTGAATGCTACTTCAAGTGCTGCACTACTAGCCAGTCCAGATCCAATCGGTATTTCGCTTTTAATTGTTATATTCATGCCTTGTAGCTTCTCTGCAAAACCTTTTTTTACTAAAACATTTATAACCCCACGGAGATAGTTACCGAAGAATTTTCTTTTAATCATCTCATTAATTCCTATTTCAAAGTAATCTGTAGACGGTTCACCGAGCTTCTCCAGATCAATGGATTTAACATTAAATGCATTATTGTTTGATAGGTTAGCTGAAATGTAGAGTCTTAGGTTGATTGCCGCTGGAATGACAGGTAATCCTTTATAATCTTGATGAGTGTTAAGGAAATCCGCTCTTCCGGGGGATGAAACAATAAATTGTGTTTCCATATTTATTAAACCTCTTATCCAAACTTATTTTTAATTTCAAAATTTATAATTCTTTATTAGGTCTCTGGACTATTTCTCAGCTCCCTAGCTTTCTCTTCAGGCACATAGTCGAAAGTTATTGTTCCAGCTCCATTTTCAACACTTGCAAAATGCTTTATTTTATCTTTTTCTCTGTAAGGCGGATAAAATTCTACATGAAAATGATAGTAAGGATATGACCTGTTATCTGTAGGTCTTTGATGTAGAACCATCATGTATGGAAAACTCATATTAAACAGGTTATCAAACTTCCTTAGAATCCGTTTTAGGATTGATGCAAATGAAGCTTTTTCGCTGTCAGTTAAATCAGTTAATGCACCAACATGCCTCTTGGGATATATATGAACCCCATAGGGAAGGCGTGCGAAGAACGGCAAGAAGCATATAAAATCTTCATTCTCGCATATTATACGCACTCTATCCTTTTTTTCTTTCTCGATTATCGTGCAGAAAAGGCATTTACCGCTTCTTTTCCAGTAGCGTCTGCTCGATTCAAGCTCACGCTTAATCAGCGGCGGTATGAAAGGGAATGCGTATATCTGTCCATGCGGGTGATCCAAGGTTACCCCTATTACTCGCCCCTTATTCTCGAAGATGAAAACATACTTTACATAGTCTCTTTTACCAAGCTCTTCAAAACGGTTAGTCCATAAATCTATCAGTGCTTTAATATTTTCGAGGCTTAAATCAGCTAATGTTGCATCATGTTTAGGCGTGTAAATTATGACTTCACAAACGCCTTTTGAAGGCTTACAGCGATAAAGTTTATCGGATTTAACATCCGGCTTGGGTGGATCAGGACGTAGGGATGGAAATTTATTAGGTATACTTAAAACAGTCCAACCTGACTTAGGAATCTCTTCGGAACCGGGGCAAAATGGGCAGAAGTTCTCTGGTAGTAGAGGGCGCTTACTTCGCTCACCTGAAACAATAATCCATTCTCGAAGTATTGGATCCCATCTGAGCTCCATTTAGTCATCCCCTTACATGCTAAATTTACTAAACACAGATAGGCTTATTTATATTATTTACGACCGCTGACCACTAATGATAATAAATGTTTCTTTGAACTACAAAATAAGCATTAATTCTAGGGAAACTTAAGTTTAAGCGGAATAAAGTGTAATCGCTAGGATCGGTTTTTCCAATGGAAACATACGGGTTTTGATATATACGTGCATGTTACGAACATGATCAGAGAGCATTGAATTTATCTCAAGTATGCCTTTTAGCGTTATTTTGGTTAAAAAGAGAAAGCTTAGCTAGGTTAGTAAGGATTAAATAGGGCTTTTAGGATTTATGCTTGGAGAATAGAATTGGACAAGGCTTATATAAAGGTGCTTTATCAGCCAAACCTTGAGAATCCGATCTTAGTCGCTGGTTTACCTGGCTTAGGAAACGTAGGCGTCATGGTTGCCAGGCTCTTAAGGGAGCATATCCACGCTAAATTATTTGCAGAATTATATTCGCCGGTTCTACCGGATTATACAAGAACCGATGAAAACGGTTTATGCAGTTTGCTATGCTTTAGATTTTTCACTTCAGAAGAAAATAGAAGACTCTTGATTCTTATAGGTGACGCTCAACCTCCAGCTGAAGATATTTCAGCTTATTATGAAATATGCGGTGACATACTGGATTTTGTGAGCAAAATCGGATGTAAATTCATTATAACAGTAGACGGCGTTCCAGTTACTTACGCTCAAAGAGTTATATATGTTGCTGGAACCTCTAAAAGAACGGCGGAGAAATATGCTTTGATGGGTGCTAAAGTTTACACAAATGGCAAAATTATAGGCATACCCGGCTTGCTTTTGGGACTTGCAAAAATACGTGGAATTAGCGGAATATGCCTCTTAAGCCCAATATTGGACTTAATTTCCGATCAAGAAGCTACTTTCAACGCTTACAAATTCCTAAGGAAAATTTTAGGGTCAGGATCTGAAAATAAAAGTTTACAGTAAAATTTATTGCGCTTCTCTAATCTTCTGTAGTTTTTCTCTTACTATCCTATTTGCGATCGCAGGGTCCGCCTTACCTCTAGTTAATTTCATTAGCTGTCCTATAAGATAGTGAACAGCTTTATCATCTATTAACGCATCTCTAACTGCTTTAGGATGATTGGCGAAAACTTTATCAGCTAACTCAGCTAGAAGATTTTCGTCAGTAATTTTTACAAGACCTTTCTCTTTAACTATTCTCTGCGGATCTTTCCCATACACTATCATTTCCGGAAGAATCTTCTTCGCTATTTTACCGCTTATTACACCTCTATCGATTAAACGTATCATTTCCACTAGCATCCGCGGCGTTATCTTAGACTCGTGAAGCTCAAGGTTATTTTCATAGAGATATCTAAGTAGGTCACTCATCATCCAATTACTTATTTCTTTAGGCTTATCATATAGTTTAACGCACTCCTCAAAGAAGTCAGCTAGCTGCTTTGAGCTAACTAAAACCTCGGCATCATATCTTGGCAGGCCATACATGCTCATGAAGCGATTGGCCCGCTCCTCCGGTAGCTCAGGCATTTCAGCTTTAATCTCTTCCAGCATCTCTTCACTTATGACCACGGGTACAAGATCTGGTTCAGGAAAATAACGGTAATCTTGCTCCTCCTCCTTAGTTCTTAGCGAAACAGTTATTCTACGGATTTCGTCCCAATGTCTGGTCTCACGTTTAATTGCGATGCCCTTTTCAACCAGACCTCTCTGCCTAATAATCTCAAAGTTTAACGCCCTTTCAACCTCCTTAAAAGAGGTTATATTTTTGATTTCAACTCTTGTTCCGCCAGCTAGAGATATATTTGCGTCGCAACGCATTGAACCTTCAAGACTTCCATCAAATATGCCTAAATGTTCAAGGATGTTTCTCAATTTCTGAAGAAATAATCTGGCTTCTTTCGGAGATTTAATGTCAGGTTCAGTAACTATTTCTAGGAGAGCTATGCCGGAACGATTATAATCGATAAGCGTATAAGGCGACTGATCAATTGGACCAATATGTATAAGCCGTCCCGGATCCTCCTCAAGATGAACTCTGCTTATACGTATTTTTCTCTTTTCCCCTTGATTTTCAATGTATAGGTATCCGTTAACCGCTAGGGGGACGCCGCCAGCTTTATCATATTGAGTTATCTGAAAGTTTTTCGGCAGATCTGGATAGTAATAATTTTTTCGGAAGAAAATCATTCTCTTTGATACTTTACAATTTAACGCAAGTGCAGCCATAATAGCGTATTTAACTGCCTTTTCATTTAGAACTGGAAGGGCTCCGGGAAGCCCGAGACACACCGGGCAAACGAGTGTATTTGGTTCCTTCCCTCTGTAATCTGATGGACAACTACAGAATAGTTTACTTTTTAGACTGGTTAGTTGAACATGAACCTCAAGCCCTATCTTGACGCCTTCTTTAACGGAACCTATCATCTCGGTATACCACTAAATCAATGAACCTAAAAAGATAGAAGAAACAAGCGACTTATAAAATCATTTCCCCTCTTATGAATATTAAAAGGGGGTTGGAATATTATAGTGTCAGGTTAAAGGCGAGAGAGAAAGATGGTAATCCGCGTAAATGTTGAGTTTTTAGCTAAGGATGCTGTAAAAGCTGTTGATAGAGGAGATCTAATAGTAATAATAGATGCTCTTAGATGCAGCTCTACAATTGTAACCGCATTAGCGAACGGTGCTAAAGCGATAATACCCGTAAGAACCTTAGATGAAGCACGGAGATTTCACGCTGAAAATCCGAATTATATTTTGGCTGGTGAAAGGGGCGGTTTGAAACCTAGAGGATTCGAGTTGGGAAACTCCCCTTTAGAATACACTCCCGAAAAAGTTTCCGGTAAAATCATAATATTAACAACTACAAGCGGAACCTCTGCTCTAACATATTCAAGAGGAGCGAAGTGGATTTTTGTAGGATCATTCTTGAATGCGAAGGCAGTAGCTGAGAAATCTATTTCAATAGCTAATGCTGAAGATATAGGTATTTCTATAGTTCAAGCTGGAACTAAAGGAAGATTTTCTCTAGAAGATTTCCTTTGCACAGGTGCGATTGTCAATGAATTATCTAAATCTGAGAGCGAAGTTGAATTGTCTGATGCTGCCCAAGCATCTCTCTTAGCGTTTAAAGATGCAGAGGATGATTTATTAGCTAACATTATGAAAAGTAATCACTCGAAAAAATTAATAGAATTAGGATTCACTAAGGATATAGAATTCTCATGTAGAAAGAACTTATTTTCAATAGTTCCCATTTATCGAAAAGGCATTATAACAAAAATAGAGTAAAACTTGGGAGAATGAGGGACTTTCTGAGATCTAGAGCTTCGATATGTATGCTTCTGTACCTTCTTTTTTCATTATTAGTTTTAGTTTGCATGCCGGCGTTAGAACATGAATTTTATCATCTTCCTGCTTAGTTTCTACATCCTCCGATATTTTCGGCATTGAATGCACATTTATAGTTGTTATATGCGGGCTTTTCCATGATATCTCGTAGCCATCAGGCTTCTTTATAATCATGAAGCCTCCGTAGATTTCGTAATCATACACTTTTTCATCGCTCTTATCCTTTTTTCTGCCGAATAATTTCATATTCCATCACTTAAGAGATTTTTAATGATTAATGGAGAAGTAATTAAATTTATCGGTTATATGGTGGTTTTTATCTGATAGATAATTTTAGGTTATGTATGGATGCTCTATTTTCTCAAAATCTTTTACGATTTCCAGTTTATGATTCAAGAGTTCTTCATGCAGAGTGGAGGGAATGGATAACTCTGGTGGTCTAAGCGCCATTCTGATTGTAGGATGGTTCTCCCCAAAAATTTTCAAGCTTATTTCATATACAAGCTGTCTAACTTTTCTCTCATCTATAAAACCTAGTGAATGCAAGTATTCATGAAGTAAAAGTGAAAAAATAAGTGAATTGAAATCCGTTTTTGACGCTAGAGATTTACTCATGAGCTCTATGAGTAATTTATTTAAGACTATACCGTTTGAGCCTAACCGATAATAAGCACCTATGTAAGGTGGAAGATTCTCAAGGTACAGTAGTAGACCGACTCTGTGTAAACCTAGAGTTGTCTTAACAGCTTTCTTCACTAAATCAAATATCTCCCCGTAACTCTTACATTTCTCAAGTTCTTCAATGAAATAGCACTTTTTCATAATCTGCCTCCACCTATTCTTTTTCCATAACTATGTTATTAACTTTTCCTAAGCAATTATTTCCATAAAAGAAGATGAAACGATTAGTTTAAGCTTCAATGCTTTGTTTACTCAATTCCATTGGTGATTCAGAAGGTGAGATGGGTCTAAGCCTTACACTAAAGCGGAGAGGTTCCGGCTTAACAAGATACTTTTGTAGAGTGTCAGGCCCGCAGCTCCCGCCTCCAAGCCCTGACTGCATGTAATCGAGATTTAGAATTATGTCTTCCCGTCTACTTAATTCATGTACATGTTTTGCTCTTTCAAAATCTTCAGCCATATAATGATGCACACTAACCTCCATTAATGGCATCCCAACAACGAGTAAACCGAAACCCTCATCATTTGTCAGCGTAATCCAGCGGACATCCGTTTTATTTCCATTTTCCTGCGGCCTAATATATGGCACATATTGCTCATCAACCGTGCTAGAGTACACACCTACAAGCGCACCCTCCTTTCGGTCGCAATAGTTTTCGTGGGGACCGCGGCCGAACCATGTGAAGTTCTCAAAGCCCCCGGGGATTGTCAATTGTAAACCTATTCGCGGCAGATGGGGCGGTAAGCCTCGTATTGGAGTGACTCTTGCTTCCACAATTATATCTCCACTTCCATAAATTTTGTAGTGGTAAACGCATTGGAAGCGCTCATCATTTTCAGGTGTACGAAGCGAGTCTTCCACAATTATATGAATCAGCTGATCCGTGATCCTCTCTGACCTAACATTTTCAATTACATGTTTTAAGCGGTCGAGTCCAGCCTTACGCCAAATTGGCGCAAGTCTTGGAGCATCATTATCTGTTGGCGCACGCCAAACATTTAAAAGCGGACCAGCCTTTATTAAATTAAATCCTTCGTAAATTAGCGATTTTATACAACCATCTTTTCTGCTGAAGGTTAAACTGAAATTTTTTCCTGAAACTATTATTTCACCACCTGATTCCTTGATATTTAAAGGCGGCATATTACTGACTTTGATTTTTGGCTGAGATGGAACTTTGAATGGCATTCTAAATTGGGTCCAACCTACCTCGTATCCTTTCTCAGCCCAAAGAGTGTCCTTAGATAGTTTATAGCGTATGGTTAGATGATATTCAGCTCCCGGTTTAGGATTCTCTGGAATTTTAAATGGGATAGTTACTATTTCACTCCCATGAGGCGGCGTGTGAAGTTTCGGTAAGATTCCTTGCTGAATTATTTCTCCATCTTCAGCTAGCTCCCATAATATGTCAATTATACTTAAGTCTGTAAAGTCATATCGGTTTAGGATTCGAATAATTCCCTTGGATAGGTTGACGGCTTCAGCTTCAACTGGCTGCTGTATCTTTTTACATTCCCACATAGCTGGTTGGGGCTCACGGTTAGGCCAAACTAAGCCATTTATACAGAAGTTTCCGTCATTGGGTTCATCACCGAAGTCTCCGCCATAAGCCCACCATTCACGTCCATCTTCAGCTACTCGCTTAATGCCTTGATCAACCCAATCCCATATAAAGCCCCCGCATATACGCCTGTATTTACGGATCACTTCCCAATACTCTTTTAGGTTTCCTGTACTGTTGCCCATTGAATGAGCATATTCGCACATTATTATTGGCCTATCTTCCTCAGGGTCTTCGGCTAACTCTATAAGCCTTTCAAGAGAAGGATACATTATGCTTATTACATCAACGCTACTTGAGATTTTTTTCTCTTTTGTGCGTATGGTTCCTTCATAATGTACGGGTCTTGTGGGATCATATCCATGAACCCACCCTGAGAGAGCATCATGATTCGGACCATAACCAGATTCATTTCCAAGAGACCACATTATAACGCATGGATGATTTTTGTCTCTCTCAACCATCCTTACGAAGCGTTCTATAAATGCATGAAGCCATTCAGGATCATGCGCTGGCTCAGTATATTTGGGGAACCTTTTCAATAATTCTTCTATGATTTCCTCTAGGGGTCTTCCCTCTAATTCCTTATAAAACTCTTTAAGCAATTCCCTCCAAGATTTCCCAAAGGTTTCTTCGATTTCATGGATTAACCTTGAGAAGGCAACTAAACCGTGACATTCAATGTTAGCTTCGTCGATTACGTATATACCGTATTTGTCGCATAAATCGTACCATGCTGGATGATTCGGATAATGAGATGTTCTAACAGCGTTAAAGTTGAAACGTTTCATTAAAATTATATCTTTTATCATAGATTCAATGGTTACTGCGTGCCCTCGCTCATCATCATGTTCATGTCTATTAACGCCCTTAAGGTAAACGGGTACGCCATTTATAAGTATGCGTCCATTCCTAACTTCAACTTGACGGAAACCTATACGGCAGCTTTCAACCTCAACTATTTTTCCCACCTCATCTTTTAATGTAAGAAGCATTGTGTACAAGTATGGATCCTCAGCTGACCATTTTCTAGGCTTAGAAACCTTCCTTTCAACCTCTAAAATTGCTTCGCTTTTCGGTTTTATTCCTCCAATTTTGGCTGTTATGGGCTTTCTGAAGATTGGTGAACCCTCATGATTGAAGAGTTTCACTTCTAGAGTATGAGGTTTAGAGGGGAGATCTGAATAGTTTCTTATGTTAACCCTCACCTTTAAAACAGCATCTTCATAATTCTTATCGAATATTGTTTTCACAAAAAAGTCTCTTATGTGTAGATTCGGCGTACAATAGAGATATACGCTGCGGAAGATTCCGCTTAACCGCCACATATCCTGATCTTCCAGATAGCTCCCATCGCTCCAACGTAGGACTTCAACAGCTAGCAAGTTTTCTCCAGATTTAACATAACGCGTAACATTAAATTCCGCCGGGAGACGGCTGTCTTGACTGTACCCAACTAAATGTCCGTTAACCCAAACATAAAAGGCTGAGTCAACGCCATCAAAGACTAGGAAAATCTGTTTACCTATCCATTCATTTGGGATTGTGAATTTTCTTCGGTAGAGGCCGGTTGGATTCCAATCGTGTGGAACACGCGGCGGATCAACACGAAATGGATAACGAACATTAACGTAAATTGGCTTATCATATCCCAGCATCTGCCAATTACTTGGAACCAGTATTGTATCCCAGCTTTCTTCATCATATTCTAGCTTATAGAAGCCTTTTGGCACGGAATCAGGATTTTCACATAACTTAAATTTCCATTCGCCGTCAAGAGACATAAACCACGGCGATTTCTCTCGGATGCCCTCAAATGCTGTTTTCTCGTCAGGGTAAACCTTGAGAGCTGCGTGAGCTGGTTCTTTATTTATTCCCGTAATTCTAGGGTTTTCCCAATCTGGAACATCTTTCACAAAATCGTCCGCATTCATTTCTTTCCACAATCCACCTAATGACTACTATAACTTATGTAATGTAGATTAGTCTTTAATGAAATTTTAAATTTATGAAGTTTGTTCGCGATCTTTTAGGGCTGGAAACTTGCTACTTCTCAGTGACTAAAATAAATATATATCATGTGTCATATCTCTTTAATGAGATTAATCATCTTAAACGTGTTACACCATATCTTCAGATTTATATTTATAGAAAAACTCAAATCTCAGTATGTAGACTAAGTATTAGTGGTTCATGCTTAAGTTTAAAGGGAAGGATTTCTAATGCCGAAATATAGGGTAAACATTTTCTACGTGATTTCCCTAATCTGCACGTTTGTTCTTATGGGTTACATATGGTTTATTTTTCTTCCATACTTCGAGGGGACATTAGAGTACCAAGCAATAAAGACGATTGCGCTTTTTGTGATTCTTCTTCTATTCCTATCAGCTGGCATCCAATTATTTTTAATAAGAACACAATCAAAATCGAAGAAATCTAATTCCGAGTAAAATAATAAATATCTACTCTCTCAAGCTTATTGAATTCTTAAATATTTGCTCTTTTCAATAGAAGAGCACTAACTGTAACGCTTATAGAGCTCAAGGTCATAGTTATGGCAGCGACTTCCGGCCTCGGGATTATTCCGAATGGAACAAGAATTCCAGCGGCAGCTGGAATTGCGAGATTATAGCCTGTCGCCCAAACTAAGTTTTCATTCATTTTGCGCATCGTTTTTCTGCTGAGGACCACCAGTTTAGTAACGTCTCTTGGATCATTTTTGATTAAAACGACATCCGCTGACTCTACGGATACGTCCGTGCCTGCACCAATTGCTATGCCAATGTTTGCTTGCACTAGGGCTGGTGCATCATTTATTCCATCGCCACATTTTTTCCTTTATTTTGGGCATGTAAAGAAGGTGACTGCTTTAAGTATAAGAATGCCTACAATAATCCACGCTAGGATGGTTATTATAATTAGAGCTGGAAATTTAATTAGATGCTTGTAAACATATGCATCACTCTCATTAACTTTTGACAGGGCTTGAAGTGTTCCAGGTCTTTTAGGCCATGGGATTAGGGATCCGCTTGGAGAGGACCGCCAATATAATTCACCATTTTCTTCTATAATGTAGCTAGCTACTACGTTATGAGCGGTTGAAGTATATGCTGTTAGATAGATTGAAAAGAACGTTAGAATTATAGATGCGTAAATCCATTTACTTTTGAAGTTCAAATTATATTCTCCCAAAAAAAAGAAGCAGGGACAGGGTTTATAATTCTATGTTTTAGAACAGGAAAATTGCTAATTTTCTCATTACAATTTAAATCTTTTTGACGATGAAGTAGATCATGTATGTTGTTATATGTGAATAAAAAATGAGGGAGGGATGTTTTGAATACCGTATTTTAATTTTAGCTTTTACGTCGTCTTTTAATAGCTAGGAGACATAAGGTTACTATTGAAGCTATTAGCAACTCTAGAATCCCAAGCGTTATTTGCGAAAATATAGGTCTAGGATTATTGTATACTATTATTTCTCCGCCTACTGGAGGCGCCCTAAGCGATATGCCTAATCCTCCCACGTCAACTATTACTCCATTTGCTATTCCATCGTCATCTCCTAGGCCTCCGTCTGTTAGCTGTATGATTATAATGTTGTCTCCATCGTCATCTTCTATGGGTATCTGGTACCATCCTTCCGGAATCTGATACTTCCAATATTGCGCTCCAACAGGTATGTCCGAGGGAAAGGTTATCGTTAGGGTTACTGTTTGACCTGGAGTTAATCCTGTTATAGTGAAGGAGAAGAAGCCGTGTGGAAACTCTAGGTTTGGTTTGCCTTCGGAGGGCAGGGTTGACTCGTCTACTGCTGTTAGATCTTCTATTAGACCGCTGTCTGACTCGAAGTATGCGATCCCTGTGCCTGTAGAGGTTTCTACACCGCATTTGATTGTGATTGTTGCTGCGTTTTCTAGTTCTATAGTGTTTCCTAAATTGTCTACGGCTTCTATGTCTATATAATAGACTCCTGCATTACTTCCGCTACTGTCCCATAGGTTTCCATACAGGTTGTCTCCAGCCGCCCCGTCGTTGTGAACTCCATCATCGTAGAGATCTATTACTGCCACATTTGTTTCATCTGGATTCTGAATGTAGGCTTTAACGCTCTGTACGCCTGATGGATCTGTGACGTTGGCCGTTATAGTGAATATGTCTCCTGGAATGCCGAGGTTAGGTGTAACCTGAACGTTGAGTATGAGTGGGGCAGTTTTATCTACAATAAAGGTTTGTTGCTGAAATCCTCCCCAATTACCCTGCTCATCCATTCCATGCACATACACTATGTGTACGCCGTCTTCTAGTCTGGATATATCTATTATTCCCTCCACGTATTCGCTGGGCGAATTGAAGCTTCCGTCAACAGGGTTCAGCGGGATTCCGGTTCCGTTTTCTCCTATTTGATCTATGAAGAACTCCGCTACATTAATGTTCGATCTAAAGTTGAAGTCAGTTATGTTAGCGATTAAATCTGGGTTCACATTGGTTGGACTTGGTGTAATATTGAGCTCCGAAGTTACTGGACCTATGGTGTCATATATTGTGAATGTTGTTTCTCCTTCTCCACTATGACCTGAGCTATCCATCACATTAACTACTACCCTATATTCGTTTACGGGCAAATCTTTGGTGTCTACGGTGGCTTCCCACCTAGTTGAGGAGGAATTATAGATTAGGCTTCCCTCTAGGCCTGTTGGGTCTCCGCCAATCGTGTAGATTACATAATTAGCTGTTCCGGAGGTCACGGTTCCACAGACACTACACTCAGCGGTCACCATTATATTGAGCTGCTCCGCGAGCTCGCTCCAGGAGGCTTCCACATACACAAGTACCTCAGCAACTACCTCTATAGTATAGGTGTATATGGATGTTTCAGCATAGCTCCCATAGATATCGGTTGCAGATATGTAGAACCATATGGTTCCGGGACCTATGTTTTGGATTGTGCATTCGTAGGTTTCATACTCTTCATTGTAGGTCATTGGCATGCTTTGATATGTTTCGCCGTCAGTGCTGTAATGGAGGGTTACATCAGCTATGTTACTTAAATCGAACACTGACGCCTCAACGTGGAAGCCGCTGGATCCATACTTTATTAGGGTTATGTGGGGCGGTTCAGTTTCATTTCTAGACCAGTGTCCATATATGTCTGATGCATATACGTCAGCATGGGCATCTTGTAGCGTGTCTGGCGAAGTGTAATTTGGCACCCAATATGCGAAGAAGTCTGTGACGAAGTCTATAGTAATGTTGTTAGGTTGCTCATATGATTCTGGTGGGAATAGTGCGTAGCTGCAGATTGGGTTTCCCCCTTCCTCCAGATCAGCCAGTGCAGGGTAGATGAGGTTTACTATGCCTACCTCATATTGTGGGTTAACATAGAAGGATGAGTCGTCCTCTAATCGAATGGTTAGTCTAAGAACGTCGTTAATTTCATCCGATTCATCTGGATCCCACTCGTCATCCATCCAACTCTCGTTTAAAATGAAAACGTTTGG
>CAYSKG010000011.1:22759-31535 GCA_964431725.1 uncultured Candidatus Bathyarchaeia archaeon | reverse complement strand
CTCCTCAGCTTTTCCGCTCTATTTCGTTCCCCGCTTCTATGAGATCGTTTGCCAAAGCGCTTAGAACCGTCTTCTTAATGTATTCCTAGATGCTTCCGTATTCCTTCCCATAGTTCACTACGGCCTCGAGCAGCTTGAATTCTTCAGACGATAGGCCCAGAATCTTCCTGAGAAAGTAGCTGTGAATGTCCTCGGCTGTCAGCTCCTCCAATATAGGGAAATGGATAGAAAAGTGAACTATCATTAATTTTAATTGTATTGTTGGCATTTCATTTGTAGAAATTAATGTTTTATAATCTCCCCTCGAAAAACCTTTTTTAAAAAAGGAAAAAGAAATTATTAATTTATTTTTGCTAGATTTCTTCAAGTAAGCTTGTAAACGTATCGTGATGTTCTTCCTCATCTCCTAAGATTTCCCTAAAAACTCTTGCTGTCGTTATATCTCCTTCTTTTTCTGCAGTTTCAATTATCTTCTTGTATAATTTTATAGTGTTTTCTTCATCCTTTGCATCCTGAGATATCATCTCTTTAAGATTTTCTCCAACAAATATCGGTGTTGGTTTGGTTGTCGGCTTACCGCCAAGATAAACTAGTCTTTCAGCAATCATTTCAGCATGTTTCATCTCCGCTATGGCTATATTCTTCAACTCTCCTTGAACTGCAAAACCTTTAATTCCACGCCATTGGACATGTTGCCACATATACTGAATGGAAACTTGCATCTCTCCAGCTATAGCCCTGTTCAACAAATCCAAAAGATCTTTCGATACCATAAACCTTACTTCCCTAAAATAATATACCTCACACATAAAATTAGTGTCTCACCTACAATAAAAGTATTTTGTGACCATGATACATAAATAATAATTAGATGTAACGCTAAATTTAGGAAAAGAAATCTAAAGGGAGATCAATTTATAGATATGAAAACAAAATTTCTTAAGGCTTTAATAATTCTGTTTGGTGTAATTATAGTAGCGTCTTTATCCTTGCTAATTTTATACGGAAATCTCCTAAATATTGGGTCATTAACAAATTATGGGCTTATAGGAGTTTTTTTAGCAGCATTGTTCAGTCATTTAACAGTCATTGCAAGAGGGTTATTTATTCCAGTCTTTTTAGCATTAACTGAACTCTATAATCCGCTGATTTTGGGGCTAGCAGCCGGATTGGGCGGGGCAATTGGCGAATTAACTGCTTACTACTGGGGACTGGGCATAAAAGAAGCTTTAACTTCCAGTAAACTCAGCAACATACCTAAGTGGGTAGAAAATTATGGGCTTATAGTCATCCTGTTCTTCGCCGCTTCACCGCTTCCTGATACGCCAATAATTCTTTTAGCTGGATCACTAAGTTTTCCGCTATGGAAAATGCTATTGGTCCAGATAATTGGAAAAACTACCCTATACTCATTTGGAGCCATAGTTGGAGGCTTAATTTTCATGGAATTAAGTTCGGTTGTTGAAGAAATAATCGTATCAACTATAATCTTGGTTGCCTCCATAATTTTATGTATAGCTGTTTCATGGAGTAAAAGCAGAGAAAAACTCTTTGAACTCTCAATTAAAATTATGAGTAAAATAGGCATCAGGATTAGGAAGTGATTCATTTTTATGAATACAAAAATATAAATGCAATACTAAAAATTATTTCCTAGTTAATAGGCTTCGGCGGATATTCAACTATGGGATTAAAAATCTTTAACACTATGGGTATGCGAAAGGAGGAATTTTCTCCTTTACGTAAAGGAGAAGTTCGAATATACGTCTGCGGTCCTACAGTATATGATTTCATTCATGTTGGAAATGCCAGAGCATTCATAATTGCGGACATTGTGCGCAGATATCTGGAATATAAGGGTTACAAAGTTACCCTTGTTAGTAACATAACCGATGTAGACGATAAGATGATAAAGCGTTCTCAAGAAACAGGTTTAAGCTTGCAACAGCTTGGTGAAATATACAGTAATGCATACTTCGAGGATATAGCCGCATTAAACATAAAAAAGCCAGACATATGCCCAAGAGCGACGCAACACATACCTGAAATCATAGACGCAATTGAAAAATTAATTCAAAAAGGATACGCCTACCAAGCTAACGGAGATGTATATTTTGATGTTACAAAATTCAAAGATTATGGAAAACTATCTGGAAACAAGATTGAAGCATTAGAAATGGGCGCAAGAATCGAGGTAAACCCCAAAAAGAAGAATCCAGCGGACTTCGCGCTTTGGAAAGCTCAAAAAGAAGGTGAACCGGGATGGCACAGCCCTTGGGGAAGAGGAAGACCTGGATGGCATATTGAATGCTCAACAATGGCCATAAAATATCTCGGTGAAACGTTCGATATTCACATGGGAGGAAAAGACCTGATCTTCCCACATCATGAAAATGAAATAGCGCAGGCAGAAGCCCTAACGGGAAAAACATTTGCTAGATACTGGATTCATAATGAATGGCTTACTGTTGAAGGCCAAAAAATGTCGAAATCCCTCGGAAACTTCATCACCGTTAGAGACGCCCTAAAAATGTACGCTCCTCAAGTTTTAAGATTTTTCCTAATCTCCGCTCATTATAGAAGCCCGCTTGATTTTAACAAAGAGAATCTTAGGCTTGCTGAAATAAATTTGACGAGAATCATAAATGCTCTAGAGAGACTTAACTCTCTTAAAGAGAAATCTGAAAAAAGCAATGAAGAGAAAAACTTTCTTTTAAAAATAAGAAAGGCGAAAGAGAAATTTGAGGAGGCAATGGACGACGACTTCAATACGCCGCTAGCTATATCAGCGATCTTCGATATAGTTAAAACAATAAATGCTTATACCGATGAAAATACTGAAATAGAAAGCTCCGTTAAGAAAGAAACTTACGAAACTTTAAGATCTCTCCTGGATGTTTTGGGAATCAAAATTGAAGTTAAAAAGAAGAAATATGCGGAAGACCAGATGGCTCTAATAAGAGACTTAGTAGAGTTAATCCTCGAGATACGACAGAAAATGAGAAGAAGAAAAGAATGGGAGATAGCTGATGAAATAAGGGAGAAACTTCAAAAACTAGGTTTTCTTGTAGAGGATACGCCGAAAGGAACTAAATGGAAACTTAGATAACTTTTATAACAAGAGTGTAATGTGTTTTCCGAAAATTTAATAATTTTTTTAAGGCCTATATAGAAATTCTTTCTACAAAGGTTTGAAAATATTTGGGGGGAATAAAATTTCACCTAAATTCATCAAATGAAGAAAAGATTGAAAAATTGCTTTCTCAGATGACATTGGAAGAAAAGATTGGTCAGCTAAAGGCTAAACGGCTTAAGCCTTGGAGAATGTTTTTTGATCTATTCAAGGCGGTTCCACCAAATAAAGAAAGAAGGCTTAGAGATCTCATTTTTTCATTATTCTTTGCTGAAAAAGAAATTTCTGAAGCCGTTATGTCCAATTACATTCGAGAACATTGGAAGCATCTTTTGAAAGCAGAGAAAAATATCGGCATGCTAAGCATAATTTTACGCTATTTCCCTCCAAGGGAAGCAGCAGAACTCCACAATAAAATTCAAAAATTCATTATTGAGAATACAAGGCTTAAAATACCTGTTATAATTCATGATGAGGGTTTACATGGATGTATGGCTAGGGGATGTACAATATTCCCCCAGTCTATAGCGCTGGCCAGTACATGGAACCCAGAACTAGTGGAGAAGATAGGGGTGGCAATCGGTAAAGAAACTAGAGCCCACGGGATTCATCAAATTCTCTCTCCAACAATTAACATTGCCAGAGATCCAAGATGCGGAAGAACCGAAGAAACCTATGGAGAAGATCCATATTTAGCCTCGGCTATGGCCGTAGCATTTATCAGGGGGGTTCAAAGCCAAAAAGTTATATGTACACCTAAACATTTCGTCGCTAACTTTGTTGGTGATGGAGGAAGAGATAGTAACGCAATACATTTTTCAGAAAGAATGCTGAGAGAAATCTACTTTCCAGCATTTAAAAACGCCGTTCAAATGGCTGGAGCCTTATCAATTATGGCTGCCTACAACTCCCTTGATGGGGTTCCTTGCTCCTGCAATAAATGGCTTCTAACAGATGTGCTTAGAAAGGAATGGGACTTCCAAGGTTTTGTTGTTTCAGATTACGGATCTGTTCTGCATATATTAACTAAACATAGGGTTGCAAAGAGTAAGGCTGAAGCAGCTAAAAAAGCCTTAGAAGCTGGATTAGACATAGAGCTCCCTGAATCAGACTGCTTCGAAGAGCTAATAAACCTGGTTAAAGAAGGAAAACTCTCCGAGAGTGTAATTGATGAGGCGGTTCGCCGTATTTTAGGAGTTAAAGCTTGGCTAGGCTTATTTGAGGATCCATTTATTGATCCCGAGTACGCTGAAAAAATATGTGATTGTAAAGAGCACAGAGAATTGGCTCTAGAGGCAGCGAGACAAAGCATAGTTCTACTGAAGAATAATGGAATTTTACCTCTAACTAAAGACTTGAAATCTATCGCTGTTCTAGGACCCAATGCGGCTGTGATGAGGCTTGGAGGATACAGCGGATATGGTGTTAAAATAGTTTCGCCACTGGAGGGAATAAGAAATAAGCTTTCGAAAGTTGCTACTAGAGTTTATTATGCCGAGGGTTGTAGCCTAACAGGCTCTTCAAAAGAAGGTTTTAATGAGGCCATAAAAGTAGCTAAAAACTCTGATGTTGCAATATTATTCGTTGGAAATTCTGTGCCAGAAACAGAGGGTGAAGAGAGAGATAGATGTGATCTCAGCCTACCGGGTGTGCAAGTGGATCTAATTAAAGAAATATGTGACATAGAGATTCCAACGATTGTTGTGCTTATAAATGGAAGCGCTATCACGATGACTGAGTGGATAGACGATGTAAACGCTGTAGTGGAAGCATGGTATCCTGGAGAGGAAGGGGGGAACGCGATTGCAGATGTCCTATTTGGCGATTACAATCCCGGCGGAAAACTACCTATCACATTTCCTAAGAAAACTGGCCAACTACCACTTTACTATAATCCAAAACCTTCGGGCAGAACGTATGATTATGTTGATCTGAGGGGAACACAGTATCTCTTCCCATTTGGCTATGGATTAAGCTACACAGAATTTGAATACAGTAACTTAAGAATAATCCCTGAAAAAATAACCCCCGAGGAGAAAGTGAAAATCAAGGTTGATGTAAAAAACATAGGCAAATATAGGGGAGATGAAATTGTTCAGTTATATATCCATGATGTTTTCGCTACGGTGGCTAGACCGCTTAAAGAGCTCAAAGGATTTAAGAGGATAACGCTTGAGCCTGGCGAAAGAAAGACGGTTGAGTTTATTCTCGGCTCGAAAGAATTGTCCTTCTATGATACCGCTATGAACCTAATTATAGAACCGGGAACCTTCGAAGTGATGGTAGGCAGTTCATCAGAAGACATACGCTTAAAAGGATCATTCGAAGTAATATAAAAACTTAAACGATCGAGCCATTTCTCCCTTATTTTTGGTTTAAAATCTGAAAGGATGGTTACAGAAAATACTGAAGAGCTATCCAAGATTTCTCCCATCTACACCTCTACATTAATTTTAACATTCCCTTCCTCGCTACAGTATCTCCACAACTACAACTTCATGTTCTACTCCTTTAAAGTCTCTCTTAAAAGTTAAACATTCATGACTATTTTTTTCAATAAACTCATTGAAGGATTAAGATTTCAGATCAACCATAACATAAAAATGGATGAAAACCTCTTTCAACGATTTCGGAAGATAAAAGGGGTTTAAATAAGAAAAGAGTAAGAGACTTTGATGCCGGATTAATCGAATGAGATCAGTTTTTACACAAGCAAAATTATAGAAATATTATTTTTCTAATTATTACGAAAAATATTTATTCACGTTGCCCATCTAAAGAACAATGATGACATAATGGTTAGATTTTTTAGATGGAGATCAAAAGATCAAAAGAAAAAAGCTAAGCATTTACAGAAGAGATTAGAAAATTTTCAGTCTTCCCAAGAGAATAACGTTTCTACATGGGGCTCATCCATTAGGCAAATAAAGGATGAAGTGAACAAAGAGCTTACAGCTTTTCAATCTCATATTGAGGATATTAAAGATTCGGCTTTAAGTCTTGAGGAACTTACGAAAATGCTTAAGTCGGGTGAAATCTCAGAATATGTGTATAACCTCATTTTAGATGAACTAAGTAACCATCTCTCTTCATCAATAGAAGAAATATTTAGGATTAGAGAAAACTTAGAATTGCTGAGAGCGAGAGCTAAAATTGAGTGGGTAAAAGAGAAAATCGGTATCGAAAAACTAGAAGAATCATATTCTTCGTCGGAGAAATCTCTCATTAGGGAAGTTTACTCTCCATTATACAGATGGCAGGAAATAGTGAATAAAATAGATAAGGTTTTATCCTCATTAACCTTGGAGGAAGAACTATCAATTATTGAGCACTATCTGCTAATAATCAGAGAAAGAACCAGTAGAGTCAAATCAAAGGAGATGGAAGAAGCTATAAGAATCTGTAAACGACGCCTAGACGTGCTTTCAGAGAAATGGTCTTCTATAAGGCGAAATAATATTGAGAAAATAATGGATCTAGAGTCAAAGGCTTCTCAACTAAAAGATGAAATTGAGGAAGTTGAGGTAAGATTCGCCGTAGGAGAATTTGGCCGTAGCATTTATGAATCAAGAGTAAGCGCATTGCAGGGCTCCCTAAGAAGGATAGAAAAGAAACTCTCTGAAATCAGAAATTACATTGATGAGATAGACCTTAAAATATTCAAAATCTCTGAATTATTAAAAGAAGGCGATACTGAATATGAAAAACAATAAAATTAGTAAAAGATTTCCAAGTAGTACGATCTTGCCAAAAATGTTGGTTTTTCCTCTGATTTTATCTTTTTTAATGTTTTCACTTCTCGCTGAAGAATCATATTCTTCCCAGAATTGGGATGATAGTGATTTAAACGGTAGTTATGTGCTACAAAGAATTGAAAATAAAGCTTCAAGATCATACAACGTAACCTTGTTAATATGTGATTGGGACAAAAGGCTTCCTCTTCAGGGATTAAATATTTCCATTTATGACTTAAATGGGGATTTGATTTTTAATGGTATTTCCAATAGTACTGGATACTTAAGTGTAAAATTAGAGGAAAAACCTTACTTAATTATAGTCGGAAGCGACGATAGAATTGTCGGCTGTCAGACGATATATGTTAATGCATCTAAGGTATTCCTTATTAGAGTATGGGCTTACACACTAAAAATTACATGTGTTGATCTAGAGGGCGATTATCTGCCAAGTGTAATAGTTCTTCTTTATAGCCAATCATCTTCCTCAATTGAGTCTAGTATTAATAGAAGCTGGCAGCTTGTAAATGTAGCTAAAGCGGACGGAAATGGTACAGTGATTTTCAATAATGTTTGGAATGGAACCTATAAGATCGTAGTTGAAAACAGTAAAATAATTGGTGAGAAAATAGTAAATGTTACTAAATCAGATCACATAACCATAAAATGCAATAAAACCTCCTTGGAGATCAGAGTTGTCACGTCGACGCCTATAGAACGCCCTTTATCGAATGCTTCAGTTCTTCTGCAAGATAGTGTTGGACACCCATTCTTGAAAGGCTATACTGATGAGAATGGGTTTATTAGGTTCGATAATATATATGCAGATAACTATAGGATTTTTGTTGATTGGATGGGTGTGGAAGTTTTCTCTGGAGTAGTGAATACTAATACTACTAAAGATTTAAAAGCGAAAGCTTCAGTTTTTGAAGTTTCACTCCGCATTATGGGGCCCTATGGTAAGCCTCTCCCTCATTCAAAAATAGTCTTAAAAAAGATCTCCGGCAGATTAATCACCAAAATATTAGAGTTAAAGGCTGATGAAAATGGCTTTGCATTCCTCCTATTGCCCTCAGGAACATACGAAATTTCATGCCTTTATGGTATCTATTCTGGTGGAATAACCGTGAATTTAGTTGACAATTTTAGTGGAACAATACAGTGTAATATACATTCAAACGTTTGGCTTTTGTTGTTCCTTGTATCTCTGCCTTTATCTCTCCTCTCATTAGTGATAGAACGAAATAAACTCAAGAAACCATTAGAATATAAGCGTTACCAGAATATGTTGTCAAAACTCGAGTCAATGTATAATAGCGGTCTAGTTAAATACAAAATATATAGAAAGTTAAGAGAAGAGTATGAAGCAAAACTAATGGAATTGGGTGGGAGAAAAAGAAGATGAAAAGCAAATATTTGATAATGCTATTATCCTTACTAATTTTCTTTTTCGTACCATTCTGTTTTGAGGTTAGATGTTATGATGAACTCGCTAATGTCTGGCTAATATTATACGTGAGAGAGTATGGAACAGATCTCCCTATTGAGAACATCTCCATATCGGTTAAACTTCTTACTGCTTGGGGAGCTCTTGAAGGGGGTCAGCATGTAAGTGATGAATCTGGTAAAATCGAGGTTTATCTTGGAAAATTTGCTAAAGCGAATCTGCTTAAATCTCCATACCTAACAGAGTTAACTCTTTCAAATAATTATACATTGATTAAAGTAAATGATGTTTTTTTAGAAGATATAGATTTTTCAGCGCAGTACACACTGAAAGAAACCCAGTACTCTGATATGCGCGTTAAAGTCAGCCAAAAAATTTCTGAAACAGATATTTTCATTAAGATTGACTGCTGGGTTCTCAGAGGCAAATTAGTTGCGGTTTCAGATAGTGATCCAATAACTG
>CAYSKG010000011.1:0-22659 GCA_964431725.1 uncultured Candidatus Bathyarchaeia archaeon | reverse complement strand
TGCTGGGTTCTCAGAGGCAAATTAGTTGCGGTTTCAGATAGTGATCCAATAACTGGTGAAAGCTCCGTGATCTCCATCAAACCAGCTGTTAAAGCAGTTTTCAGAAACGGAACCTATGAAAGCTTCTATTTGATTCCACTTAATTATGAAATAACGATATCTTATATATCTGAAAATAAAATGGGATTCGCTTATCCAACTCTCAGACTTAAAGTGAATGAAAATACATCGTTCATAAATTGGATGTATTACGCAGCTCTCTCATATAAAGAGAGAGAAATGAACTCGATCAACGAAAAAATCGCTCAATTAAACTCTTTAGGTCTTCCCTTAGATCTAGAGACCAAAGAATGTAAGACGCTTAAAAACTTAGCCAGAAAGGTCCTAGGTCTCTACGATAAAAGAGAATATAGCGCTGCCCTTAACGGAATGAATCTTTTCGTTAATAGAAAAATGAGCTTGGAAAACTGGATATCAAATCTGAAAACTCTCGCAGTTGTGGGCGCCATATGCATAAGTCTCTTCGCTTACGGGTTATCCTCAATTTTTTCAAGTTTTCTCTTTGAAGAACCAGCTAAAAACAAGGAGCGGTTAGTAACCAAAACTCTCCTCTTTTCTTCACTAATGATATTATTTTCCCTAACTAATCCTTCATCAAAAATAGCATGCGTTATGATTATTGAAAAAGCGATTAATGCCTCCATTCCCGAGGCTGACTTATTCACAATTCTCTTAGGAACCTTTGTGATCAGTACATTAATATATTTTTCAATAGCATTGATTTCGGCTAAAAAGTCTCCGGTAACGAATCTAGCGTTACAGCTGGGTATAAGAAGTTTGAAAAGAAGACCCTTCAGAACAGTATTAACTCTCATCACCATAGTGATTATCGTATCATCCTCTATAATCCTCATAAATGTATCAGTCTCTAGGGGGAGCGAAATAAAGGGTTCTTGGCCAAGTACAAACATTTCAAGTTTAACAATAAGATCTAATCCTTCGGCTCTAATTAAGCTGAGTATGTACGATATGAGTTGGATCAAAAAGCAGGAATGGTGTAGCAAGATCACCTATATGGAAGAAATTTCTCAACTAGAATCCTTAGGCGAAGGCCAAATTATGCGTAGGAGTATTCTCACAACTGAGGACAAATTTAAAAAGATTGTTAACGTAATTTTTGTAGATCCCGAATTTATGAACGAATATTATAATTTTTCTAGATATGTTAGAGGCTTCTGGAAAGATTTCTCTAGAGGCAAAAAGGTGATCATTCTGCCAACAAATTACGATATTGCCATCGGAGATTACGTGACATTGAGTGTTAACGAAATATTAATGAGGGGGCTGTATTCCCTCCCTCTTGGAACTAGAGAACTAGATGTACTTCAAGTAATTGGTAAATTCGATCCTTCACAACTAATAAAATTGAAAAAAATGGATAACAGTTCATTGTTCAATGATCCAGCAAATACTGTTTTAATTCCCATAGATGCAATTAAAGATTCTTCCGTCGCCATTTCCGAAATTAACGTAATAATACCGGCAGATTTTGACCCTGTAACCGTAGCTAAGGAGATAGCTTATTCACTGGGGGTCCCAGTAATAGCGAACAAAAATGGTTTTTCCTTTCTGGTCGAATGGTCTATTAAAATTTCGGTCGCAGGTTTCATACAATATCTTGTTCCAATAATTATAGGGGGTCTAATGATGTATATAACTATGGCTTCCGTTTACGAAGAGAGAAAAAGAGAATTATTCACGCTGGCAACTCTAGGATTAGACCCACATAATACTCTCCTAACTTTCATCATTGAAACATTGCTTTTCGGATTGTTAGGGACATTTATAGGATTTTTCGGCAGCTATATTTTAGCATTAGCTATATCTCACCTATCTTCTTTGCTTGGAGTTACATCTCCAATCGTCCATATTAACTGGTCGGTCTTCACAATCTTTGTAGCTCTTTTCACTGGTATTGTAATGACTTTTCTTGGGGGTTATATCCCATCTATAAAAGCTCAAGGCTTAAGCTTACTTGGTAGAACAAAAATACGTGAGCTGGTGGGTGAATTAATGATTGAGGGAGATAACATTACCTTCACATTACCCATAAGAGAATCTCTGCGAAACAGTGAATTACTATATGGTTATGCTAGAGAAACACTTAAAAAATTGTCTCTCGTAGATTCCCACTCAATTAAGGGCGAAATTTATGGAGATGGCTCATTCAATATATCATTTGTTGCCATAGGGCCTAGAGGAGATGTTTTTATACCCTGCACCTTAAAAGGTGAAAGAGATAAGGATGTCTTAACATTATCCGTAGTTTTTCCAAGATCATATATGGAGTACGAGCAAATAAGACGGGTTCTTCGCGATTTAGAAGCGTATATGATCGGGTTCTCCACTTGGCGTGACATGCAATTAAAAATGAAGATTGTTAGAGAAGCTCCTAAGAAGCAGAAGACGATGGATGAAATTTTGGAAGAAGTAAAATATGTAATGGAGCAGATGAAGGACTTTAGTAAAAAACTTAAGATTCTTGAATCTCAAAAAGAGAGACTTACAGAGGAAATATACAATGAGTTTAGACAGAAATACCTTAGAATGCTCGAAGAAAAATTTAAGACCTTAAGATCCATGACGATAGGTTTAGAGCCATATTTAAGCCAGATACGAGAAGAAATTAAAAAGATAAATCTTGAGATTGAAAGAGTTACAATAGCTTACAATCTCGGTGAAATAAACGAGGAAGAATACATCAAAATTTGCAGTCCTATGCAGAACAAATTAACTATGCTTAAGAGTAAACTCAAGGAACTGGAAGAAATCTTTGATTTTCTTAAGAAGCCTATGGAAATGATTTAGAAAATATGCCAAGATAGTCTAGTTTTTAAATAAACATTTATTCTATTTCTGAATATTTATGAAGTATGAAAAAATGTTCCTTTAATGAGGCTAAAAGACTTATTAGAAAACTTGTAGATGTGAAAGGTTTTCCAAATGATGAGTCAGCTTTAACACAGAAGCTTCTTTGGGCTTTTGTTGAGCTAGGTGAGGCGGCGGACGCCTATAAGAAGGGCGAGGATTGGATTGTTGTTAGTGAAGAGCTTATTGATGTAATCTTTTATATACTGGACTTCATAGGTCTTGTGGAAAAAACCCAGAAAATCAAAATTGATGTAGACCGTCTATTTCTCGAGAAATGGAAAAGAAACATGGCTAGACCTAGACAGTATGGTCAAAAAAGAGATATCCAACAATGATAATTTATACTCTTCCACTTTCTACTTTCTATAAATCCGCAAGAGCTTTCACTTTTAATAGGTTTTCTAAATCGCTTCTTCGAGAATCCTTTGGCGTTTCAAGTATTAATGGTAACTCAGCAAGCCTGCTTCTCAATATATTCCTAAAACCTCTCTCCCCAATTTTCCCTAAACCTATATGCTCATGTCGATCTATATGCGAGTTTAAGTCGCCGCGGGAATCATTCAAGTGAACGAGCATAATTTTATTAAATCCTATAATTTCTTCAATTTTTTTAATTGTCTTTTCTACAGCTTCCTTCGTTCTTAGGTCATAGCCCGCCGCGAATGCATGACATGTATCAAAACAGACTCCAATCTTATCCGAATAGGCTGATTGTTCAATAATAAATTGAATATCCTCAAAAGACCCACCTACGCTATTTTTTCCTCCACAAGTATTTTCAAGTAGAAGCATAATCTTTTCTCCGGTAGCTGAAAAAGCTTTATCGATTGCTCTGATTATTCTTTCTAGGCCAATTTTAACTCCATAACCCAGATGACTCCCAAGATGAGTCACCAAATAAGGAATCTTTAATTTCTCGCATCGCCTCATCTCGTTTGTCAAGGTTTTGATGGATTTTACATATACATCATTTTTAGGCGAAGCTAAATTTGATAAGTAGGGCATGTGACTAAAGACTGGTTTTATATCATTTTTTTTAATTTTATTTATGAAAGCTTTGATCTCTCCTTCTCTAAGCGGTCTAGCTTTCCATCCACGAGGATTTCTAGTAAATATTTGAAGAGTATTGCATCCGATTTCCAGCGCTCTATCAACCGCTTTATCAATAGAACCTTGAATCGACATGTGAAAACCTATTCTCATCAAGCGGCGCCCTTAAAAGGATGATCCTCAGAAATATTTAAAGCTCTCCTACTTTAGAGAAAGCTCTAAAAAAGAGGGCGATAAAGAAGAAAGTTTATTGAAGCAATTTTTTATCTAGGTTCTCCCAGTTCCTCTGATGGCGCCCTTAATGTTGGTAGCTCTGGGAATTTCTCTCTCATTCTCTGCTCAGCAACTATAGCTGCTTCATCAAGAATCTTTTGAGCCTCTTCACTGGCAGTCTCAAAATCTGGCGTCATACCTGTTGTCTGACTTGCTTCAATCATTATCTCATCAAGTAATATGCCTATTTCATTAAATTCACGTTCAGCTCCAGGAAAGATACCAGCTACACCGCTACGTATGCTTTGAAGAACCTTTCCGACTGGAGCTAAAGCGGCTGTAACATTACCCAACTGCGTTACTGTTCTAAGCCTTAACGCCACTCTTTCTAGGGCTAATTCAGCGTTCATCATAAAGTTTGTCATTTTCCTAATTTCAGCTAGCTCATTCGCATAGACCTTTGCCCTTTGCATTTCACGTTTGGAGTAGGCTTCGACAACTTTCTGGAAAAGTGCTTTATCCCTTTCAGTTAGCATATTTATGGCGCCATTTAAATATTGAATTTGCGCTTCAACCCGTCTAGCTGCTAGCTCAATTTTCTGTCTCAATGGAGCTCCCGGTCTAATTAAACCCTTTATTCCAGTCTTTGGTTTTTCCCAATTTTCGGCGAACTTTGACACTTATATCACCTTAATGCTCTCGAATATTTATGGGCTTCACTGGAGTATTATAATCCTTCTTAATATGCCCAGATTTACTTAATTGTTAAGATTCTTCATATAGGCGCTTAAACGATCCGTTCTTCTCTAACTATTTAAGACTGCAAACAGCTTTTGCCGCGATAATTTTTTAAAAGATGCTGTAAAAATCTGTTCTCGTGAATTTATTTACTTAAAAAATTTAAGCAGTAGATTTCCTATCGCGTTTTATGTCATTACCTTTCTTTTTATACTCTTCAATTATCTTTCTTTTTATATGGGATGAACTGCTGAGTTCTCCTCCCTCAAACTTCCCTATCCTAATGACTCTTATGTTAAGATTTTTTTCTCTTACATATTTCTTCAGTTTCTCCTCTACTTTTTCTTTATCGTAACCTAACGCTATTATGTCTGGTTTGATTCTTTCTATAACTTTAATCATATCCATTTCTTCATAGCCTAATATTGCTTCATCGACAACCTTCAATGCTTCAACTATAGCTCTACGCTGATCTTCCGGAATTATAGGCTTTCTTCCCTTTAATTTTTCAACAGTTTTATCTCTAGCAACAATAACAATTAATCTAGAGTTTTCACCACCAGCTTTTTTAGCATTAGTCAAATAATATACATGTCCATAATGTAGAAGATCAAAAGTCCCTTCAGCCAGCACAATACTTTTTTTACTGTTTTTAAGGTTACTCATTCCCTGCTTTTCTCCTACCATTCGAAACTGACGAGGCTTAACATCCGTAAAGCATCCAGAAGCCCCTCACAATAAGCAATAGAAGCTAAACTCACCTCATATTCTTTTCTCCTTAAATAGTATTTAGCATCCTCAAGATATCTTTCAGCTTCCTCAACAACTTCTTTTACGACATTCTTTCCAATGGAAATAGACTTCTCTATAATCTTCAAATCTTTAAGTGCTCTTTCAGTTTTAGATATATATTTTCGCACTTTTTCTTCGACAACGTTTTTCATCCAATCATCCTCCTAACCCACTTTGGTGCCCCAGCTAAATTGATCAAAGCTTCCGCCTCCATAAAATGAAGTCTTTCAGCTGGAATAATAAGAGAATGAGGCGGATTGCCAAAATCAAAGTTGATGAGATTTTTGAAGGAATCAGCTTTTACGATAACATTTTCCGATCCTGCTCTTGCAATGCCGACGGCAAGGCTTTCCTCATTAATAACATTACGCTTTTTACCCTTCTCTAGCTCTAGTAGAATCTTTAAAGCTTCTCTAATCTTCATGTATTTAGCTTCATCAGCCTTAATATCTAGAAAACATAAAGTGTGTAGATCTCTAAATTTATTTTCAGCTATCACTAGATATGGTGTCTGAGATATCCGGTTGCCTTCAGGAAATGGTATGGTCACACTTTTACCAAACCTGTAATTCTGCAATCCTGAAAGTCCTATAGCAGCTGATATTATTGATGCGCCATGAATTATTTTCGTCTTTATGCCCATCTTTTCAGCTTTCACTCTAATAGCTAGATGAGTTGTCGCAATTAATGGATCCCCAGGAACTAGAAAAACAACCTTCGCGTTTCTAGCCTTTTCAAGAATAATTCTACTATCCTCATCCTCAATATCTCTTCTCGAAACAACGATCAGATCCCTCCCAGAAATCCTCCTAAAACCTTCAATACTAAAATCCGGCATCAAACTAGTGTAGAACTCAACGAAAACATAATCAGCTCTTTTAACCTCCTCTAACCCACGAAGCGATATATCCAAGCAACCATAAAGTCCTAAACCAACAAAGATTAACTCACCCATAGATGCCTCACACCATATTCTTCTAAAAAAGAAAAAGTTATTAACTATTCAGTTATCTATCTCATATTTGAAAAATGCGGTGGGCCCGTAGCTTAGCAAGGCAGAGCGGCGGATCCGCAAAAAGCGGGGCTGAAGCTCTTAAAAGTGCTCTCCCATAAGAGGGGACACCCGTAAAAGCGCTCTATTTAATGAAGAGCGTTTCGGGAAGGTCGAGGGTTCAATTCCCTCCGGGCCCGCCAAATACTTTTCTCCTAAATTATCTATTTAGGCTCGTGTGATTGTAAGATTTTAGGAGGATTATAGTGGAGTTAGTTTTTGTTCCGGATTAATAAGCAATTAAAAAACTATTTAAGAGATTTAACTCTATTCTTAAAATTATATGGGCGTGCAAAAATTTGCATCTTACCTAAGGAGATGATGGAGATGAATGGTGAGGAAGGTTCAGAGGATGAGGAAAACAGTCCTAGACATGAGCCTAAATCTCTTAGAAACTTCAATCTTAAATTGGGAGCCATTATTTTTAACTCTTAATTGTTCATTTATCTACGTGTCTGCTTACTTTTTATCCCAATTTTACTGTGATAATCTTCTAGGAGTTTTCCTTTTATGAATGATGTTAATCATTCTTCTCAGGATTCTTTCTTTAAAACTTTTAGGGAATGTTTATTGTCATTTAGCTTTGATATTGCTGGTTTATTAGCTGGCGTAATCCTTGCCTCCCAAACTAATATTTTCAGTTTTTCACCATGGATCATTATAGTTTATCCAGCGATTTTAAGCGCTAGGGGCATGATAGGTGGAATATTTACTGGTAGATTGAGTACTGCTCTTCACGTTGGCATAATATATCCAAAGTTTATTGGAAATACCAAGGCGTTCCATAAACTTTTTGAAGCAATAATTGTGACGACATTAATGACAAGTCTGTTCATGAGTTTAACGGCTATAGTTTTTGGCTTCCTTCTTTGGGGAATAAGTATAACTGATTTTCTAAGCCTCGTATTATTTCTGATGGGAACAATGGCTCTTGGACTAACAATATCTTTAATCACTATAATTGTTTCCTTTGTTTCTTTTAAGAGAGGTTTAGATCCGGATGTCGTCGTTTATCCCATAATGTCCACAACCGCAGACATAATGATAACAGTCTTCTATGTAATTACAGCTACTCTATTTTTTCTCTTTGGCGAAATTGGAAGAAACGTGATAGTTGTTATTGACGCTTCTTATTTAATTTTATCCTCCTTCATACTTTTGCGCAATATTCATAATAGAGAGTTTATAAACGATATAAAAGAAGTTCTTTTAACGTTAATAATAGTGGCGTTTATAGTTAACTTTACTGGCACTTTCTTAGGTAAGATAAGTGCTATCGTTAAGAATAGAAGGGAAGTGTATACGATTTATCCCGCCTTGATTGATACGATAGGAGATGTGGGCTCCGTTGTTGGCTCAGTAGTAACAACAAGATTAGCGCTAGGTTTTCTTAATCCATCTCTAATCGCTATAGGCAGAATCAAGAGGCAAATATTGGGTTCGTGGTTAGCTTCAATAATAATTTTTATTTCCCTATCATTTCTATCATTACTGTTAAATGGCGTCTTGGAGGCTTCATTTCTCATTAGCTTTACATACATTCTGCTAATAACAAATGTCATTGCTATTCCTATCATAGTCATTATTTCATATACTATTTCAATCCTCGCCTTTAAAGGAGGTTTTGACCCTGACAATTTTGTTATTCCAATAGAAAGCTCCTTAGCCGATAATGTGACAACCATCGCATTATTTGTCGCTATACTTTTACATTAACAACATGAAAAATAGGTAGATTTAAAATATCCTTTGAAAATAATTAGAATTTAGGGAGCGAGACAACTGAATATGCATAGAAAGGAGAAAATTACATATCAACCTGTATCAGCAAGAGAGCTTCTCTTAGAAATGAAAAACCTCAGTGAATTAATGATTGACTTAGCCTATTCAGCCGCATTATTTAATGATAAAGAGCTTGCTGAAGATGTTATTGAACTTGAAGAAAGAGTAGATATGTTAGCTTACCTCCTGAATATGGAGATAATGATAGCGGCGAGAGATGTCGAGGATGCAAAGGCTCTGTCAGGTGTTGCAAGAGTTGCTTCGGCGGCGGATAAGATTTCAGATGCGGCTGGAGACATGGCGGCAATAGTTTTACAAAATATTGGTGTACATCCAATTATAGCAAAAATATTTGATAAAGTTGAAGAGAGACTGGCGAGAATTAGCGTTCTTAAAAACTCGCCTATAATCGATAAAAAGCTAGTGGATTTGGATTTAGCTTCGATGGGAATTGATGTGATAGCTATCCGTAGAGGCGGAGATTGGATAATAGGTCCAAAGGATGAGGAAATCATCAGAAATGGAGATATTTTGATCGTGCGGGGGACTCAAACTGGTATAAATGAATTTAAAAGGGAGGCTGGAGATAAATCTGTGAAAACTGGCGAGACGGAATCCAAAGCGCTAAGGAAAGTGGAAAAATTCAAGGAAATAGTTGATAGATTCGCTGAGCTTAAGAATATTTCTGAGCTCATGATTGACTTGGCCTACTCGGCGCTTATGCTGGACAGTAAAGAGCTTGCTGAAGAGGTATATGCTTTAGAGGAACAAATGGACAAGTTACATACAGAGTTTGAACTACTAGTTTTATCAAGCAGATTTAGTAAAAGCGAAATAAAAGGTATACTTGGGCTTGTAAGGCTTGGTGTTGCAACTGAAAAAATATCTGATGCGGCAACTGAAATAGCTGAAGTTATCTTGAGGGGAATTGAACCGCACCCAGTTATAAAGATGACTATTGAAGAGGCTGAAGAAACAGTCGTATATGTTAGAGTCAGCGAGGATTCGCCTTTAGTTAATAAAACTTTAAAGGAAGCACGTATACCTGAAGAAACGGGAATGTGGGTTCTTGCTATAAGAAAGAAAGACAAATGCATCAGGCCTAAATCCAACACTAGAATCGAAGCTGGTGATGTACTAATAGCATCAGGTTACTCGGAGGGAAAGGAAGATCTAATTAAACTAGCATCCCCTAAGATGGAGAATCTTGAGATAAACAATCGTGAATATAAAGAGTAAATTAAACCGAGGTAAAACTATGATTAAAATTCTGGTTTGCTTAAACGAAGTGAAAGTTAGCTACTACCTATTAAATTAATTCTCTTTTCTTCATAATTACTTTAACTGTTAGGATTGCAAGAAGTCCGGTTGATATTACAAGTATGAACGGAATCAATATGTTAAATGGAAATAAAATTGTTGTTTTTTCTCCTTCAATAAAGGTATCCATTTTACCATAGATTTGAGCTGCTTCGCTTAAAGATAAATTACGTGTTACATTATTCACATTAAGCGTGTAGGTTTTCTCATTTTCTCTCGTCGCCGACAAAGTTTGAGCTGTGATCGAAATCAACGTTGGAAAATAAATTATTAGGGGAAGTAGCATAACCATGATTCCCAGGAAAACCGCGGCGAATGAGTAAAACATAATTTTCTTGAACATTATTCTTCAAGAATAATATTAGAGAGGAAATTTGCATATATTTCTATATTCTAGAACAGTCAAATAATTTATTTGAGGAGAATTGCTTATGGCCAGAAAACTGGCTATAGGTGTAGATTTAGGTGGAACAAACGTTAGGGTTGCATTAGGAGATAGCAATGGACAAATACTAAAGAAAATTCATGAAAGAACCGATAAAAGTAGAGGTCCTAAAGGCGTAAGTAAACAAATAATCAGAATGATTAACTCACTTATAGCTGGGAAAACTATCATGAAGAGAATTGAGGGAATAGGTATAGGTTCAGCTGGACCACTCGACATTAAGAGAGGCGGTCTAATGAAGCCTACAAATCTGCCATTCAATTTCGTTCCACTCATCAGACCGTTGGAGGAAGAATATAACCTGCCAGCATACTTACTTAACGATTGTGTCGCCGCAGTTATGGGTGAAAAACACTTCGGCTTAGGGAAAAATCACGATAACCTTGTTTATATAACGATTAGTACAGGTATAGGCGGAGGCATTTACGTTGACGGGCACTTACTAATAGGCAAAGATGGAAACGCTCATGAAATTGGCCACTTCACAATAGACTTTGAAGGCCGACTTCTCTGTGGTTGTGGAAGAAGAGGACATTGGGAGGCTTATTGTTCCGGTAATGGAATTCCAAATTATTCTAGGCTCATTATTGAGGAGGAGGGACTGATGAAAATTAAGGATAGCAATCTTATAAGAGAGATCCGCAAGAACGGTTATGCTAACATAACAGCTAAAACAATCTATGATTATGCTAAAGCTGACGATAAAATCGCGAAATTAATAGTTGAAAGAATCGGCATTCTAAATGCTATTGGTTTCGCATGCGTGGTAGACGCATATGATCCAACTCTGATAACCGTAGGCGGATCCATAACGTTAAATAATCCGAAGCTAGTTATTAACCCAATCAAGCAGCATATTAGCGAGCATGCTAGAAATCGAGTTCCAAAAATAGAGCTCACACCATTACGTGAGGACGCTGTTATTTATGGAGCTCTAGCATCAGTATTCTACCAAAAGAAATAGAAGAAAAGAGCTCACAAGCTTATTATTTTTGACTTCTTAAAATAAATCCCGCCATTCCTAGCATGGCCACCATAACCACTATCATGCTATATATCATCGCAATCGAAGAACCCGATTGTTGCCATATTAATCCAACGATCATATTAGCAACTAGAAGCGCTGCACCTACCATAAGATAGTAAAGGCCGTAAGCTGTTCCCCTCAAATCGCTTCTTTCAGCATATTTTGGGATTAGTGCCCTCTGAGTAGTTTCAATTATCCCCGCGTAAAGACCAAATGATGCTGCTACTATAAATGCGCATAAATATGTTTTTGGTAACGAAAAAATTAGTAAACATGTTATGAAAAATATTCCATAACCAAATGTTAAAACTTTTTCTTGCCCTACTTTATCAGATAACAAGCCGGCTGGTATAGCAATTAATGTGTGAATCAGATTTATTACTAAATAGATTAGTGGAATTAGCTCATCTGCAATCCCTGACTCTTTAGCGTTAAGAAGTATAAATGAGAAGTTAAAAGCACCGAGTGAAAAAATCCCGACGATTATTAAAAGCGGAAAGAATTTTCCCTTAAGTATCTCCTTAAGGTTGCTTAACATTCTGAAGTTTTGGGTTCTTCCACTAAATTCTTCTTTAACTAGATGAATCAGAATTAATAATGCTATTAACCCTGGTATAAAGGAAAACCAGAACACCATTCTTGTAGAGAAGCCGAAAAATAAAAATATTGATGCCAACAAGGGCCCAATTATAGCGCCTGTCTGATCTAATGTTCTGTGAATACCAAAGGCTATGCCCTGCTTCTTCTTCGAAGCAGAATCACTTAAGAGAGCGTCACGTGGAGCTGTCCTAATAGCCTTTCCAACTCTATCTGAAATGCGTATTATTAAGACATCCGAAATTGATTGAGCGGCAGCGAATAAGGGTTTAACAATGTTTGAGAGAGCATATCCGATCAGAACTATCAGTTTTCTCTTTCTTAATTTATCGGAAATAAACCCTGAGAAGGCTCTAAGACTGTAGCTTAAATTTTCAGCTATGCCTTCAATTATGCCTAATGCTGTTATACTTGAGCCTGAAAGATCCAAGATAAATGTTGGAAGCAGACTAAAAACCATTTCACTCGATATGTCAGTAAAGAAACTAACCAAGCCTAATGCAAGAACGTTTCTAAAGAATGGGAATTTTTTAGATTCTTTCCCGCCTGTCTGCATTTAATAAGTCCTCAATCAATAAGCTATCTTTCTCCCGAAAAATGGAAACCGCTTCCTCCTCAAAGTTTTCATCATCCTGCGTAGCATCTTATACTGCTTAAGCAAATCTTTCACGTCTCTTTCACTTGTTCCGGAACCCCTAGCGATACGTCTCATTCTTGAAGAATTAATTATCTGCGGCTTCTCCCTCTCTTCTGGAGTCATAGACTGTATTATAACGCGCCACTTCTTCAGTCTCTCCTCGGCAACATCAATAAGATCCTCGGGAAGTTCGTAACCTAATCCCGGAATCATCTTAAGAATGCGGCTGAAAGGACCCATGCTTCTTATAGCTTCAAATTGTTCATACATGTCTGACAGCGTGAACTTTCCGCTAAGTATAGCCTTGGCCCTCTTTTCAGGAATCTTCAGCTCTGCTTCTCGAACTTTTTCAATTAGACTTCTTAGATCACCCATGCCGAGCAGTCTACCAACAAACCTAGGGGGATCAAAAACTTCTAAATCATCAATTTTCTCTCCGGTCCCTATGAATTTTATCGGCGCGCCGGTCGCTGCAACTGCTGAAAGGGCTCCGCCCCCCCTTGCCGACCCATCCAGTTTCGCAACTATTATTGAACCTAACGGTGTTGCTTCATGAAAGGCTTTGGCTTGTATAGCTGCTTGCTGTCCAATTGTTCCATCGATAACCATTATAATCTCATCAGGTTTTATCTCTTTCTGAAGTATTTTCATCTCCTCTATTAGGCTTTTCTCATCCTTATGTCTACCAGCCGTATCCACTATAACAATATCATATCTCTCAAACTTTCTCAAGCCATCTAAAGCAATTTTGACAGGGTTTTTTTCTTTCTCATCACCGTATACTGGAACATTTATTTGCGCCGCTAACTGGCTTAGCTGCGCTAGAGCACCAGCTCTAAATGTATCAGCACATATAAGAGCCGTTTTGTAACCTCTTTTCTGGAAATACCTTGCCAATTTAGCTGCAGTTGTTGTTTTCCCTGAGCCCTGTATTCCAACAAGCATGAAAACATTTCGTTTTCCCGGAGTAATATTCAATGAAACAGGTTTTTCTCCGAGTAAACGAACAAATTCCTCATAAACAATTTTTGTTATATGCTCTTTTCTCGGTATGCCGGGTGGAATCTTTTCTTTTAGTGCTCTTTCCTCTATCCTTTTTGAAAGTTCCAGAACAAGTCTAACATTCACATCTGCCTGTAAAAGTGCACGCTGTAAGCCACGTACAAGTTCCTTAACAATATGTTCATCTATGACCGTCGCTCCGAAAATCTTCTTTAATGTCTCATAAATGGATGAACCAAGCTTTTCAAGGACCAAATCGCTTTCCCTTTTTAAATCGCATATAATTAAATTATTAGTTTTAGTATTAATGGTAATTCCATAATAAATAAATCTATCCTTAATTTTAATTACAGGTTACTTGGGAGGATTTGTAATGGTTAGATCAAAAAGCAATAGGATCGAAGTCATTGATTTAAGAAGCGATACAGTTACTCTTCCAACTGAGGAGATGCTTGAGGCGATAAGAAACGCCAAGTTAGGTGACGACGTCTATAAGGAGGATCCGACCGTTAATAAACTTGAGGAGATGGCTGCCAAGAAAATGGGTAAGGAGGCTGCGCTGCTTGTTCCAAGCGGCACAATGGCTAATCTTGTATCGGTTATGAGTAACACGAACAGAGGCGACTGCGTGATTTTAGAGGCTGAATCCCACATATACTGGTATGAGGTAGGAGGCTTGTCGGCGATAGCAGGCGTACTACCTTGGCCAATAAAGGGAAATATGGGAGCCCTAAACCCTGAAGATGTTGAGGCTGCTATAAGACCTAAAAACATTTACTTCCCAGAGACAACTTTAGTCTGTATAGAAAATACGCATAACAGAGCTGGAGGTACGATTATTACGCCGCAGCAGATAGAAGCCTTAAGCAAAATCACAAGGGAATATGGTTTAAAACTTTACATGGATGGTGCAAGAATATTTAATGCTGCGGTAGCGCTGAAAGTTGATGTCAGAGAATTCACTAAGCACGTCGATAACTTAATGTTCTGCTTATCGAAGGGACTTAGCTGTCCAATTGGCTCAGTTATTGTTGGTGACAGTGAATTCATTGAGAGAGCCAAAAAAATTAGGAAAATGCTTGGTGGCGGAATGCGGCAGGCTGGTATAATTGCTGCTCCCGGAATAATCGCTTTGGAAAAGATGATAGATAGGTTAGAGGAGGATCACAGAAACGCTAGACTCCTAGCTGAGGGCATATCTAAAATTGATGGATTATATGTGGATCTGAGGAGAGTTCAAACCAACATTGTTCTAATAGAAGTTAGCGGTTTAGGAGTTAATGCGGATGTATTTATTAGAAAACTTAAAGAACAAGGGGTTTTAGCTTTAAGTCACAGCAGGACTAAAGTTAGGATGGTTACTCATAGAGGGATCGAAAGAGAACACATTGAAAAGGCGCTAACCATAATTGAAAATGTGGCAAAAGAATTGAAAAGCGCATCCTAAAATTTTTCATTAAAAATATTTGTTTTTAGCTTCCTTTAACACGCATAATTTTTGTTCTACCCATTATGCGCCAGTATTCAACCTCTACACCGTTATCCAGCTTAGATCTTATATTTTCTTCTTGAGGCAGAGGCGTTTCAAAAATTTCGTATGTCTCTAAATCCATTATTTGAATACTGTTAGGTAAAACAGCTATTATTTGCCCGCTTCTTTTATCGATTATAGGTACTTCAATTTTTGCGTCAACTGGTTTAACAAAGCTTCTTTTAACTCCATCGAATATTCCTAAAGCCACAACTCTGGCTTTAGCTGCGCCATGTTTACCAGGTTTTGACTTTGTAATTTCAACTATGTGGCAGGGTTCTCCGTCAATAATAACATATGAGCCTACCTTTAAGCCTCCAACATCCACGGGTTTACTCATTAACTTCACCATCCAAACAATTATTTAAGATGCATTACCCTTATTAATCTTCATTTTCCTAAATATTATTTGTGTTTTGTGCGGTGAGATAGTGGATAAAACCGTTGGCATTATTGCCCGTCTAGATCGTAGGGACGCCTTAATTCTAGCACTTAACATATTCAAACGCTTTAAATCCGTCGGATTCAAAGTGTTCCTTGAACCTAATCTAGCAAGACAAATTAATAGGCAAGAGTTCGCTAAGCCTCTTGAGAAAATGAATGTTAATCTAATCGTCACGATTGGTGGCGATGGAACAATACTTAGAACCTGTATACGCATACCTAAACCTGAGCCTCCAATAATGGCGATTGATATGGGTGCAAGAGGATTTTTAACAGAGATTCCGCCTGATAAGGCTCTTGAGGCAGTGAATAGCTATCTCGAAGGCTCCTATTTTGTTGAGAGCTATAATAAAATCGCATGCTTTATTGGAGGCTTTAGGCTTCCAGATGCTCTAAACGAGATTTTCATAACATCACGTCACCTAGCGAAGCTTTTGCATGTTAGAATATGGAAAGATGATGTTGAAGTTATGGAATGTAGAGCTGATGGTGTTATTATTGCATCTCAGGTTGGTTCAACAGCCTATTCCTTTTCTAGTGGAGGTCCAATATTAGATCCTCAAGTTGATGCCCTTGTTTTGACTCCTGTCTGTCCCGTAAGTCTTATACGCCCAATAGTTTTTCCAGCGAACTCGCATATAACCGTGGAATTGCTTAAACCTAAGACTGCAATGGTTGTTATTGATGGCGATTACCAGAAAAGTATAGGTGAGGAGGAAACTAAAGTTACCGCGTTAATTTCTGAGTATAAATCTAAGTTTATAAGATTTAAACCCAATTTTTATGGTCGATTGAAATCTAGACTTCTCTTCTCCAGAGAGGAAGGATAAAGGTAATATGGGCAGGAAGTATAGAAGTGTAGTACTCGATACATCTGCTTTCATAGCTGGTTTTGACCCATCTTCCATTATCGAGGAAAGTTATTCTGTTCCCGAAGTTGAGGCTGAGCTTACAAGTAACTCCATATCAAAGATACGATTTAAAACATCAGTGAAAAGTGGAAAGCTTAAAATAATTGCTCCCTCGCCTAAGTATGTAAATTTCATCAAGAGAGCTTCCGGCGAGATTGGAGATTTAGGCTTCCTTTCAGAGGCTGACATATCGATTTTAGCCCTAGCAGCTCAGCTTAAGGATGAAGGGCGAAACCCTACGATAATTACAGACGATTACTCAATACAAAATGTTGCTGAGAAACTTGGATTAAAATTTATGTCATTATCCACTTATGGCATACGACATCAACTACATTGGGTAATCTACTGTCCAGCATGTAATAAAAAATATCCCCCTAACCGAAAAATAATGATATGTGAAAATTGCGGAGCAAAACTGAAAAGAAAACCATTAAGGAGAAAACCTGTAAAAAATAACTTACCATAAGCATCGAAAACTAAAAGAAGAAGGAAGCCAAGAAGCCCAACGCGCCAGGGGGGAGATGAAAAGGGTTTTGGCGGGTTAGGCTTCTTGGCGAGAAATAGAATTTATGAGATTGTCTAATAAATTTTTCTATTTTTCAGGTTTATTTCTCTAGGTTATATCCTTCCTTTTTTAAAGCGTTCTTTAGAGCCTCCAGCACTAGTATCACGTTCTTCTTATTTGAATTTATGCCCATAAGTCCTATCCGCCAAACTTTCCCTTTTAGTTCACCCAGTCCTCCGCTTATTGTTATATTATATTCTTCCTGCAATCTTTCTCTGATTCTTCTATCTTTTACATTATGGGGCACTTTAATAGCGGTTATAACCGGGCACATGTAATTTCTATCTGTGAAAATGTTCAGCCCCATTTCTTCAAGACCGCTAATTAATGCTTGAATATTCTCTTTGTGCCTTATCCATCGGCTTTCAAGCCCTTCTTCATAAAGAAATCTTAATCCCTCTCTTAATGCGTAAACAAGCAGTATGGGTGCTGTATGATGATAGATCCTACTACTCTCAAGCCAATACTTTTCTATAGTCAATAAATCTAGGTACCAGCTTTGAACTTTTGTCCTTCTGTTCCTAATTACATCCATTGCTCTCTCACTTACAGTTATGGGCGCTAAACCGGGTGGGCAGTTCAAGCATTTTTGGGAGGCGCTGTAACATATGTCTATGCCCCATTTGTCTACTTCCAATTCGCATCCGCCGAGGGATGTGACAGCGTCAACAATTAATAACGCATCATATTCATGCGCTATTTTAGCTATCTCTCTTAATGGTTGAAGTACGCCTGTAGATGTTTCTGCATGAACTATGGCCACAGCCTTGGCGTTAGAGTTTGCCAGAGCCTCCTCAACTGCCTCTTTCTCTATTATTTTACCCCATGGAGCCCTAACTTCTATGCTTTTTCCCCCGCATCTATCAATTATCTCACGTATTCTCTCGCCGAAGAATCCGTTAATGCAAGCAACAATTTCATCTCCTCTCTCAACTACATTACAGATTGCGCTTTCCATTCCAGCTGAACCGGTTCCGGAAATAGGGAAGGTTATTTGATTTTTAGTTTTAAAAGCATACCTAAGTAACTCGACAGCGTCGTCCATGACTTCCATAAAATATGGATCTAAATGTCCAACAATGGGGAAAGATAGAGCCCTTAAAACTCTAGGGTCTATATTGCTTGGTCCCGCGCCTAAAAGTAACCTTTCAGGGGGCTTCAATTCTCCATAGGATTTTTTGGGCATTTATTCAGCAACCTCTCTGAAATTTTATGGCGACACAAAACTTAAAGAAAGGTGGAAAGAAAATATAAATTTAATTGTTTAGAGATTGATGTTTCAAATGAATTAATTTATCTCAATAATTTCACAGCGATTTCATTTTAGTTTAAGCCTTTTTCTCTCCCAAAGTCTTTAATTTTTCTTCAAGTCTTCGAGTTCTTTCTTCAGCCTCAGCAAACATATCTGCCCACTTTTTGCTTTTAATTATATTCAATAGTCTTTCAATTTCTTTTGGCAATTTCTCTATAGTTGATAACAACGCCTCATTAAAGTATTTGTCATCTGAGACAAGTTCTAAAGCCTCTTCTGGGCAATATTCGACGCATTTTGGTTCTCCATTACATAGGTCACATGCCATAACAACTCCTTTTTCAGGGTGTAGCATCATTCCTCCGTAAGGACACGCTTGTATGCATAAAACGCATCCATCACATTTGTTTTCGTCTATAAGTAAAATTCCACCTTTTTCAGACTGTTTAATTGCATCACGTGGACAAGCTCTTATGCATGGAGGGTTCTCACAGAATCGACATGTCACAGTGAGATTTAATATTGGGTTTAAGCGTATAACTCTTATTCTAGATTTTAGAGGATTTGGATCTCCCTCCTTCTCTAAAGCGCATACAAACTCACATATGCTACAACCTACGCATTTACTTGGGTTAACTGATACAAACCGTCTAGAAATGAACTCAAGTTTCCTCATCAAACAAACCTCACATATCTAAGTGAATTTTATTTTTATTTTTTCATGAATACTTCCATTTAAGTTTCTCGATAATCTAGCATTTAATAGGAAGGGTTTTCATGGTTTATGTTGATATCTCTATGTAAACTTTTTCATCACCCTTAATGTATACTTTTTTCAAGGAGGAAATCATCCCTAAAACTGTTCTACGTACAAGATTCGATACAAAGGGTTGAATTGGAATCTCTTTGCCGTTAACAACTATTTTCGCATCTAATTTAGGTTTAACCTTTACCACAATACATTCTTCAGGCGATGCAGTTCCATAATATATTTCCTCAGCTAAATCCATACACGTTTTTCTCCCACATTTACCGCAGTCTAATCCCCCAAGCGAACCTAGGATCTCACAGATTCTCATTCTTTTTCTAATGAATTTTAATGCTTTATCGGCTAAAACTTTGAACTCTCTCCTAATGTTTAATATGGGTTCACCGAGATTCTGGAATGAACAAAAAGCAATAATCTTGCCTTTAGCTGATTCTTCAAACTTTACATACTCATTTCTGTTTTTCACACAAATTATTTTTCCAATGTTCTCATCATTTAGCACTCTTGATGAAAAACCCTCCAAAATTAGGATGTCAACTCCAAATTCAAACATTAACTCGGAAATTTTCTCTAGCGGGAACTCGGTTGTTTTAAATATTATACTTATTTCGTTGTTGGAGAAGGCTACAACCGGATTTGCACCTGCCCGTGAATGTTTCCATGTGTCACTTCCCTTCCGGTCAATTGAAAAGCTTTGATGGTCTATGTGCTTGATAGTTGCTACTGTGAATCCTTCTTTAATTAGTTTTGGCACCAGCCGCTCTATTACTGTTGTTTTTCCGGAGGCTTTATATCCTACGACAGCTAAAATCGGATAGTTTAAGCGCAACGGTTATGCACCTCTTCATGTTCGATTTATCGCTTAAAGAATATTAAATCTTAGGAATCAAAATAAAAAGTATTTGCGTATTTTCGGGGTTTTCTCCTATGTACAAGTAGATCTCCTATAGACTTCCTATTTTTAGGTTTAAAACTTTTAAGGGGGTTATAAAATTTCATAGTAAAAACTTAGGAAAAAGGAGTCTGTTTAGGCGTAAGGGTGATTGAGGTAGAATCAAAAATTGAATGTGGAAAAATTTAATCAAAAGCCACTAAAAGTAGGGTGGATTAAAGCTGTTCTTTTTGATTTATTTGATACTTTGCTCTTAATAAGAAGTGATGATAATTTTGCTGAGAGCTGCCTAAGGAATATTCATAGATTCTTGAACATGAATGGAATAAATGTTTCATTTGAAGATTTTAGGCATACATACTCTAAAGTTCGAAAACATCTGTATGAAAGAATCCATAGAAAACTTGAAGAACCCCACTTTACTGTTAGAATTTCTCGAGTTCTAAGAGAGCTAGGATATGAATGTGATGCCTCAAGCCCTATTGCAAAGGGTGCGGCTGATGCCTATTGTGAAGCATTTACGCGCTATGTTCACCCAGATGAGGATGCGTATTTTGTTTTGCGGAGACTAAGAAAGAGCGGTTATAAAATAGGCATTGTCTCAAATTTTGCTATTCCTGAGTGTGCTCACCATCTAATCACTCTATATGGACTTAAAAATCTTCTAGATGCTGTCGTTGTTTCAGCAGAGGTAAACAGGCGTAAACCTAGTCCAGAAATATTCGTTGCGGCGTTAAATCTATTAAAGGTTGACGCCTCTGAATCCATCTTTGTTGGCGACACGCCGGATATAGATATTTTAGGCGCTAAGAACATCGGGATGAAAGCGATTTTAATAGAGCGGAGAAAAACGAGTTTTAAAGCTGACGTAAAACCAGATTTCATGATAAAGAGGTTGAGGGAAATTTTAGGTCTGCTTAAAATATCGTCTCCCTAAAGAGATTGAAACCCATTTCTTTCTGTTATAGGCCAGACGATTTTTGGATAAATCAGTAGAATCCTTTTAGGCATCTAAGAGATTTCATGAATTTTTTAAATATTTCATCATAAATTGCGTTAGTGGTAGCGTTAGGTTCAAAGATTTTCTCTTCAGCAAAAAAGTTTTCTCTCGCTTCCTTTATGGAGTCATAATAGCCTACGCCAACAAAGGAGGTTAATGCAGCTCCTAAAGTTGCCGCTTCCCTCTGAGTTGGAACCATAATTGGAATCCCTGCAATGTCAGCACGCATCTGGTTCCATAAATCGTTTTTTGAGCCTCCTCCTACAACGCGAATTCTATCAATTTTCACGTTGGTGGTCTCAGTCAGCAATCTAAGGGCTTCCCTCATTTGAAATGTTAATCCCTCATATGCTGCGCGGATTATTTGAAAACGTGAGGAATTCAAGGTTAAGCCAATTATTGTCCCCAAAGCACCATATTTCCTTAGAGGACCGATATTCTTCATAAAGCTTGGTATAAACAATACTCCGTTTGAGCCGGGCGGTATAGACTTAATTTCTTCAATTATAGTTTCATACTTTCTTTTGCTTATGTCTCGGAAGAAGTTATTTAGAACCCACTCCACCACCGCCGACGCTATCATAAGAAACTGCGGATTCCAAAAACCCTTTTCTACATCAGCCTCAATTACCAGCCCTTCTTCAAATCCTTTTTTGGTTGGATTAAATGTATCTACTCTGATTCCTAGAAGTTCCCACGTGCCGCTTGAAAGTACAGTTTCACCCAGCTCAGCGCCTGAACCAAATATGGCGAATTGCGTATCGTGGCCGCCGACTACTACAGGTGTGCCCGGAGGTAAACCGCATTTTTCTCCAGCTTCATCGGAAACATAGCCTATAATTTCACCTGGCTCCTTCCATTCTGGGAAAAAGTTTGCGTCTAAATCTGCGAGCTCAAGCATTGTGGCTGACCAATCTCTCTTTCCAAGATCCATAGCCATCATCGTGGAAGCTATTGTTGGATCTATGTGAAATTCACCTGTTAATTTATTGGCGATTAAACCCGGCATCATAAGCCAAGTGTAAGCCTTCTCCAAGGCTTCAGGCTTATTTTTCCTAAGCCAAATAAGCTTAAACAGTGTATTAAATGGGATTATCTGGTATCCTGTGATCTTAAATATTTCCCACGCATTTATCCGCTTAGTTATTGTTTCAGCTATTTCTCTTGTTCTCGGGCACTGCCAAGAAATAGGCGGATAGGTCAAGCTTCCATCACGTTTAACTGGCGCTCCATCAGCCCCCCAAGTAATCGTTGTAACAGCCCTAATATTTTCTGCGCCAACCCTATTTGAAACCTCACGTGAAACCTCACACAGCTTACGCCATATTTCATCCAAATCCCAAATCAGCCACCTTGGTTCATCTGGTTGCGGATGAGAACTGTTAGGACGCTTCGCATAAGCATGAATGTTGCCAGCAGGGTCAACAGCAACAGCCTTAAGATTAGTTGAACCGCAATCAAAAACCAAAACATAATTCTCCCCAACAGAGCTCATACTAACCACCCTTAAATTCTACTTTGAAATCGCCGCCTTTTTTACCTTACGCTAAAATAGCCAAAAAATAAAGTATCGCTTAGAAATCTGAAACAACCAAATTAGATGAGAAAAGGATAAACCTAATAAACCTCAAAAATGAACCATAAATTTAGAGCCCCGGTGGCTCAGTGGTTAGAGCAGCGGCCTCGTAAGCCGCGGGTCGCGGGTTC
>CAYSKG010000010.1:16721-31870 GCA_964431725.1 uncultured Candidatus Bathyarchaeia archaeon | reverse complement strand
TGCATTAACTAGTTGCTATAAAAATAATAAGTTGAGGTCGTATTCTTCGAAAAAATGGTTTGAAAGATAACGAAATCATATTATCAGCTTATTGGGTTCCTGAAATGGAAGAGGATTTTTGATAGAATTGATGCGGATTATTTTAAAGAAGTCGACAAAGTATTTGTTAATAAGAATTTGGTAAATGATTTCCCACTTGAAAGGGATTATGATTCGATTCCAGCGAATGAATTTATAAATGAAATAAAAAGCTGGAGGATAGACAACAATGATGTAGGACTTATAGTTTATGCTGGACACGGTCCTGTTCCAACATTTTATCGTCTTGTAGGAGAAAATGAATATGTTAAAGAGCATGTATATGCAAAGGAATTTAAAGATCTTATAGATTCTATAAACTTTGGTAGACTAATTTTTGTTCATGGGGCTTGCCAAGCAGAGATGTATTTACAACAGCTAAGTAGAGAGGGATTAGAGAAAAATGTGGTAGCGATAGGAGCTATGTCAGAAATGGAAACGGGCGGAATCACAGGAGCTTTTAGATTCTTAGGAAATTTAACAAAGGGGTATTCTATTAACGAAGCTTTTGAAGATGCTAGAAAATATGCTAGCAATGAAAAAATATGGCAACAACCTGAGCATCCTGTAAAGTACTTTTATGGTAAAGATGATTCGTGGTGCAATTACGAGAGCTTTTTCAAATATACGAAAAAACAATAAATTTTTTACTGCCATGAGAATAATAAATTATGAAAAAAGGACTTCAGTCGTATTATTCCTATTATTGGTGATAATACTTATAGGTGTATTAGTAAGCGTTCTATTAATCTACCAAGAACCTAAACATCTATATTTAACTAACGTAACAGAACTCTATTCTTTGTTTACTCCCTATATGGAACTCCTTGTGGTACAGTAACACGTAACTGTTATTCTTATTGTTCTGGTGGATATAATGTGTGTTATTATTCAAAAGATACAGCTAGTTGTACAAAAACTTGTCAAGATGAAGTATGCCAAAGTTGCATTCCTGATTGTGGTTCAGCAACTTGTGAATCTTGCTGTGCTGGTAGTGAATGCTCATCTGATCAACCTTGTAGTTATTGTGATGGGAATAAAAAATGCACAGGTACAAGAAAATGTACTATTCTTTATCGCTTTACATGCTATTCTGGAGTTTGCGAACTAGCAACAGGTGGTCTACCTGGCTGTACTTATGGTATTCTAAGTGATGATTGTACTGATGTAGCATGTGAATGTGATCCAAACTTGTCAAAGAGAACCAAAAATCAACAAAAAAGAGAAAACTAGACAGCACTTTCGGAACAACTGAAAACGCCAAAAACTTATATACGTAACAAATCAGAAATTGATGATCAAATATGCTGTGAAGAGAATGGTGATGGCTGTTGGCGGTTATTAAGGGAACCTACACTATTGAAAAACATTTTGTTGGTAAAGAGAAGATTCCAACATTATGTTTTTATCATGAGGCAAGGGAGGCAAAGCCTGTAGTTATCGCCATTCATGGTTGGACGGGAAATAAAGAGGGAATGTTAATTAACTGCTTAAAAATGGCTGATGCTGGATTTTTCACCATTTCCGTTGACGCTCGAATGCATGGAGATCGTTTAGACCCTGAATTTTGGGGTAAATTCGCTGAAAATTTTCCCAAAACCTTCTTCACAATCGTTGTTGAAACTGCTAAAGACATAAGCCAGATCGTGGATTTTCTTGAAACAAGAGATGATGTTGACCCGGCTAGAATAGGTGTAATGGGCGTTTCGATGGGAGGCTTCATAACCTTGGTTACAGCCTTTCTGGAGAAGAGAATAAAAGCCGCCGCGTCTGTGATTGGAGCTGCCAATTTCCCCCTTTTCGTTGAGAGAATGGCTTCTTTGAAAGTTTTACCCTTTAAGGAAAAACCAATGTGTCAACCAGATGAAGAAACGAAAAAAATATATCGGAATTATGATCCGCTTAACAATCTCGAAAAGTTTCCTCCAACTGCTTTACTCCTCATAGGCGGCTTACTGGATGAGTTTATCCCTAAGGAAGGCATTGAAGCCCTATATGAGGCGCTGAAACCTTATTATAGTACCTATAAAGATCGGTTGAAAATGAAATTTTTTGATGTAGGTCATGCCTACACTCCTGAAATGGAAGCGGAGGTCATTAAATGGTTCAGAGAGCATTTGATAGAAAAGTATTAGGGAACTATGCGCCCTGAAAGTTTAAAGTTGAGGTATGTGTTTAGCTCATTGAAAAGAGGGGCAAATCAGTCTTCTTTTCGGCATATGAAAGACAATTTTCCGAAAATAAGGCAGAAATGAACTTCGTTTCAGAAGTAGCTAAACACCTACCAGACTTCTAATGCTGCTGATGCATTACCGGCTTTACATGACCTCTACCTACTATCCTATCTTTTTGATCTTGGATAGACAAACGTGCTAAAGACATGCGGGTGCTTGAGCCTCTGGTGAGCGAGTTCTGCCGTTGCCAAAGAAGATGCACCAGAAAGCCAGACGGCTACGAACAATTGACGAGATTGAAGAGCTGCTCCCCCAGATTCAAAGCATTCCTTGACGCTACAGAACAGGAGATTCTGAAGAATAAACGTAAGCAGAAGACCCATTATTCTAGCAAGAAGAAGCGGCACGCGGTTGAGACTCAGATAGCAGTGAACAAAGCTGGCTTAATCATACACGAGACAAGGCATGCGCGGGGAAGGAGGGCACGACTACGCCTTGTTTAAGCGGCGTCATCCAAGCTTGCCCGATGAGGTGCGCTTAAGGTTGGATCGAGGCTATGTTGGGTGGAGAAGGATTACCCTGACCTTAACTGTGAGGTGCTGTTTAAGAGGCGAAGCCCTAGACGAGGCAAAAGGGGCGTCAAAGCAAAAGAGCTAACCAGCGAGCGAAAAAGCATTCAACCATAAACTCTCAAAGGAGAGGGTTGTGGTGGAGCACATGATTAGCCGACTGAAAAAGTTCCGGGTCATGGTGCATAAGTTCAGAAACCGCCTCCAACACTACGACACCATGACAAACATAGTATGCAGACTAACAAACTTCAGAATAATGAAAACAACAGCCATCTAAAAAACAATCACAAAAATCACCAAAAACATAATTACGACTAAGGTCTAAAATATAATAGTGAAAGAAGTAGCATAGCATTTCAATAATCAAGAAACAAATTTTTCACACATTATGCGCGCTACATTTCTGCATTTTATCTCCCCCCATTTTCTACATTGCGCTTGTTTGATCTCTGACTAACCGTAGACAGCATCGAATTGATCGACCAGATCCTTTGCTTCTCGGTAGGAATTACATGTGGTCTGGATGCACACTCCTCTCGGGGATATCTTACCTAGTATGTGCATTACTCTCTGGGGCTGAACAAATATTTGGAGGAGTTTTCCTTTTGCTTGTATCTTTCTATATAATGGCACCCATGCGTCGTCACCTCCATCCGGGTTACCTGCACCTGGAATCCATTGGATAGCATCCAATTCAGGGATACTAAGCAATTTGTCCAAGTGCTTGAGCTCCAATGGACCATCTAAGTGCCATATTGTTCTCTCAATAAACTTGCACTCTTCAACTACGTATGGATAGACTAGCTGATCGAAAAGTTTAGGAGATAAGAAGACTATAGTGTCACATTGGAGGACGTAGTGCCTCTCGTCACTCCAGATACCCGCCCATGTGGAAAATCCATTCTTTTGGACATTAATAAATTTGCAGAGTTCCTCATAACAGTTAAACCAGAGTTCTTGGATTCTCCCTAAAACTTTGCCTAATTCATCTCTTCTAAGGAAAATGTCTCTCAATAAGTTTGTTGGAAAATTTCCTCGAAGCTGGCCCACGATTGTGACCGGATCAAGCAAATCAGAAAGGCCGACGATAGCTTTATTACGACATTTTTTCGAAGCTATCTCTGTACATTTAATGAGGTATTTCCACCATTTATTTTCCGGGTCCAACTCAATCGTTTTAAGGTCTTCTAAATTCATGTTTCCTTCGAACCATGCGGTATTAATATTTGAGTCAAACTTTAACTTGGCTCCTAAACAAGCAGATAGGATGCCGGGACCCAGGTTTATCCAAGCGTTAGGATAGGCCTCTTTAAGAAAAGAAGTCTCTTTGAATTGTGACAAAAGAATGTTTATCGCCTTATCTATGTTGGGATAATGTCTCAGAAAGACCCAGATGTCGACTGACTGTTTCCAATAATCATTTTTAGGCGCAAAAATCTGTAGCAGAGGCCTATCTAAGCTTTTTTCCCACCAAGCTTTAAAGGCTTCCTTCGCTTCGTTCCAATCCTCTTTATTTAACATTTTATTAAGCCCCCTTTTTTGGCGTTATAGACGAATCTTTATGCTTGAAAGAACTGATGACTTTTTGGTAAGCGTAATAAGATTCCTTAGGTTTCCCATTTATGTCGACAAGCCCCCATCCCGTCTCAACTGGACAATCAGATGAGCCACATTGCCAGCATTTCTCTCTGTCGCTCCAGCAGAAGTAGAATGCTCCGATGACGTATGGTTTAGATAAGAAGATCTTTAGAGCGGCCGTTAAATATTCTGCCTGCTCTCTTTCCGTATGGCCTTCCTTCCATTTAAACCACCATTTCTTAAGTTTACAGGGATATATACCTGTTGATCTTTCTTCATCAGTCATTACACTGCCTTTTGAAGGGTAACCAAACTCTTGTATGATAATTGGTTTACTTATAAGTTTATACAGATTTTCCAATGCGGGGTTCCAGCTTGATGGGCCTCCTGGTTGCCAGCTTCCGAAATACCCGTCTATCCCTACATAATCAAATATTCCTTCCCCATCTTTATACAATCTTTTATACATGTATAATGCCGTCTTATCGAGATCTGCCATATTTACGCCGATCTTCGCTGATGAGTTTCCTTTTTTAATTCCTTTACCGCAGGCCTTCAGAAACTCTATTGCTTCATCTATCGTTAATGGGCTTCTGAAAATCTTCAAGTTCATCTCATTTGCTATTTGCCAGTACTGAATATCGGATGAAAATTGCTTTGCAATGAAACTGCAGAGATTTTCACAGTTGTTAAAATATTCGTTGGATCTTGGTCTATCGAACGATCCGGGTATGTCTTTAGGGAGGAATGTGATCAGCATAATCTTGAAACCCTTCTGTCTAATCTTTTTAATCATGTTCTTAAAGTTATAGAAGCCCTCAGTAATCCTTCTTTTTTCTGAATTCTTAAATGGATATGCTGCAATCTGTGTTCTTATCCACTCTGCCCCCAATCTTCGCAATAGTTTTAAGGTTTCTTCTTTTTTAAGGTCTTTTTGTCCACAGGATACGCCGAATATGAATCTACTCATCGTAGATGGCCGCCAAAAAATTGTAATGCCGCTTTCTCTCCTTATTTATCTTGCAGAATATCGACCATATTTCCTTGCAGCCTTAATCATAGTCACAAAGTTCTGCGGTAAGACCGCATCGTTAATTGTATGCCCAGAGCCGAGTATGTATCCCCCACCGCAAGCAGCACTATTAATTGCGTTCTTTACTTCTTCCACCACGCTCTCTGTTGTTCCGCTGGAGAGGGTATAGGCAACATCAATATTTCCAATAAGGCAAATCTTATCACCATGTTTCATCTTCACCTCGCCAAGGTTCATTCCAGCCGTGGGTTCTAAAGGTTGAACTGCGTCTATGCCGGCTTTTATTATTCCATCCATAAGCAAATTTATGTTTCCGTCAGAATGAAGCAGCACAGGCACTCCTCTGCTGTGAAAGAAATCGGCTACTCTTCGAAGCTCTGGATAAACAAACTTCATCCAGCTTTGAGGCGAGATAAAAGGTCCTGTTTTATATGCAAAATCATCTGCAACAAAGACCGCTTCAGCCCCAGCGTCAAGCAGTACGCTACCGCATGATATAGTGTAGTTCGCATGGTCTCTGATGACTTTTTTTATGAAATCTGGGTTAGTTCGCATATACTTAAAAAAATCAACGAATCCTACCGCTTCGATTGCTACTTCGAAAATACTCCCGCAGCATGGAATCAAGAAAATTTTTTCTTCTGACGCCTTAACGCATTCCCTAAAATACTTGACTCTCCAAGGGTCAAATGGGTCAGGTCTTGGGAAAACCTCATATTTTTCAGGGGTATTGAGAGCTCCTTTTAAATAGAAATCAGACATGGAGAAAGACACTTTCTTTGTGAAGATTCTTCCAAACTCATCTATATATTGACCGCCGTTCAATTGTTTACTATTTTGAGGATTTAAAAAAGGCCAGATCACTAGAGAGTCCAATCCCAATCGGGATAACGCGATGAATATCTTCTGATCAGAGAGGGAAGGAAAGATTTGTTTAAGCACTATATTGCTTACTCCTACCTCGAGAAGCGGGACTCTGTCTGGTTCTTCTAGAAAAATAGCGGAAAGAACACGCTCTCTAGGATTCATTTCTTCCTCCAACCTACCTCATTTTAAGCTAGATTTTAAGTTTAAACTGAAACCAGACGTCGTAACCTAGAAAAAGAGGGATAAAAGGAGGGAAGGCACGGTTTCCATGCCTATACTACTACTCCCAAGTACGCTAGATAGACTAAATAAATGAACCATAAGATGGCCCAGCCTACAATATATCCTAGACATAAAGGCGCAACCTTTTCTTCATAGAGTTTGGCACTTCCTATCTTCACGACTAATGTTTTGAGAAGCCATACAATTCCATAGAAGAGGCACCAAGAGAAGGTTAAGTCGGAGAAACTTAAGACTACACCTAACGGATGCAACGGGAACCAGACGTACCTCAACCGAAGGAAGGTCAAGACCCCTATTAATATGAACCCGGCTAAGAATTCTTGTATTCTAGGAGGCGGACCGAGGACATACATGGAGAAAGTGGTGGCTGTACAATCGCTATCAATTCCATCAACAACCCAGTTGCTCATATCCGGCATAAACCTGCTTGGCCATCTTGCGTTGAGCCCAAATGTATATGCTCCCCAAAGAGACACGATCAACCCAATTATAATGGCGATGCAGAAAGCGAAGATCTGCGTTACCACCATTCCCTTAATTCGTGTTCTCGTTAAATCGGCAAGTTTGAAGCTCTCCATTCCCCGAACAGAAGGGGTTGGTGTCGCCGATCCTGTTAAAGCGCCAGTTAGGCTCCATCCATGGAACATCTCTGAAACCCAGAAGGCTCTTGTAGATCTTGCCTCCGCAGTAACCGGAAAATAGACCATAGTATATGCTGCTGGAGCATAATGGTAAGCTCCAAATCCAGGCCCATAGTTCAAGCTTGCATTCCCTACGTAGCCCGCTTCGCCACGAATCCTTATGTTTAGCAGATTATAGAACTGGAAGACAATGAGGCTCAATATGGCGAATAGCACTGGCATTTCGCAGATAACAAGCAGAGCTAGAAAACCTAGGAAAGAGGCTATTAGCCCTATCCAGTATATGCGATAAGGTTCATCCTCGATCTCCGGGTTCTTTATAGCTTTTATGGTCTTAATAATGTGGTCCTTCGCTAATAGCAGAGAGAAGAACGCTATACCCATGGGAGCCCCAATATGAGTGATTGTTGCAATCTGTACAGCATTTGCCGCTTGTGCTGGAGGAACATAGATTCCTCCTAACCCCGGGACGACATTTATATAGTAATACATTAAAGGAACTTGCCCCGGGATATATGGCAGGATGCCCATGCTAACCTGTACTACAGGTATTATTATCCCAAAGATTATGTAGAAGACAAACGATGACAGCAAGAGATCAGTCGGCCACAGAAAGAGAATTGCCACCGTTAAACCTCCGAAGAAAGAAGCTCCGAGAAGAGCGTTTGGCAAGCTCTCTATAAGATAGGGGTTTAGATTTAGTTCATCGCTTAAAGCAGGAATTGCCGGTGAGATCTGATGGAAAGGACCAAAGAAACCGGGTATGACTAAGCCTAGGATCATTCCAATAAGAGATATTCGAAGTTTTGAACTTGAACTTGCACCTCTTTTCGCGCTTCTTTCAGACTCTTTCGGCTCTTCAGCTCCTATCAGAATATAAGTAGCGTTCGCTATGGGAAATGGCAGTTTTTCTATATCGATTAGTTGTTTTCGCATTATTAATGCGAAAAAGTACGTATATAAAGTCAACATTAAAGTAAATGAAAACCACCAAAGCAACGGCACAATCCATGCGCTCCATGGGACGGCGGAGTTTCCGGTAAGAGCTGGAGTTAATAGATCGATATCAGTGGGACACCAGAAGGGTGGTTGATACGTCGGTGCAACTGATGCGAAGGGCGAGAGTGTCAGATGATAGAGTGATGAGTAAAGGTTGGGCGCTGTCCACCATAATGCTATGCCCATTGTTGATGCCATCATTGAATATACAACTGTGAGCTCATGAGGATTTAAACCTACTGCGGGTGCAAATTTGCTGATAATTGCCAATATGAAGAATGTAACTAGAATTGCTGGAAGCTGGGCCATTACAGTCTTCGAGAAGCCAGTTACTATGACGTAGTATAGGGACCAAAAGATTACCAGTGCTGTGCCAACGGTTAAAGATTTTACGGTTAAGCCGCTTGTCAAGGTTTCCTTTTCTTTCATACTTATCCCTAAAATATTATACATTTTAGCTTTAAATATATATTATTTTTGGAAAAAACAAAACATTATTTTTTAGAAAATTACATAGTTGTTTAATTTTAGAAATGCTTATAAACAAGTTAAATTTTACACATAAATTATGAAGAAGAACTATTTTTTGTTGCTACTCGTTTTAGTATTCTTTCATAGTAATCTCGTAGTAGCGGGCGGCTATTCGTTTCCAGCAAACCCTGCTATAGCGGATCTCAATCCTTATCAACCTCTTAACTTCTTAGATATAGACAGAGTCAAGAGTTATATGCAGATATTGACTTCTTATGGGACCCGAGTAACTGGTTACAAAGGATGCGATAAAGCGGCATCATTCATCTTTAAAACGTTAAAGGATTTTGGATTGAATCCTTATTATGAATTTTTTAATGTTACTATACCCGTCGATTATGGGGCAAGCCTGAAAATTTATTCTGAAAATGGTGTTCTACTTAGAAATTTTACAGTTTACCCGCTTCGTCCAAATTTGGTTGAGACTTGCACTACTCCGCCAAATGGAACGGTGGGAAAAATCTTTTATGTAGGAAAGGGATATCTTTCTGATTTTGATGGGTATGATATCGAAGACAGCATCATTGTTATGGATTTTGATAGCAAGTCAAATTGGATTAATGCGGCAAAATTTGGTGCAAAAGCGGTTGTATTTCTGGAACCTGAAGAATTTTCAAGCGTTGACTCTTCTCAAAAATATGTTAATGTTCCACTTGATTTTCCCAGAGTCTTGTTACGTAAAGAAAATTCGCATGATTTGCTTTCTTTAATTAATCAAAATTATGAAGTCTATGCTAGACTTGACCTGAAGATGGAATTTGAAGATAAAACGGCAAGGAATATTCTTTGTTTTATAAATGGCACAGATCCCCAACTAAAATCTGATGTTATAGTTATCTCCGCTTATTACGACTCATATTCAATTGTACCATCTCTAGCACCAGGAGCGGAAGAGAGCGTAGGGGTCTCTCTCCTCTTAGAGATTGCTAGATTTTTCAGTCTATACCCGCCTAAAAGATCTGTTCTTATTCTGGCTTTATCAGGCCATAACCAAGCCTTAGCCGGGATAAGGGATTTCATCAATAGGCATTTCTCAGATATCACTTCAACTGATGGAGACACTAGCTGGAGGTATAAGTTACTGATTAATCTGGATTTAAGTAGCGAAAATAATGTTTTAGGCGTCTTTTACTGGGGCTACTTTTATGCTTTCCAAAAAGTCATCTCAAGATTTGAAATCGTAAAACGAATTTTTAATACTTACATTCCAGAGTTTAAAGAAAAAACGGAGAAAACTCTCAATATTATGAACTGTCTTTTGATGACTCTTCCGCCTGGAACAATGTATAGACAATACATGTTCGACAGCGAACCCTTCACCATGGCCGGTGGGATTGGCGTAACATATGCTACTACACAGACATTGGAAATTCGTCAGGGCACTCCCAGTGACATAATGGATTACGTGAATTTCAGTAACATTAGGCCTCAATGCGAAGCCGCGATGTATACTCTTTATGCATTAGCTAATGATGAAAACCTTATTCTTCCATCCATTACACCTTTCCGATATGATGACCGGATGGGAGGGTTTGCATCTCTTAAAGGACAGGTACTGGAATACAATTATTCCACCGGCTGGTTCACACCCGTACCTAACGCTCTGGTATATGTTCAAGGTTATCCTGTGGAACCTTATGTTTGCGGTCAAGATATGTATGGAAACAACCTTCCTTTATATGGACATGAATTTTATGTGAGAGCCGACTCTAACGGTGAATTCATCATTCATGGTGTGGCCCCAAGAACAGCTTATGTTAATCTCCTAGGAGACTTCAATTATATTTTTGAAGCATATTTAGATGACCCCTCATATGGGCCAGTAGATTATGCCCCAGATTTCGGAAAATATGCTAGCTTTCCAAAGAAAGCATTGATTATTTCAGCAGTTGAAGAGGTTTATCCAGTAGTTTTTAAATGTGGGACGGTGGCGCTTTATGACCTTCTTCATCCATCTTCCCTTCTTCCACTTAACGGTTTGTTCTTCGAAATCAACGATTTCTCCAACCACTTTGCTTTTGACCATTTCGGATATTGCGTGAGAACTTACGCGCATATTCCATCGCCAGTCACGATGATTTTTGTTCCACCAGATAGTTTAACTGAAATAATAATTCATTCAGCACTAAGAGTCTACCCTACTGGATGGCTAATTAATGCAAGCAAAGAAAAACCGTCAGGTTCGGGATTTAGGGTAAATGCTGGCGAATGCATTCATCTCAATCCTATACATATCGCAATTGATGCATATTGGCTAAATGAAGAGCGAATAAAATTTCTTTCATCCCACGGAATCACCTTATCATTAAATGAGACTCAGCATAGTCAAAATCGCTATAATTTCCTTGGCATTCTAAACTCAAAAAGCGAAAATAATATCAGCGCAAGTTACCGTTATGCCTTTCTAGTCTGGGCTTACGAATTTTCCATATACTCGAATATTAGAACAACTATTCAAGACTGCTCTAACACAATCGTCTTCTTTTCAATATTGTTAATACCTTTCTCCTTTTTGTTAGAGAGACTGCTGTTTGAGCATCAGGGATCCTTAAAAAGAAGCTTGTCTTTAGGGTTCATATTTGTTGCTTTCCTGCTTATTTTAGGTTTTAGCCACCCCGGGTTCGCAGTTTCGCCAAGCGCTCCATTAATATTAATAGGTTTCGCTGTAACCTGCTTAATTATGCCTCCAATAGTTTTATTATTATGGAAATCATGGGGCTTCATCAAAAAATTTCGCACCATTTTCGTAGGAAAACACTTCATGGAAATCAGTAGGACAAGCGCTATGCTGCTTGCTTTTTCCATGGGAATCTCAAATATGCGCAGGAGAAAAATGCGCACAGCATTAGCCATTATCTCGCTTACACTGATTACTTTTGCTCTGGTATCCCTCTCTTCTTTTTCGGAATCAATCGTTCTAAAAAAGGCTGATTTTTTTGAGGGGAAGACTGAATATAACGGATTGTTAGTTAGAAGTCGAAGCTATGCCCCCCTTAGCAGTGAAGCAGTATCATTAATCAATAAGACAATTAACAGTTTAAATGGCACCTTGATGCCCAGAGCTTTTCTAGGAGGCCACAAAAAATTGTTTGGGTTTCAAGGAAGGAACTATATAATTGAGGGGATTTTAGGATTAAAAAAAGAAGAACCTATAAATATGCAACAAGTAATAAAAGAGGGAAACTGGTTTACGTCATCTGACTTATATCAATGTATAATCCCAAGTGAGGCAAAGGACCTTCTAAATGTTGAAGTGGGTGACCAAATAAGATTGTCCAATATCTTTCTAAGGGTCTGCGGGATTTTTGACGATAACAAAACAGATAAGATTGTAGATCTAGATCAAAACTCCATAATACCATTTACTGGAGAGGCTGCAGGAGTAGGAGGAATAGGAGGCGCAGGCAGGCCTATGGAATCAAGGTTCCTAATTATTGTTCCATACGAAATGGCAGTTCAATTAGGAGCAAACACTTACACTCTGGCAATAACGTTTCAAGAATCCGCCGTCATTGAGAATGCGCTTAAACTTCTCTCAAGCGGATTTACCGAACTTTTCGTATGTTCAGGCATAAATGGAAAAATAAGTGTTATTCAATACGCTAAGCAAGTCTTTTTAAGCATTGAATCGCTTATCGTACCTTTCACTCTGGTTTTTCTATCTATTTTCAATATGATGTTAGGCATGGTTCATGAAAGAACGAAAGAAATCAATATATTAAGCTCAATTGGACTCTCACCGCTTCACATTGTAGCAATGTTTCTTTCTCAAGCAATACTCTACAGCGTTATAAGTTCAGTATTAGGCTACACAATAAGTATAGTGGGCGTCAATATTATAAAAGCTATAGGAACTGAGACAATCTTCGTCCCCAATTATTCATCCTCGATGGTGATCAATAGTGTAGGACTAACCATGCTTGTGATCTTAACATCAGTGGTTTATCCTTTCTATAAGGCCTCAAAAATAGTTACACCTTCATTAGAAAGGAAGTGGAAGATGCCCACAAAACCTAAGGGCAATGAGTGGCATATACCCCTACCCTTTAGTGTGGAAGAAGACTTTCGAAAAGGCTTGCTATGCTACCTCAAGGAATTTCTCGAATCCTTCCCAACTGAGAGAGTCTCCCTATTCTCTGCTAGCGAAATAAGATATGAGGGGAAGGAGGGGGAAGAATGCTTAGAGTTTATTGCGAGACTTTCCCCGTATGAAGCTGGAATCAAGCAAATCGTAAGTATAAGGTTGGTTTTAAACAAATCGGATAAAAAGTATCACATCAACATATCAATTCGACGTTTAGAAGGTATACTGTCAGTTTGGAAGACTGCAAACCGTCCTTTTGTGAATGAGTTGAGAAGGCAGCTTCTTAACTGGAAATCTCTCTCAACCAACGAAAAGAAAAGATATCAAAATAGATGGCGCGAATTATACGTGATGAAGAGGTGAGAATAACTTGATAAGCGGAGATGAAGGGAACTTCAAGGAAAAATATGAGTCTGGATTAACGCCAAGGGTAATTTTAGGAATAATATACTCTAGCATAGTTCTACAACCCGCGACGATCTGGCTTTTCCTAGTTACTGGAAGTCAACTCGGCTGGGCTGCTCAGTTTGCTACAGTAATGATGCTGGATCTGATTGCAAGATTGCTGGAAAAGCCGCTTACAAAACATGAGGTACTCACATTGATGGTTGGATGTGGAACAGCTACAAGCGGAGGATTCGCAATAAATATTCTATTCAGAAGCTACTTTAGGGCTTCAAATATTACTGCAGGCTTTAAGCTTACAGACGTGTTGCCCTCATGGTTTGCACCGCCAATCTCCGTATATTATCAGAGAGACCTGCTCAGCCCTTACTTAATTCCAATCATTGCGGTTTCAATAATCTCAACAATCTTTACCATAATGGCTGATATAGCTCTCGGTTTTTTAACACGGCAGCTGTACGTGGAGGGGGAAAGACTTCCATTCCCGATGTCCCAAGTAAACGCAGAGTTATGCAAGTCGTTAAGTGAGGCGAGTTCAAGGAAGGAAAGAATCTTTATACTCTCCGGCCTTGTAGGATTTATATATGGAACCTTTCTCTACGCAATTCCGATGATATCTAAGTCTGCATTTAAAGTATCAGCCTCTTTAATACCTTTGCCTTGGGTTGACCTTAACCCTATCATTGAGAGAATAATTCCTGGAGCTTCTCTGGGAATTGCTACAGACCTGATTACCGTAGCTATTGGTATGGTGTTACCCAAAAGCACAGTTTTCAGCATGCTTGCAGGAAGCATCGCATTCTATTTTATAGGGAACCCTATTCTGATCGATCTAGGCTTATTTACTGATTGGAGAATGGGGATGAATCTCCAAGATACATGGACAAGATCCATGTTGAATTTTTGGGCAAGCCCAATCGTGGGATTAGCGCTTGCGGCTGGTGTTTTGCCCATTCTTTTACAGCCGAGGCTTTTTATTGACGCGTTTAAAAGCTTGACAAAAACTTCTTCAAAAAAGCCTCAGGGGCTCATTTCTTTTAAACTCATGATGGCGCTCTTTATTTTCGGATCAATTGGTTCAGCCGTTCTCTCCTGGACGCTTGCCCCAGATTTTCCCCTTTGGATTTTCCTCCTCATGTCTGTAGGTTGGTACTTTATTGTAAACCTGATTGTCTCACGGTCTCTTGGACTGACGGGTATAAGTATGGACATCCCGTATGTGAAAGAGGGGATAATAATAGCTAGCGGATATAAAGGATACTCAGCTTGGTTCGCACCAATAAACATAAGCGGACTTGGAGGCTCTGGTTGGTGTGCAACATTTAAGACGGCTGAATTAGTAGGAACAAGTGCAAAAAGTTTAGTGAAAGCATCTCTCTTAGCATTGCCATTATCGATAGTCGGCGGGTACTTTTTCGTATACATTTTTTGGAGAATCGCGCAGGTTCCTTCAGAGATGTTTCCTTGCCCATATTGGCCTGCACAGATCTTGATGACTTCTCTCTTTGTTACAAGGTCGATTGCAACATTCAACCCTCTTAACATATTAGTATTTTTTGTCTTCGGAACGGTCTTGCATCTTTTAACGGCCTTCCTTAAGATTCCTTTCTCTCTTATGGGGTTTGCTGCTGGCGTCGCATCTCCCATCTCAATTCCGCTCGGTTTTCTAATTGGTTTAATCTTAGGGGGGATTGTCAAAAGATACGTCCTTAAAGAACGATATGAAGAGGAGAAGATGACCTTTGTGGCGGGATTATTCGCTGGTGAAAGTCTAATCGTTGGGTTCAGCGCATCTCTTGCAATGGTCTTCCAAGCTCGATGGGCAATGCCATATTAACAAATGGTCGAAGTATGAAGATAAAATATGATTACGGTGAAAGAAAAAGTGCTAATCGTTGTAAAGTGGTGTAAGGATTTGCCTTTTCAACTAGTTCAAAATAGATA
>CAYSKG010000010.1:0-16621 GCA_964431725.1 uncultured Candidatus Bathyarchaeia archaeon | reverse complement strand
TAATCGTTGTAAAGTGGTGTAAGGATTTGCCTTTTCAACTAGTTCAAAATAGATATATTTTAAATAGTTTAGCTAAACTTTGGCAAATTTTGGTTGTGGATGCAAATATAACGCAAAAATTCAGGTCAAGAAACATGAAAAATAAACATCATTATAGCAAATCTGTTCGAAAAATAGTTGAAATCCAAGAAATTTGCCAAAGTTTAATAATTAAAAAGAAAAATGAAATATCCAAACAAGCATCTTTTGAAGGTTCAGTATTAAAAATGGAAGGTTCGACGCGATAAAAATTGGTTTAAGAAGGTTTCTTTCATTGAAATTCTTCTCTTAGTTTTTCGTTCAGTCTCCAGACGAGGTCTTGTCCTCCCTTTCCAACCATGATGAAAAATAAGTAATCTTTGTGTTGACCCGGTTCTAAATTGACTGTTTTATATATTATCTCTAATGAGTAAGAGTTAAGCAAGAAGCATCTTTTTATGTACGCAGCATCCTTTTGGTTCCAGAAGAAGCCGAGAATCTCTTCTGAACGCGTATCCATCCATGCTGCCCATCCATCACTTACTTTTTGTTTTCGAATCTCAGGTTGCTCGATCTTAATATAGTAACTTGAATTCTTTCCTAAGTTTTCAGAATAGGCCGCTGGCCACATAACATGATGGGATTGGCGTTTATATGTTTCAGATACCATTTTTCCCTCAATTGGAAGGAAAAAACAGTCTTCTTCACCAACATTTCCTCCGACATTGAGATAATTAGACACCCAGAATGTTACCTCTTGGCTCTTTTCAGACCTATTAGAGATTTTATAGTCAACACGGATTAGTGGCTTGTCAGAATATAACGTGATTTTTTTCTCAAGTAGAATATTTTTGAGCTTGAACCCATTGAAGAGTGTGGATAACTTCACTGATGCTGAGTTTTTGTTAGCGCCAAGAATCTCATAATCATAAGCAATATTAGCTAAGCTGCCCCAGCCTTCCTCGGAAAAATTATCTAGAAGAAGCCCATCGCCAGCTTTTGCTTGATTGTTTCCCGTCTCTTTAAATATAATCTCTGAAACTTTACCGCCGAGATATGGAGATATAATTACGGAAAGGTAGGGACTATCAAGCATAATTTCGTCTTTTCCATCTCTATCAACATCTTCTATTAATATATCGCTTTCTTTCAATAATTGCGAGTTTAAACTTGACTTTGAGAAGGAATCTAAAACGACAGACGTTTTTACATCCCTTATATAATTTGAGGATGAAAGACGCTCAATGAGTGTACTAATCTCTTTATAATTTTTGCCTCTGATAGTAAGGAGAACATTATAATCGTCTTGGACAATATAAACACTTTCTACTTCAGGCAAGAATGATAGGTTTCTCGCCACTTTCAAAATTACTGAGGGCTCAACTTTCAAATTGATGAATGCAAGACTCGCTAAGTTTAATTGTTCATAGTTCAAGGCAATGGTGAATTTCTTAATTATGCCTGTTTCTAATAATTGGGAGATCCTTCTTTTTATGGATGGCGGAGAAATTTTTATCCCATATTTCCTAAAATTATTTGATATATCTATAAGAGACATGCGGCTATCTTTAAATAGAAAAGAAAGAATTCTTTTATCTATCTCATCCATACCAAATCACACCGTTTCTGTTTTCAGCCATACTATTAAGAACTTCGCAAAAAGATATAAATGGTTCTCTTCTAAAAAGCTCAAAGTGGAATTTTTAGGCATGAAGGCGTGATCCGTGAAGCCGCAGAGAGAAGCTGTTTATCTCGAAAAGCATCTTTACCAAGACGGTTCTGAAGCACGCTATTGGAGGCTTAGGACGTCTACCCTTGCTCTCCAAAGTGTAGAGACTATTTGATCTCCTCGAATGGAGCCCGGTCAACGCCGGAGAAGAGCCCCTCAACCTATTAAGATACACCTAACCATCAAAGAAAAAATAGCCACCGAAAAATGTTATTCATTTAAAGAAAAATTAAAATTAACATTGTTTTCTAAATTTGACAAACATTAAATAAAAATGTCGGGGGCAGTTTCCCTGTATCCAAGAGAATACTTTGACATGGTGATTGCCGCGTTTGCATTACTTATGGGCATGAGCTTGTCAGCCGCTTTCCTTCCGCTTTTCGCCCGAGAGCTAGATCCATCTGGACTTTTGATTGGATTGGTCTCCTCCGCCTGGTTCATGTCAAGAATATTCACTGAGATACCGTCAGGTGTGATGGCAGATCATTTTGGCCGTTATAAGCTCATGGTGGGAGGTCTTGCTTTTTCGAGCTTTGGAGCTTTTTTCTGTTCTATGGCAAACGTGATCTATGTTCTGATTTTAGGTAGAGCTCTTTGGGGATTAGGAACAGCCCTCTTCTTTATGAGTAGCTCCGCTTTTCTATTTGATCTCTTTAAGTCAAGCGAGAGGGGGCAGGCTTTGGGAACTTATCAGGGAATCGAGTTTATTGGAAGCTTGATTGGAGCTCCTCTCGGCGGTTATGTAGCAACAATCTTGGGTTATAGGCATGTATTTTTTATATCAACGGTTCTCATATTCTGCTCTTTCGTCATTGTTCTTCTGTCAAAGAAGATAAGGCAGAGAGACGTGAGAAACCGTGATGTATCTCCTTTATCTTCTTTTAAGGAGTGTTTACCTAGCTTAAGGAGATGGGGCTTAACTACAGTTTATATAAGTTCCTTCTCTAGGATGCTTGTGATGACGGGGGTCACCGGCACAGTTTTTCCATTATACTTAAATCTTCAGCTCGGAATGGGTGTTGAGTTAATAGGGTTAATTGTTAGTGTGAGAATGGTTGGTGTAATCATTGCAACCGTTATATCGGGTTATTTATCGGATAAAATTGGTAGGAAGCCTATGATAATATTGGGTTTCCTCCTTCAATCTTGCTGTTTATATGCGTATACATTATTCTATTCATTCGATGCACTTCTTGCTCTAGGGTTACTTGAGGGATTTAGCAGAGGCATGATTATAACATCGCTTTTGGTTCTTTTATCGGAAGTTTCCCCCTCAAAATATAGAGGCGGAGCTATCGGAATGTATAGAACCTTTATGGATTTAGGCGGTTTTATAGGACCTATATTATTCATGATCATATATGATTGGGCAGGTTCTCATTTCACCTTTATTTTAGCAGCGGCGGTTCTCCCACTGAATGCTATGATAATAGCCTCCACAAGAAAAACGGAATAAATAGATTGTAAGGACTAAATAATACTTTTGTGTTTCGTGTTTCTCATAAATTTTGGCGGTATTTTCGCACTTACAGCTCTGATCAGCCTAGAAATGTTTTGTCTACATGGTTTCATATCTGCCTTGCAATCCCTTTACGGATAATGGTCTCCCAGCCTTAAAGAAGTATGAGCCGTAGTAAGATGCTAGCTGCATGGCTATGTCTCTTCTCTCATCTATGAGATTATTTTTCTCTTTGGGATCTTCAATTAAGTTATATAGTTCATCAGGTTGCCCTTCAGGCCTCTTTATAAAACTCCATTCTTTACTTCTTATGCACCTATCCATTGCCTCATGATAGCCGGAAATAATATACTTCCTATGTTCTTCTCTTGCTCCTTCAAGCACCTCCATGAAGCTCCATCCCTGCATACATCTGGTTTCCGACTTAAGCCCAAGAATTTCGAGAACAGTTGGTAAAACATCTGGAAACTGTACAAGCGCATCTATATCTTTATGTTCATATCCGGGTATGTGCATAAGGAATGGAATCTTCAAAAGCTCATTATACATTCTATCAGATCCCTTGAGGAATTTGCCGTGATCAGCTAAAGGATGACCATGATCAGCTGTAACCACAATTACGGAATCTTCATAATATCCTAGTTCCTCTAACGCTTTAAACAGCTTTCCAATACAATGGTCTACAAATGATGCTTCACCAGCATATAATCCCCTAATATAGTCTATTTGCTCTTTTGTCGCCCACTCTTCAGCATAGCCGCCCATAGGCAATATGATCCTAGGACCCTTATAGGATGGATTGGTGTAAACATCGAATCTTGAGGGGGGATCCCAAGGTTCATGCGGGTCGAAACAGTCAACCCAAAGGAAAACATGATCATAAACGCGGTTCTTTTTAAGCCACTCTATTACTTTACTAAAGACTTTTGCTGGGAAGTAATCCTCCTCTGATTCAAAATTATCTGTGTTTGCCAGATATTTGGCTACAAGTCTTCTCCATTCTTCAGGGTAGTTCTCATTCACGTAATTATCTATCTTACGCTTGGGCGGTGAAGACATATAGGCGTCATATTCCTGTCCTCTAATCCATTCAAAGCAGTGGAAGCTCCGGTGAAAATTCATATCAGGCTTGAATAGGTGGTAGGTGTCAGTTATAAGTCCGCAAACATATCCACGTCTACTTAATATGTCAGCTGCAGTTATGTCTTTGGGATAGGGTAAAAGCGGTTGCCAGGGTCTATAGGGTAGAGAAAACATTCCTGTCAATAGTTCATATCTTACGGGTATAGTTGGTAAGCCTGAAGGGTAAACATTGTGAAAAACAAGGTTCTCTCTCGCAAATTCATCTAGGTTTGGTGTTTTGCAGGCAGATACGTTCTCGAAGACTTGTTTTCCCCTATTATAGTAGCTGACATGATCTTGTCTGAAACTATCCAGAACTATCAGTATAAAATTTTTAATTTCACTATTCATAACTTATCACCATGATTTTTAGATTGATACTAAGATTTTTTTGAGAAATAAGATTAAAAGCATATTTAAATCTTGAATATTCGCCGTCTTCTTAAATCTGAAAAATATTATTGAGTTATGTCATGTCTCCACTTATTCACCAAATAAGATAGAGAAAACGGAATGATTATGGTGGTTATTGTGGAAACAGCTATGAAGGACGAAAAAAGCTGCTGGTCTATGATGTGAAAAGCGTAAAAAATTTGGACAGGTATTATTCCCATAGAGAATTTGGCGCTTAATCCCCAGCCTACCGTGATGATTGCTTTCAGATTCAGCTTAGCTGTTTTCCCCACTATAAAAGCTGCTACAAACTTTCCGAGGAAGTTGGCTGCAAGCAGCAGAACTGTTAATTGAAAGGTTTCAGTGATATGTGAGAGGGTTACACTTAAGCCGACTCCGAAAAAGAAGATTGGACCTAGAAAGCCGTAGGCAATCGCTGTTAGAGCTAGTAAAGCTTTGCTCTCGGAATTAACTAGCTTAAGCAGCTTCTGGGATGCTAATCCCGCAGCTATTGCGCCAAGTAAAATCCCTAATTTAAAAAGTTGGGAGAGAGATGTGAAAATTAAGGCTGTAGAGACCATGAGGAGAAAGATGTGTGCACTTTCAACCTCCTTATTGAAGCGGGCTATTAGGGGTATAATAAACTTGTGATAAAGCAAGATGAGAAAAATGAAAAGGAAGAAGCCTAAAACTGGTAAAAGAGGACTGGTGATTTCCCCTTTCGCACCAACGATCATCGACGCCAAGGATGCTAGCATAATTTCGGCGACATCGTCAACTATGCCAGAGCCCAGTATTAAGCTGGCTACTTTGGTTTGGATTATGCCTAGTTCATCGAGTATTGGCGCAATTGTGGTTTCAGCCACGGCAGCTAACGCTGTTGAAACTATAATAGATATTAGGAGAGAGTAGCCAAAGTATAACAGTATTATTGTGCCTAGAATAATTGAGAAACCCATGTTTAAAATTGAGAGTATAATCACTTGGCCGGATAATTCTCGCAGTAAGCTTGTATCTAGGCGTAGACCAACTAAAAAAAGCAGAAATATAATGCCGAGCTGAGCAAGAAAAGAGTAGACCGCTTGGTAGATTACGCCAGCAAAATAGGAGGATAATGGTGGGAGCTGAAATATGAATCCTACCAGTAGAGGCGCCAGTAAGCTCGGCATTTTGAATTTGTTTAGCAAAAAGCTGAGAATATAGGAGGCTAGAAGCATTAATGCAAGCGACAGGAGTAAGAGAACTAATTGCTGGTTATACATTATTGATTGATGGCTCCTCCTTTTTCCATGATAAATGTTTAACTTAAATTATTTTAAATTGTGATGATGAAAGTGTTTAACTAAGGGTTATTTAAGTTTTCAGATTTCCTGCGACAAGATGCATCTACACTGCAAAAATGTTATTTCAGACAAAATTTAAATACTGCTACAAGGGGATTTCCATAATTATGAAGATGGTTTTTGTAGTTATAGATACTCTGCGAGCCGATCATCTCGGCTGTTATGGCTATAACAAAAAAACTTCACCGAATATAGATAGAATAGCTAGTGACGGAGCGATTTTTGAGAGAGCATACGCCTCAGATGTTCCCACTCAACCATCTTTCACAGCCATGTTTACAGGACAGAGAGGAGTTAAAACAGGCATAGTGTCCCACAGTCCCACAGAAAATCTATCCGCTAAAATACCTTATCTATCGGAGATATTAGCCAGTAAAGGATATCTAACCGCCGCTGTAAGCACATTATATATGATGAGACACTGGTTCGCTAGGGGTTTTCATTGTTATATGAATCCTTTTGCAGGTAAATCTAGGGCTCTTCTCCAGCAGATTGATGCTGACGACATAAATTGTATGGCTATTCCGTGGATAAAGCAGAATTTCAATAGAGACTTTTTCGTATTCATACATTATTGGGATCCTCATGCGTTATACATTCCGCCTAAACAATATCGAAACCTCTTCTATGAGGGGGACCCCACAGATCCCGAAAACCATAGTTTAGATAATCTTAGAAAAAGCATTTTGTGGCCCTTCCACAAGAAGCATTTAGATAGAATTCGGGAGGCTAATGATCTTCAGAATGAGATAACAGATATTAATTTTATTAAAGCCCAATACGATGGGGAAATTCGGTATGTTGATGATAAGGTGGGAGAACTCTACCAGACTTTAGTAGATCTAGGTATAATGGATGAAACCCTTCTGATAATAACGTCTGATCATGGTGAAAGTTTAGGTGAGCATGAAGAATATTTTGATCATTGCACAGTTTATGAACCCATAATAAGAGTGCCATTGATTTTGGCGCATCCGAGTCTTCCTAAAGGAATAAAGGTGGAGAAGCTTGTTCAAAATATAGATATCCCCTATACGATTCTTAAAACAGCAAATATAAAAACGCCTAAAGACTTCGAAGGGAAGAATCTACTCTCTGTGGCTAATGGAGAGGATGAAGGTTATAGTGAAGTATATTCTAATCAAGGGCTTTGGTCAGCCAAGAGAACAGTAATAACTAGGGATGGATGGAAACTCATAAAAACTTTGGACCCGGGCTTCTGGGAATGCCCCGCTGTGGAGCTTTATAATCTTAATAACGACCCGGGTGAAAATGAAAATTTAGCTCTAGAGGAGAGGGATATTGTAGATGAATTAGATCTAAAGATGCTGAGATGGCTTGAAAAAGAATTAAATGGTAAACCTGATCCTTTGAGGCTGATAGTTTCAGCTGGTCTTCCATCTAGAGAGTGGGTTAAACACGCTGCTGAAGAATTTGTGAAGGGAGGAGGAACATACGAAGAAATAAGAATGAAGATGGGCTTCTAATATAAAATCTAACCATTTTTACAAAACAAATTTAATTATTTTTGTTAATTCTAATACAAATAACATTGGCAGCAGTTGATTACTAGTGAAGAAGCCATGTTCTACCACATACTGCTGACAACTAAATGTGATTTAAAATGCAAATATTGTTATGAAAAATCGTTAAGGGAGATAGATACTGATTTCGATTCTTTTGAAGTGGATTATTCTGTCCCAAGCAAGATAAGCTACGACCTACAAACTTTAAAAACCTTTATTGAAAAGGATCCGGAGGCTGGCGTGATCTTTTATGGCGGCGAACCACTGTTATGTATAGAGGAAATGGAGAAGATAATGGATTTAATAAGAGCAAAACATTTTATAATTCAGACTAATGGGCTTCATCTACATGAAATTAAGCCTGAATATTTGAAAAGATTTTCTACAATATTTGTTTCTATAGATGGGGATGAAGAATTAACAGACTATTATCGTGGAAGAGGAGTTTATAGGAAGGTCGTTGAAAACTTGAGGATTATTCGGAAGAAAGGATTTAAAGGTGAAGTTATTGCTCGGATGACGGTTATGGAAGAAACAGATATTTATAAGCAGGTTTTATGGTTACTGGATAACCCAGACTACCAGTTTTCTTCAATACATTGGCAGATAGACGCTGGTTTCTGGAGAAGCGACATACCTAAAAGATTAAATAGATTCAGAAAATGGGTTGAAGAGAGCTACAATCCAGGCATTCATAAATTAATTAGATTTTGGATTAAACAAATGGAGAGAAAAGGCAAAGTTTTAAGAATATATCCCTTTCTAGCGATAATGAATTCTCTCTTGAAAGGTGAAAAAAGCCTGTTACGCTGCGGATCCGGTTGGGCAAACTATAGCATACAAACAGATGGACACATAATACCCTGCCCAATAATGAATGGAATGCAAGATTTTTATTTAGGACACATAAGTAGGGAGCACCCATTAAAGCTTAAGAAAGTTTATGTTGGCGAACCATGTGTAAGATGCGACATTTATCATGAATGCGGAGGAAGATGTCTATACGCTAATTTGACTAAGCGTTGGCCTAATGAAGCTTACAGCCTAGTTTGTAAAACGGTTGAAAATCTGATTAAATCCCTAAAATCATGGTTACCGAAAGTTAAAAGTTTAATTTCAGCAGGAAAAATAAGTCAAAACGATTTTGAATATATGAAATATAACGGCTGTGAAGTAATTCCATAAAAATTGTAGCATACACCCCATATTGCTATGATTATACAGTGAAAAGGAAATAAAAGCTTATAAATTCCGCCTCATTACTCCACCTAGGGAGAAGCACAATGACAAAAGAAGAAACTCCAAAGGAAAGTAGTGAAGCAAAAGAGGAAGAGGTTAAAGAATTTGGTCTAAAGATGTACTCTGAATCTGTGAGGATATTAAGGCAGGTAGGTGTGAGGGTTTCCCTATCGATAGCTGCAGCGATTCTCATATGGATCTTCGGGGAGCTGATATTTCTACCAATTGCTAAAGGAATGACTCAGCAATTCTTCGGCTATCCCGTGCACTCGGTGATCAGCTTTATTATCGCCGTTGCTCTGGCGATAATAATTTTCTCAGTGTTTGTGGATATCCGTCGGCTTACAAGGAGCTTAGCTGGAATACTAGCCTATCATTTTGGAAAAGCAAGCGGGGAAGATGATATTGAAGTATATGACAATTATAGGGCGGTGCTGGACGGCATAATATATGTCATCGTAGTTTCTCTGGTTTATCTGTTGTTTGCACGTTATTTAGCGGAGATTCATCCGGCGGTTCCAGCGGTTCTTCTAGTTCTAATAGTGATTTGGTCGATCTTTGCATTATGGAAGTGTTGCAGAGCGATCGCTAGAATAATTGGTAAATATACCTCAAAGATCTCTGAGGAGCTTGAGAAGCAAGTTAAAGAAACTTGATAATTTCAGACCACATATTTTTATTATTTCTAAATATTTTTTATTGGTCTAGTGTTGGGTTGTTGATGAGGGAGACTTGAAAAGAGTATGGCGAAAATAATTGAGAGGGAGATTGAAAATTTCGGGAAAACCCTAAAACTTCATGGTGAAAAAACGCTTTGCAATCTTCTGTCGGCTTTTTTGATATGGCTTTTCGGCGTTTTAATATTTATTCCTCTTGCGGGTTCAATAAATCGGGAAACGGAAATACTCTGCAATTTAATTTTCTTTTCAGTATTCACTTTTTTAGTTGTTCAATCTTTGCCAGGATTAAAGGAGATAGTTGATTCTTTCTCTGTGCTCATAGCTAAAAGATGTGAATTGAAAAAAGGGTTAAATTTTGAAAAATCAATGGTGGTTTTTAGACGTTTTTCCTATATAATTCTGATAATAGTTTTTTATCTGTTCTACGCTCCCTTATTAATGAGATTTCACTCCTTAATTAATGGAGTGACTCTCCTATTAGCGTTGATTTGGATTTTTTATCTAATAATAAGCATTCTTCCGATATTATTTACAGAAGTACTCAAGTGGTTTAGCTACGAGAAATAAAAATGCCTGATTGTCAATTTTAATCTAGCCTATTTTTGTCTAAAATCGACAGCAGATTGCTCAGGTTTATCTCTCCAAAAGCGACAGCCGAATCAGCGGCTCCGTAGCTGATGATTATCTTATCATCTACTTTTTGAGCTCCGCATGGGAATATTGTGTGTGGGCGATCCCCATAAACCTCGTAAGGCATTTTAGGCCTCATAATATAGTATGGGGTTATGGCCTTAACTTGAACCCCATTGTTTAGGTCGAAGAGAGCTGCGAAAAGCCTATAGGCTACTTGTTCTTTGTCCACTGCGTGGATTAAGAACAGATGTTCTTTGCCCACTTTTATTGGGGCTGGTCCCCAACCCATTCTCTCCTCAAACGCTGCGGGCTCAAATACAACTTTGGTGTCTTCAACCGTGAATTCTCTGAATGATTTATTCCAGCCGAATTTAGGTATTCTGCTTACTGTTAGATGGTATTTTTCGTAGGTGTTAGTTAGGTGGGGTCTGTGAAAAAGCAGGTAATCTTTTCCTCCCTTGGTTATGAATGAGTCTTTATCGCTTACAACATGTTTTCTTATTTTACTTGGGAGCCTGAATACGCATATTTTTTTCCATCCGTTTTCACGTATGGCTGTAACAGGTAAGGTTCTCTCGATTCTAACTGCGGGATTGAAGTAGCTGATTGTTCTACCACAGTAGGTCATACATATTTTTCCATCAATCTCATAAACCCTTGGATCTTCAACACCCCACATATCGAATCTCATGCTTGGATAAACCACGATATCAGCTGAGTAATGGCTCATTATTTTAAGCGAGTATATGTCGGGTATGGGGATTTCAAGTTCTGCGACGGCGCTGGTATAGGTGAAATATCCTAATACGATTCTAGCGTAAAGTTTGATGTCATTGCCATTTTCGATGATAAAAGCTGGGTTAAATATGGTCACTGGATTATCTATTGGATAGTTTTTGAGATGAACCTTATCAGGTGTTATAACGCCGAGTCTCTTAACGATATCATTAACCTTACGTTCTCGCTTAGATTGCGCTTCTGGACATATGACCTTGAACATGCCTTTAAGAGAAGACAATTATCTCCCTCATAAATTTAGCGCAATCTTTTTATACATTTTAGTTAGATACGATTAGAAGTTAAGCGTTGTGTAGGGAATATAAGTATAAGTAATATGTAGTACGGATGACATATAATATCCGACAATATATGAAAACTGAAACTTTGGAACATTTTTTTATTAAGAGTGTTTATTTTTATGCTTGGTAACTTTTCATTTTTATAAGATTAAAGAATGTTATGTATGGAAGCTGAGGAATAAAATGTTCATTAAGCTCGTTTGGTTCGACTCTTTCGGAGCGAAGAGCTCAGCAACCCTCATTAAAACTAAAGATATACGCATTTTAGTGGATCCTGGAATCGCCATCATGCAACCCTCTTTTCCAGCTTCTCTAGCCGAGAAGATTAAATGGATGAGGAAGGGGCGAAGAGAGATAAAATATGCGGCGAAAAACTCTGATGTGATAGTGATATCTCATTATCATTGGGATCATTTTCTACCGGAAGATTTGGATATATATGAGAATAAACTTGTTTTAGCCAAGAACCCAAACATGTATATTAATGATTCACAAAGAAAAAGGGCTTTAAACTTCTACTCACAGCTACTAAGAAAATTTTGTGGAGAGAAATTGGATAATTTTCTAGAGAAACCTAAAATCAAGACTTTTAGAGATATCTTTGATGAACTGAAAGAGGCTAGAGAAAGAAACTTCGGTGATTATGAAGAGAGAAGACGCGAATTAATGGGTAAAGGTAAAGCATGGTTTGAAAAGAGAGTTAAGAAATGGATTGAATCCCAATGGATACCTGAAATGAAAATGAAAAACTGCGAAGTGAGATTTGCTGAGGGAAAAAGCTATAATTTTGGGGGAACAAAAATAAGGTTCACTAAACCGCTTTTTCATGGAATAGAATACTCCAGGGTTGGATGGGTTTTCTCAACAATAATTGAGAGCGGAGGAGAGAAACTTATACATTCCTCCGATTTGAATGGTCCCATAATCGAGGATTATGCGAGCTTCATAATTGAGGAGAATCCTGACTATCTGATATTGGATGGACCGATGACTTATATGTTGGGTTATATGCTGAATCTCATAAATTTTAGGAGATCCATTGAGAATGCTAAGAGGATAGTTAGGGAGGTGGATTTTAAACTTATGATTTGGGATCACCATTTGCCTAGAGAGAGAAAATTTAGGGAACGGACAAAAGAGGTTTGGAAACTCGCTGAAAAACTTAATAAGAAACTCTTAACCGCGAGGGAGTTTCAGTTTGGGAAGAAGCCCGTGGTTGAAGAGCTATTTGAGTAAAATCTTTTTACACCACTCTTTTTACCGCGGAAGCCTTAAAGCATAATATTACCTTTGATTTAGGTTTTAGCTTGAGATACTCAGCGGATGATTTTGTAACGTACACCTTTAACATTAATTTTTCTCCGCTTCGGGTATGAAGTAGAACTAATGGACCATGGAGCTCAAGGCTTTCAACAGTTGCTTGTAGAATGTTTCTAGCGCTGCTTTCTAATCTTCTTTCCCTTAATACGATTATATCTTCTGGGCGCAGGGATAAAACAACTTCCTCTCCGGGTTTTCCATCAATTACAGCTATAATATGGGTGTCTGCAACCCTCACTAGGGCTTCGCCTTTGGCCGTATCTAAAATTTTTCCCTTCATTAGATTAGTGTCACCTAAATATTGTACTGCCTCAGCAGTTGTTAGCACTTCGTTAAGCAGACCTTGCTTCACGATTTTCCCCTCATACATAAATGCTGATTTTGTGGCTAGAGCGAACGCTTCAGCAACATCATGTGTCACGTGAATTGCAGTGAAGCCCATGCGTTCATGAAGCCTTCGCAGTAGCTTCCATGTAGACCGGCGTAAAGATGGATCTAGAGAAGCTGTTGGCTCATCAAGTAGAATTGCTTTGAACTCCCAAACCATAGCTCTAGCTAGGGCTACTCTTTGTTGTTCCCCGCCGCTCAGAGATGTAGGCTTACGGTTTAGGAGATGAGCAATCTCCAGCTCTCTAGAAACCCACTTCACTCTTCTTTTTATTTCACTCTCTGGAACTCTGCGACAGCGTAGCGGATAGGCTATGTTATCGAAAACACGCATATGAGGCCAGAGCGCGTAATTTTGAGGGAGAAAGGCTAGCTCTCTTTTTTCGGGCGGCAGATTTGTTACGTCATTCCCATCAATTAGGATCATACCTTTATCAGGTTTACGTAGACCTGCGATACATTCTAGAAGTAAAGTTTTTCCAGCGCCGCTTGGACCTAGAATCACCATGTAGTCTCTATTTGCGGCCTTAACACTGACTCCACGTAGTTTGAATTCTCCTAGGTTTAAATGTAGATTTACTGTTGCGATCAATGTTTCCACCTTAGAATCCATCTTAAAACAACAAATACTATTATGGAGATTGATAAGAGTATTAGGGTTAGTGCTACAGTGTAACGGAGACCGTAAATGTTGAACCATTCTATTACAAGAACATTTATGGTTTTAGGATAGTAGGCTATGATTAACAATGCTCCAACTTCACTCATCGATCTCGCCCAAGCCAGTAATGCTCCTGTAAGTATGCTTTTTGAGGCTAGCGGGAGGGAGATTGTGTAGAAGGTTCTTCCAGCTCCGGCTCCCATGCACCGGGCAACCCCCTCCAGGTATGGGTCAATTGATGCAAATCCATCTTTAGCGCAATCTATGAGGAGGGGAGCTCCCACAAAGCAGAAGACTGCTACAATAGCCCAGAAGCTGTTTTCAATGATGACTCCTATATTCTCTAGAATTGAGGAAAATGGGCTTTTAGGTCCAAAAGCTATGAGAACCATTATTCCAACAACAGCATGGGGTATAACCAGCGGCAGATCAGTTATTGCTTCTACGAGTTTTTTACCCCTAAATTCGAAGCGGGCTAAAATGTAAGCTAATGGAACCCCGAAAACCATCAGTATCAGCGTGGACAGGGTGGCAGCTTCTAAGGTTAATAGAAGCGCTCTTATTATGGTTGCTGAAGATAATGTGAAACCTAACAATTTGGGGTCGGCCAAAAGCATCAGGGATACAAAGGGATAAGTTAGGAAGAAAAGAATAACTACGGAAAGAAGGCTGAAAAATACCATAATTTTTCTCAATCTTCAATCCCTCCGATAAGATTTCAGATGAAGATTTAGGGTTATTCTTTGCTTCTCAGTTCAACCGGAACATCCCCTACATAAATGGGATTTTCTAGGAAGGGTTGACCTAGACTCTCAAAGATGCTTCTTCCAGTATCACTCACTAATAGCTGGATGAATTTGATCGCATCCTCCGAGTTTTCGGCAGTGGATGGTATTGTTACACCATAGGTTATTGAGGCACCCTCAATAATTTTCTCTTTATCAGTGTTATGGAGTATGTAGACTTTCACTTTGGCATAAAAATTGTCGTGTTTAGGATCGCCTAAATTGATTTCCGGTGACAGTTCAATATACTTTAAATTGTGTTGTATGGCTACGCTCCTATATTCGAATGCGTAATCTAAGGCGCCAGTTTCTAAGAGGGCTATGAGGTTAACGCTTTTGCTCCTAACTTCCAAGGTTGCTACGTCAATTTCTAGATTTGCTGGAACATATATGTGAAGCGTTTCGTCCTCCTCTATTGCCTTAATGTTGCTTCTATCCAGCACTAGGTTTTTCAGTATATTTTTTTCATACTGGAGACTTGCAAGACCTATTGCCATAAGCGAACGATAACCACAGGGATCTTTATTGGGATCAGAGAATCCATATTTAACATCTGGCATACTCAATATTTCATACCAGTTTTCAGCATTTATTTGATCAAAATATTTACTGTTATTGGTGTAGCAGAGCACAAGCCTATTTGAGGCAAAAGCAACACCCCATGAAGTGTAGTTGTCTATTAGGTATAAAGATATCAATCTGTAATCTGCAAGAGCTAAAACATCGCAGCGTCTACCTAAATCAGTGACTTTTCTTACAGCCTCTAAGCTTCCGGAGGGTTCTAAAATGACCTCCACATCCGGATTTAGCTCTTCATATACATTCTTGAAATTCTCTAGAGGGATGTATAAGCTTCCTGCGCAAAACACTACTAGGCTTCTCTTAGCTGTATTCGGCGATAACGTTAGGTTTCCTGAGATGGTTAGAACCGTGATTATAAGAGAAGTTGCGATAATCGTGATAGCTATTGCCGTCGTCCTCTTGTCAGCCAACTTTCGGCACCTAGTGCACAATAATAAATTTACTTTACATTAAAAATATTTCGTTATTTAAAAACCGATAACGCTTTTAAGATAAAAAAGGTAAATAGAATCTAGAAGGGATGTTACATGGCAAACCTAGAGGATTTTATCGCTCGATATCATGTTGTTATTGAGTTTGGTGGTGAACCGATTGTTGATGCCTTCACAGCTATGATGCTTAAAGCTATAAGGGATAGAGGTTCTTTGCTTGCAGCTTCGAGGGGTCTTGGTGTGCCCTACGCTAGGCTCTGGGAGAATATTGCTAGAATGGAGCGAATTATTGGCAGAAAGATTGTTAAAACTTATAAGGGTGGCAAGGGGAGGGGCGGCGCCAGTCTAACCGGATTGGGTGAAAGGTTATTGACGCTTTATGAAGCGGCTCAAGCTAGGCTTGAGAGAGCCGGACTGATGGGGCCAGTGCGTTCCATATCAGACAGGCCTAGCGTGGTTATTGCCTATAGTCATGATCCTCTTATCTCAGTGCTGATATCTGAGCTATTGAGGGAGGGAAATGAGGTTGATGGATTATGTCTTGGCTCCGGTTTATCTATAGCTATGTTAACGTTGAAGGAAGCTGACGTGGCATGCGCGCATCTATATGATTTTGAAGCTGGAACTTATAATGAGCCTTATTTGAGGAAGCTTTGGCTTTCTGATAAAGTTGAGAAAATCGGCGGTTTCTTAAGGGAATTGGTTCTCGCCTACAGAAGTGAATTAGAGATAGAAGATGTTGAGTCCGCTGTGAGAAATATTCTTCTCGGCAAGCTCAGATTGGCTAACAGAAATAGGGGTTCTGGCACGAGGGTCTACATGGATTACTTGCTTAAGAAGGATGCTCAAAAATATAGGTTAGGGATGGGGAATGTGAGAGGATATGAAACTGAATTCCGCACTCATGAAGAGGTTGCGAAACAGATTTCATCTAAGAGAGCTGATATAGGTTTAATGCTGAGATACATTGCGGAAAAGCATGAACTTAAATGGGTTCATGTAACATGGGAGCCTTACGAATGTTACGCGCTGAAAGAGAGAGTTCAGAATAAAGTTGTGAAGCGGATGAGAGAACTGTTAAATTCGGAATGGTTCCAAAGTCTGCTGAACACTATACCAGGCTACAAAACATTAGACAGCAACTATAAATGATGGAAGCCAATAGTTGGCATTTTCCAGATTAATGAGATTCGATATCTATAGTGTAGTTATTTTCGAGAAAAATTTTGGATCC
>CAYSKG010000009.1:12039-31924 GCA_964431725.1 uncultured Candidatus Bathyarchaeia archaeon | reverse complement strand
TCGTAAATTTTTAATATACATAATATGTATATATTTTGTTTATGGGGCGCTCTTACAGAAGCAAGTATGATATTATCGCAGATATCCTTGAAGCAGCCATGAACGGAGCTAAAAAAACCCATATAATGCATACAGCTAACGTCAATTACTACAGCTTCTGCAAATACTTCCGTATGCTTCTAAAGGATGGGTTACTAACTGAACTTAGAGACCCCAATGGCGACCCCATTTATAAAACAACTGAAGCAGGCATTGAACACCTAAAAATGTTTGCACGCTTCTCAAACCGTATAAGAAAAGCTGAAAAAATATGAAGAAAACCCTTAAAATCCTAAAATTCTATTTACACATACAGACGTGATTTCAGTTGGAAGTTGAGATCAAACCTACTAGAAAAATTGTTATTTTAGGATTGGATGAGCGGAAACCGGAGGATCTTGGTTTCTGCGCTATAACCTTCGGCGCCAGCCGCCTCTTCTGGGTTAAAGGCTATATTTTATGCTTAGAAGTTTACGAGAAATCTTTAGAATACGAAATTGAGAAAGGTAAATTTTACATAAGCCATTTGTGTTATGCGAAGTTTCCAAAATACAATAGGATCTTAGAAGTTGGAAGAGGAATGCAAATACCAATCGTAAATGTCTCAGACATGCAAATATATAGGGAAATAATTAAAAACGTGTTAAATTTCAAATCAAAAGTTAAATAAGTAGCTTATCTTCCTTCAAATCTCATTAGAGAAGTTTATCACTATATCAGATTACATATAATAATAAACCTTAATAATAAAAGTAGGGTATGTGAATGGAATAAGGAGATGTCACATGAAGGGGAAGACAAAGTTTATTTTCGGTGTAGACTATTATCCAGAACACTGGCCTAAGAAAAGATGGATTGAAGACGTAAACCTGATGAGCGAATTAAATTTTAACGTGGTGAGGCTCGCTGAGTTTTCATGGAGCAAAATTGAGCCTAGAGAAAATGAATATAATTTTGATTGGCTGGATGAAGCTATAGATCTACTTGCCAAGAAGAGTATAAAGGTGATAATCGGAACCCCAACCGCATCTCCGCCTCCATGGATTATTAAGAAAAACCCAGATATTCTACGTATAGATCCATACGGCAGAAGATTCCCTGAAGGCATAAGACGAAACTACTGCCCAAATAACCCAAATTATATTGAACATACAAAAAGAATTGTTAGGGCTATGGCCCAGCACTACAAGGATAACCCTAATGTTATAGGCTGGCAGATTGATAACGAATTTGGAATAGACTTCTGCTACTGCAATAATTGTATTAGAGCCTTTAGAAGCTGGCTAAAAAATAGGTATAAAACTCTAGAAAATCTGAATAATTTATGCGGCTTCATATTTTGGAGTCAAGAGTACGAAGATTGGGATGAGATTTCCCCACCCAAATCATTCCTCCACATGCAAAATCCAAGCTTATGCCTAGAGTGGCATAGATTTATGAATGACTCTTGGATTAAATATCAGCAAATACAGGTTAACATAATCCGGGAGATAGCGCCTGATCACATAATAACGCATAATTTCATGGGCTTGTATAAGGAACTAGATTATTTTCGACTTGCAAAACCACTAGACATAGTGTCCTTCGATTACTATCCAAAATGGAGCTCACATATCGATTATGCCAGATGCGCTATGGCGCATGATGTTATGCGGAGCCTAAAGAAGAAGCCCTACTGGATCATGGAACTCCAAAGCGGCGCAGTTAAAACAACCATGGCACCCACACCCAAGCCAGGAGAAATAAGACTATGGACTATACAGTCGATTGCTAGAGGAGCCGACGGTATAGTGTATTTCAGATGGAGAACATGTAGATTCGGCGCCGAAGAGTATTGGCATGGCATACTTGATCATGACGGAGTTCCCAGAAGAAGATTCTTTGAAATTAAGAAGGTTTCAGAAGATCTTAAGAAGATAGTGCCGCATATTGTTGGAACAAACGTTAGATCAGAAATAGCTTTTGTGTTAGTTTACGACAATATTTGGGCTTGGGATCTTGAAATAGAATATGACGGGAAAAACTATTATGGTTTAGGCTCTTGGGAGCCGGCTTTAGACTTTTATAGATCTCTCTACTCTAAAAACTTGTCAATTGAATTTGTAGATCCAACTAGAGAAGATTTATCTAATTACAAAATGGTTTTTGTTCCCTCTCTAATGCTTGTAAATGACTCTATCGAGAACAAATTACGATCCTACGTCAATGAGGGGGGCGTGTTAATCGCAACCCCTAGAACCGGCGTAAAAGACTGGAATAATGTTGTAATTGACGCTACATTACCCGGCGGTCTAGCGGATATATTCGGCATGGAGATTGAGGAATATAGTGGGTTGCCGAATCACGCAAAAGTTAATGTAAGTATGGACAAATCCATATTTGGTCACGAAGTTATTGGGGAAGGACGAAACTGGGCTGAATTGCTTTCGCCAAAAAAAGCAAAAGTTCTTGCACAGTATAAGACGGGGATATATGCTGGTAAACCGGCGGCAACAATAAATAGCTATGGAAAAGGGCTAGCCATATATATTGGAGTCTTTCCCGATGGAACTTTCTATTCTACGCTTGCGGATTGGCTCATTAAAGAAGGGGGAATTAAGCCTATTTTGCCTCCGGTTGAGGGGCTCGAAGCAGTTGAAAGAACCAGTTCGTCTGATAGAATTATATTCGCGTTAAATCATAGCGATAAAACGATAAAAGTTCCTCTGGAAGAAGAATATTATGAGATATTGTCTGGAGAAAAAGTGAAGAATGAACTTAAAATAGACAGTCTCGATGTTAAGGTTCTCAAGCATTAAGCAGAAAGCCTTTTAAGAACTAGAATTTCCAGCTAATTTTTCATTTGTCATTCTAGAGAGAAACCAAAAAATATTTATCACCAGCAAATTTATTTTCTAGCAAAAACTGAAGCTGGGAGGTGTCAGCCGTGCCAACTGAAATCTTCGATGTGGAAAAATTCATAGAATTATCTGAAAAAGCCCGCTACTGTGCAATAAAAAGATTGAAGGATATTGTTAAATTAAAGCTGAGAACTTCTAGGATGCTTTATACGTTGAAGACTGATCCAGCTAAAGCCGAGGAAATCATCAAGAAAATTAAATGTGAAATAAGAGAAGTATAAAAAATTAAAAAGCTGTGTTATGGAAAGTCTGGAACAATTAATTTGGAGGCTTTCTACAATTCCCTAGGCTAAAAATGGGTTTTTCTGAAAAATTAAACAGTCTTTTATCTGATTTTAGCCTAAATATCCTTCTATTTGCAGGTAAGCCTTCTGCCTTAAGAAAATAGTCGGTACACCCTCCTCTCTAAGTTTTTTTCTTAGCTCACTATCATTGGTTGCAACCACACTATTATGCTTTCTAGCTAGACGTACTATAACATCATCGTAGTTTTCGCCGGATCTCCGATTAGCCTTTATCACTTTACATTTTTTAGCTAACTTTAATGCCAAGAGAGCTTGCCTACTGATCTTTTCCGATTTTGTCTTTGAGAGTTTCCTAAGCTCTTCTAAGGTTGTTGATAGAACTATTGGTTCAAAACGTCCAATTAAAGATTCTATCTCATTAAATATGTCTATTTTAAACTGGAATGGAAGAAAAAAGAAGTTTGCATCAAATATGACTTTACGCATACAATTATCAACCCTACTTAGCAAGAATAAATTTTCGACAAGCTTGCAGCCGTCTTTATTGCCTCCACTAAACTTCTGGGATCAGCCAAACCTTTCCAAGCTATATCATATGCTGTTCCATGATCAACAGAGGTTCTAATAAATGGAAGACCAAGCGTAACCGCAACAGCACCATGAAAATCAAGAGTTTTAGCAGCTATATGCCCCTGATCATGATAAAGCGATAAAACCGCATCATACTTATGCATCAACGCCTGATGGAAAACGCTGTCAGCTGGAACCGGGCCGACAACATTCAGCCCCATACTCTTGAGGATTTCAACCGCCGGAATTATCTCCTCAGATTCTTCTTTACCTATTAACCCTCCGTCACTCGCATGGGGATTTAAAGCCGCTATGGCTATTTTAGGCTTTTTAATCTTGAGCTGGCGTAATGCTTTTTCTATTTTCAGGGTTATATTAACAATCCTCTCTTTCTTAACGGATTTTATTGCATCGATTAACGGTATGTGTCTTGTGAGAAAGAAAATTCTTATTCCTTTAACCCAGAACATTGTTAAAGGCTCCTTAACCCCGCATAAATCCGCTAACATTTCAGTATGCCCGATATGTTTGCTTCCAGCCATGTTGATAGCTTTTTTATTTATCGGAGCTGTGCTTATGGCATCGACTTCGCGTTTGAGAGCATACTCCACAGCTTTCTCAACGTATTGGATTGAAGCTCTGCCAGCTTCCGCCGAAGCTACGCCTACAACTAGACTTTTAACATCAACATTTTTTAGATCTATCAATTCTATAAAGCCCTTCTCGCCTTTAGCTTCGCTAGGTGAACCTAGAACCCTAAACTCTACTTGGAGACCAAGCTGTTCACTAACAGTTTTCAACAACGCTAAGTCTCCTATCAAGACTGGCTTACATAATTTAAATATGCTTTGCTCGAGAAGGGCTTTTATTGAAATCTCAGGTCCTATACCAGCTGGGTCGCCGATAGTCACTCCTATAATCGGCTTATTACTTTCGCTCAATTAAACCACACTTAAAATTAAAGGGGAAAAAACTATATATCTACTCTTCCAATCCACTTACGCTTCTTCTTAAGATAATATAGGTAAGTTTGATAGGAGATTTCAGGCGGAACTCTATGATCAACCATCGGTATGTATCCACCCTCCCTAAGCAGCGGCGTGAGCCTTTCAAGCTCCTTCTCTATGGCTTTCTCACCAGCCATCAACGCAAGCTTGTTTACGCCGCCTATTAACAAGAGCTTATCGCCGTATTCCTCTCTGAGCTTGTAGATGTCTGTGTGGCGTGCCTCCAGCGGAAACATGCAGTTTATTCCAGCCTTCAACCATCCGGGAACAAGGAGGCTTATGTCCCCGTCAGAGTCTAGGATGTTTATGTGAACCCCATACTCCTTAAGAACTTCGGTTACCTTCCTGTATCTTGGAACCATAAACTCCTCGAAGTGTCGAACCGATATTAGTGGTCCCCTGCTGTAGCACATGTCTTCCCACCATGTTGCGAAGTCCACTTTAACGTATTTTAGCGCTCTACGGATGATCGTAATCCATAAATTAACGAGGGTATCCATCATCTCCGCTATCCAATCCGGATCCCTATAGAAGGCTATCGATATTCTTTCAACGCCCATCCAGTTTCTTAACCAACCATAGAGGCTTCCAACGCTGATTCCTAGAGGGTAGTCCCGCTCCTTATAGCTTTCCGCGATTTCCTCCCAATTTAATGGGAAGCGCCCAGGTGTATCCGGGTTGAAGAAGGGTTTCAGCCTCTCCCAATCCTCCCTATTTTTCAGTGGATGACGTATGTAATGTGGAATAGAGGAAGAGGTTGTTGTCTTCACGTATATGCCGCCCATCCCATCGTCAACCACCGCCCGCTCACCCTCCTCCTTTATTATTCTTTCGGGTAGGGTGGGCCAGAGACCTGTTCTAATTGGAAGCATCTCGATGCAGTCCCATCCCTCAAGCCCCAGATATAATTCTATGTCTCTGTTGGTTTTTTTCTCCAGCGGCAGTCCTTCCCGATGCCATCTATCTATAGTTTCATCCCAGTAGCCGAATTCATAGTCTGGGACTCTGTCAACATCCTTGAATCCAAAAGTTCTAAGAAACCTTTCCCTATGATTCAAATCTGAAACCTCCAATTTTCCTGTAAGGCAACTATTAATTTAGATCCGGTTTCTTCTTAATAAAATCAGCTTTATTTTCAAACGCGGAGGATATTTTCAGGAGCATGCTTTCATTGAATGGTTTACTTATAACTTGTAATCCTATTGGCAAATTGTTTTCGAAGCCGCATGGTATGGATATCGCCGGGTAGCCTATTAGGTTCGCTGGCACAGTTAATACATCACACATATAGAGGGTTAGTGGATCATGAATTTTTTCGCCTAGATTAAATGGTGGCAACGGCATTGTTGGACCCACTATGACATCGAATTTCTTAAGAGCTTTTTCAAATTCTCTTCGGATCAGGGTTCTAACTTTTAGGGCTTTAAGATAATATTGCTCGTAGTAGCCAGCTGAGAGAGCGTAGGTTCCAAGGATTATCCGTCTTCTAACCTCCGCTCCAAAGCCTATACGCCTATTCTTAGAGTAGATTTTCGACCAGCTACCATCATCCCGTTCAACACGGTAGCCGTATCTTATCCCATCGTAGCGCGCCAAGTTTGAGCTCGCCTCAGACATTGCGATAATATAGTAGGCGGCTAGAGCATATCTTAAGCTCGGCAACGAAATTTTTTCATAGGTGACTCCGAGATCCTCGAGGATTTGAACTGCAGACCAAACATGCTTCATAACAGATTCTTCAATCCCCTCGCCGAAGAACTCCCTAGGCAATCCCACCTTTAAATCCTTCAAGTCGTCTCCCAGCATCCCAAGATAATTAGCTGGGGGAATATTCACCGACGTGCTGTCTCTAGGGTCATATCCACCTATAACGGAAAGCAGCAGTGCGCAGTCAGCCGTGCTTTTAGCGAGGGGGCCTATCTGCTCAAGGCTGTTCGCGTAGGCTATCAGCCCATAGCGGCTGACCAAACCGTAGGTTGGCTTAAGCCCTATGACTGAGCAATAGCTTGCTGGACACCTGATTGAGCCACCTGTATCTGAGCCCAGAGCTAGGGTGGCTTCATCAGCTATTAGGGCGGCTGCGCTCCCCCCGGAGGATCCGCCTGGAACCTTGTTTAGGTTCCATGGGTTTCTTGTGGGACCGAAGTAGCTGGTTTCGGTTGTTGAGCCCATTGCGAACTCGTCCATGTTTGTTTTTCCGATGATTATGGCGTCTTCGCGTTTGAGCATTTCGATGACTGTTGCATCGTAGGGTGGGATGAAGTTTTCAAGCATTTTTGAGGCGCATGTTGTGCGAATGTTGAGTGTGCATATGTTGTCTTTGACTGCTACTGCCACCCCCGCTAGTCTTCCAACATTTTCCCCTCTGCTAATTTTTTTGTCAATCTCTCTAGCTTTTTCCCTCGCCTCTTCAAGAGTAGGCGTGATGAAGGCGTTTACTTTTTCATCTACTTTGAGGATTCTTTCTATAACTGATTCAATATAGTCTTCAGCTGTTATTTCTTGACGTTTTATTTTGTCGACAACTTCTGTGGCATATAGCTCATATAATTTAGGCGTGGAGACATCCTCCTGGAAATTACGTTAAACTATTCTAGGCGACTTGAAGAGGTTATCCTCTTTTCTGGGAGCGTTCTTTAAAACGCTTTCTTTAGGCAATGGTTCTCCAGCTTCATCTTTCCGGTAAACATTAACTAGATTCACCACGTGGTAGGTGGGTGGAACATTTTCCGTGTTCGCTTCATCAATCTGCCTAAAAAATTCTAAAATCCTATTAAATTGCTCTGTGAAGAGGGACTTTTCTTCTTCGGTTAATTCTATGTGTGCGAGCCAAGCTACATGTTCAACCTCTTCTCGGGTTATATGACGTTTTTTCATGCTGTTTTCCTCTCCTTTTCAGCCGCTACTTCACTTTCACCCGCATTAAATAGGCATCTTCACCATCCGCATAGTATCTTCTGAGAGTCTTCTCGATTCTGAAGCCTATTTTTTTATAGAGATTTATTGCCGGCGTGTTACTAACGCGAACCTCCAGATAACACTCTTTCACATTATAATGGTTTATCATGGCTTGGAGGGCTTCTTTAAGCAATGCCTCCCCAATACCCTTCTGTCTGTAGCCCGGTAAAACAGCTATCGATATTACGTGACCTCTCTTTATTAGGCTGAAGCCGGAGAAGCCGCTTTCAATACGGCACATAATATAGCCAACTACTTGACCATCTTCTTCAGCAACTATGAAAGTCTCCGGGTAATTCTTGTATAGGTCCACAAAGAAGTAAGTTGAGTAATTCTCCGGTAGGCAGGTTCGATTTATATATATGACTTGATTCAGATCTCCAGGACTGAACTTTCTTATGGTGAAAGTGCGCTCCACGTTGGACCCAGCAAGACTACTTTAATGAACCAACTTAAAAAAATTTCTCCCACCCAATAAATAAAAGCTATCTTCAGCTAGCCCTTCTTTATCTCCGGGATCACAAAGTTTCCATGAGGAAAAACTGAAATCTTCGCTTTTTTCCCACGTTCCTCCAAGGCGTAATTTAAGGCTTCATTAGCTGTTCTGAAAATCTTTAGGCTGGATATTTCCGAAAAATAGTACTCAGGCATCGCTGAGACAACGGCTATATTGGCTTTTCTAAGCGCTCTGAGAAATCGGTAGGCTACGAACCCGCCGAAAGTGAACCTTCTACGTAATGATTTACCTAGGGAATTTAAATCATTCCTAAATCTAGACAGGGACTCATAGAAGTCTAGGTCACCATATCCTTCAGGGCACTCAGCAACCAATACAATGACTCCTCTTCTTCTCACAGTTTTAAGCGCATTCTCCAAACATCTGCAAGCCTTGGAGAAACTTGCGTCGAAAGGCGCTCCCCCAGAACTGATGAAAACGATGTCAGCTCCACTCTCTATTGGAACCCTATATATTTTATCAGCGATTTTCGAAGCCTCTGAAAAGGCTTTATCCATATCCCCCGCAACCGATTTAACGATTTCCCCATTTCTATTCACTAGTATATTTATGCTAAAGTCGATTCCCGCTTTCTGTGAAGCCTCCGCAATACTTTCATATATCAGATCAGATGGGAAGTCTAGATTTAGAGCATGTATGAAAATTTGCTTGGCGGTTTCAAGGTTTGATAAGCCCGGTATAACGCTGCATCCGCTCCATTCATAGAGGATGTAGGGGTCGGGTTTAACGGTTCCAGCGGCGATTTTAACTTCAGATTCAGCGAAAAACCTGTTGAGATAAACCTTTATTCCAGCGGATGTTTCACCTACATAAACGTTTTCACCTGAAATATCATGGAGAACAACGTTCACTCCTAGAGGAGACAGCTCATCAATAAGCTGGTTTGCAAGGTTGCCTCCACCCGAATTGAAAATTTCATGAGAAAGAAACACTGTTAAATCATCAGCTTTAAGCCCGCTTTGAGCCAGCTCCTCCAGCACTGAAGAAACAATCAACTTATCTATTACCGGATCAAAAATGTTCAAGGCTAGCGCAACCCTACTTCCCGGTTTCACGATTTCAGCTAGACTCTCAGCGCTAACCGGATTTTTCAGAGACTCTTTGATTTCATCAAGGGGGTTTTCAACACCAGCCGCCTCATCCGCCTCAATGATGCCCTTCAGGCTTTCCGTCGGTATTCTAGCGCACACCTCGGTTCTCCCGTAGGGAAGCCATACATCAACCAATTTTATCCCCTTAGTAAGATGTATTTGACGCCCCATTAATTTATTGGTGAAAGCCAAAAAAGGTTTAGCTGAGCAGAGCCATGTCTGTTCTGCCAGCTGCCCCCCAAAATCTTTCGATTATCCTCTCAAGCCCTTCAGGCTTTCTTTCTTTTAACCAAAGCCCAGCGTAAATGTTGGAGAGGGTAATGTAATCGGAGACCTTAGCTTCGCCTTCAAGCACCTTTATGCCTAGCTCCAACAGTCTTCTTATGAAGTCTAGGTCTTTAGGCATCTTGATGTTTTCAACGGATTTCAGCATCTTCTTCCATTCAGCCTTCAGTCTCTCCTTGTCTTTAGCCGATAACTTAGTATACCAGAAGTCTCTGAAGATAACATGCTTTATAACGTCTGAAAATTCGGTTTTTCCGAAAAGGAGTCTAGCCTCAAGGGTTTCCTCGTCTTCCCCGCTTATGGCTAACCATTTTCTTTGCCAGTCTCCATCTCCTTCAGCTATCTCCATGGTGGCTAATATTAGCGGTTTCAGCAAGGAGAAAAGGCATTCTTCACCGTCGTCACCCCAAGCCGTTAGTAGAAAACCGTAAACATTCTCTTCCTTGGCTGCCGCTAGAAAGTTTTTCAGGTTCTCTAGGGATATGTTAAAGTTTGGATAGTATCTGGTCCAGTTGGATAAGCCGGGGCAGACTATCTGCTTTAAACCTCTATCCTTGAAGATTCTTATTTTGTTTTTGAAGTGCTGCTTTGAGCTTGGACTGTAATCCCAATTAGCTATAAGGGAACAACTCCATATGTCGCTTTCCAGGACAACGCTCCACTTTGAAGCTTCCTCTCCAAGATACATTCCAGATATCATGTCTCCCCAAAGAATAGGAGTCTTACCTCTCTTCAGAACCCGCTTCACCATATTTCTATGATGCAGCTCATAGAGCTTGGGTCCTTCAAATGTCCATGTCCTATTTAGGCTTTTACCCCTTCCTAGAGCCCATGTTTCGTCGCCGCCTATATGAATATGGCTGGACTCGGGGAAGAAGTCGATTACCTCTTCAAGCAGATTATAAGCGAAGCTCCTTGCCTCCTCATCGCTTACATTTAGGCAGCCCTCTCTGGGATTATGCCATTCACTAAACTTTCGGAACTCTGGCAACGAGAGGATATGCTCCATGTGGCCTGATAGCTCGAGAGAGGGGAAAACCTCAATTCCAAGCTTACTTCCATACTCTATTATTTCTTTCAATTCTTTCTCCGTTAATCTGCCTCTATGCGCACCTATTTGAGGGTAACTTCTCCAGGGGAATAGATCCTCAAAGTATATGGCGAAGTAATTATACTTGAGCAGAAATAGTAAACGCAGTATCTCCTTGAAGGTTTCAACGGTTGGGACTCCCCCTCTGGCTATGTCGAGGTGGTATCCCCTAAACTTGAACTTAAATGACTCTTTGATTTCAATCTCTGGCAGACAGCCTTCTCCCTGAATTAGGAGTTGTATAAGCGATGCATAACATATGTTGCGGTCACCCCATAATGTGACTTTTCCATCCTCTATTTTAAGACCTGTTCCTTCATTGGAAACTTCACTTATACTCCAATCTCCCTCAGGAACATTAAATTCATCTCCGAGAAAAGCCGGGAAATCTGCGAAGCCGTCAAAAGTGAACCATTTACCGGTGAAACTCAAATAGCTTGGTTCTGGAACAATGAACACTTCTTTTCTCATGAATAGTAAATTCTACCTACATGGAATATAATTCTTATTTCTCAGGATGGCTGCCGCTAAACTTATCTATAGAGACTATTTCTGAGAGGTTTTTTCTAGGTTCAGGTTCACTAAACTTCTCCCCCTTCGGATAGCCAAGCGGCGTTATGGCGACCACATTAACATCCTTTGGTACGCCGAGTATATTTTTAACTTCTTCATTGTCGAAGGAGCCGATCCAGCAGGTTCCAAGCCCCTCCGCTCTCGCCGCTAAAATGAGATGGGTGAACGCTATGGAGACATCGATGAGCATGCTTAGGTCACCCATGTATCCTCCTCTATTCCAATGAATATTGTATCCGCAGGCCACTATGACGAGTGGAGCCTCAGCTATAAACATTTGGTTGTGGCATGCCCGCGCCACCTTCTTTTTTAGGCTCTCATCCCTCACAATTATGAACTTCCATGGCTGCCGGTTTAGTCCTGAGGGAGCTATCCTAGCGGCTTCTAGAACCCTTCTTAAAACGTCGTTGGGTATTGGATCAGGCTTATAGGATCTTATGCTTCTACGGGTTCTGACAACCTTATAAAAGTCCATATTTACCACCAGAATTTTTGGTTAAGCTAACAAAAAATATTTCCTCTTTTTCAAGGTTTATTTTATTTGCTTGATTTATCTTTTAGTTACTGGGCTTCCCCGACCTGATGGAATGAAAGCTTGGAAATCTTCTATGGGTATTCTGAGGATTTCATTTCGCTCCTCATTTGAAGCCATGCTAGCCAACCTATTTCTGATGTATTTGGCTAATCTTCCGCTCGAATCTTTACCTGGGACAATCTTCACGTAGAGGCTTGTCTGTTTGGCTATGGCTTCCACTGGACCCCCAATAACTTTAAAATGGTTGTTTTCTCTCTTAACGCCTATGGCGACCTCAAGTGGAACATTCTTAACATAATTTTTAGTTCCATAAATCATGAAGGATCCTTTCGAGAGATACTGTCCGGAGGGAGCTGCCTTTTTAACTTGTTCCGGTTTAACCCAGTAAACGTCTAATGCTCTTAATCCTTCCCTCCATGCACGGGAGTATGAGGCTGTAAACTGTGCCGCCTCATTAATGGTTCTTTCAGCAGGAGCTTTCCCCCCGGTTTTTATAACAACAAATGGTGATCCAACTATGTCCGCGTGGAAAACTAGGTCGTGGGGCTCCAAGTACTTTTTGATTAGTGTCTCGTTTGTTGAGGCGTCTCTCCCGCCTATTACAAGGAAGCCTTCTGAAGAAATGAACCAGCGGAACTTTTCATACCACTCCTTCTTTCTTTTGAGGGGTAGGGGCTTTGAGGCTGCCTCCATCTTTTTCAAGGCTTCCAATCTAGCTTTTTCGAGCTTCACCATGGTTTGCTCCATGGCTTTTTTTATTCCCTCAATCTTGTCTTTGGCTTTCTTGGCTTTCTCGTAGTAGTCAGCTGCATTCTCTTGGGCTGACAGCTTAAGGTTTAGGTTGAAGGTGCTTCCGTCAACTGATACTTGAAGCGTTAAAATCTTTGGGTTGATGGATACAAAATATGTGGATGGGGAGATTGCAGCATTCTTTTCTTTAAGCAGTATTTCGGAGATCTCATTCCAGCTTTTACCTTTCTTCTTCTCACGCATAATCCTATTTATTAGAGAATCAAGATCATACAGGTGGCTGTATATTATGTTACCGATCTGCTGATACGTCTTAATTTTATTCTCCAGTTCCTGCAGGCTTCTTTTCTGTTTTTCAAGGATTCTCTTCAGCCTTGATACTTCCTGTTCAACCGTTTTTTCAAATACTTCCATCCTCTTTTCAACGGTTACCTTAGCGTAGTATTCGTCGAGAGCCCTATTGAATGATTCCATCTCTACAACACGGAGATCAACGTATCTTTTTAGGGGGAAAGGAGCAAAATCGATTATTTCATTGTTTTCGTTGAAGAAAACGCATGGTTTCCACTCTCCGGATTCAATCTGGAATATTAATTGTTTAATGCTATCAAAAATAGCTTTTATTTTCTCCTCATTAAGCGAAGAACACAATTCACTCTTATTTACGCCGGATCTTAGCAGTATCTCCTCAGCGTAGAAGCCTCCAATGGCCAAAAATCTCGTTAGGGCTCTAACAATCTCCATCTGGCTGAAATCCCTTATCTTGTAAAAGTCTTTCAGATCTAGAAGCCTTGGGTCTTCACCCCTCCGGGGAGGATACTTGAAGATTTCGCCTCTCAGAATATTTCTATCTCTCATCCTCCTGTAAGTTAACGCCTGCAGAATCTTATTTTCGGAATTAACAAGTATGATGTTCCCATTTTTAAAGAATTCAATTATGAGCCTATAATTTTGACCCCCGCGTCTAATCTTGATTTCAGCTATTCTTTCGAAATCATATTGACTGATTTCTTCGATGATTCCATTCTCCAAATGTTTTCTAAGAGCCATGCAAAAGTTAGGCGGTTTTTTAGGTTTTTCAAAATCGTAGAATGTTATATGCATTCTTTTTCCGGCTTCTATCAGAAGTTGAAGATTATCTCCTTTAGGATTGCGAAGCTTTAAGAGTAAGATATTACGATTTATTTGGTAAATCTTATTTATTCGGGTGCCCTTAATGAAGTTGCGTAGTTCCCTAACTATTACGGCTAGGTCAAAGCTGCTTATCTCCTCTCTCAAAAAATGTTCACCAGAAAGGTAGATGTTAAATGAAACCTTTAAACGTTATCTACTGGATTAAGCTCGGTTTAGGAGCATTCGCAGGAATCTTATGTGTACTTCTAAATGTCAATAACATTTTTAGTGGAATAATGATAAGCTTAGCGGTTTACATAATAAGTGACCGAATATTGAGACAAATATTTATTGCAAAGGTGGATAAGCCCTCAGATATCACTAAAACTGGAGTGAGCATATACGTCGCCGCGTGGATTTTCTTCTGGATACTCCTATACACTCTTTTAACAAACATTTGATTTTCCGTTATTTAGTGGTAGTCCTCCTACTTTGATTAGCTCGTTTGAGCATAAAGAACATGTATTTAGCTAAAGCTAGAAAGTATCCTCTATCGTAGTCACCATGCAACCTATTTTCAGCGTTTTTAGAGAATTCCTTATAGTATTTTTTTATGGCTTGAATATCTTGGGGATCAATATTGTTTAGGAAGGTATCTTTATCATTTGATCTATACATGAGAATCATGCCTTTAAGCGCCTGCATAAAACCCCGTTTAAATTCATTGTAATCCTTTTCTCTGATTTTTGTTTCTAATTCCCCCAGTCTTCTTTCAGCTTCAGCGAATCTTCTTTCCAATATTGACTGGAAAACTCGATTTAGGAGTAAAGGTGAAACAATTACACTTTTATTTCTATCTATCTTCTTCCGTGACATCTTCTATACCATTCTCAGTTATTTTAAATATGCATTCACCCTCCGGAAGATAGGGGCTTGAGACCAGCCGAGCTATTCTCACGGGTCCCCTAGCGCTTTTTCTTAGAAAAACTCTCGTGTGGCTTGTGTGGGCCACTATGTGTCCCCCTATTGGACGGATAGTCTCTGAGAAATAAACCTCTGGACTAGACATAACCTGGTTAGTCACTAAGGCTACCGCATTAAATGCTCTCGCTAATCTGATAAGCTTATGCATATGCTGGTTAAGCTTCTGCTGTCTTAAAGCCAAGTTCTCCCGCCCAATATATTCGCTCCTGAAATGAGCGGTCAAAGAATCAACAACTATTAGACGTATGTTATTCTCCTTTATTACTTTATCAGCATTCTCCAACAGAAACATTTGATGATCAGAAGTGTAGGCTTCAGCCCAAATAATATTTTTAACGACCTTCTGCGGATCCAAACCTCTGAATTTAGCCATCTGAACTATCCGTTCGGGGCGGAACGTATTTTCCGTATCTATGTATAGGGCTCCTCCATCTAAACCCCCCTTCTCCGGGGGCAGCTGGACATTAACGCATGCTTGATGGGCGATTTGGCTCTTGCCGGAACCATATTCTCCATAAAACTCGGTTATTGTCTGAGTTTCAAGGCCTCCACCTAGGAGTTCATCCAGTTTTTTGCTTCCGGTTGTTAGGCGGAGAACATTTTGTCTTCTCTCTAAAAGTTCATCTGCACGTATGAAAGATAAGGTGATTGATGATCTTGCTGCGTTAATTATTTTGAAGGCTTTTTTATCGCTTATGCCTGCTTGCTCGAGCTCACGGATTGTAGCCATCGCTAATGATTCAACCGTGTTAAAGCCTAATTCACGTAGCTTCTCAGCTATTGACGGGGTTACTTCCGGGATATCTTCAATGTTTAGATATCGCTTCTTCTCCATTTTGCCCCCATACATTTTCCTCTATCTCAATAAAATCTAAATTTTACAGATATTTAAATTAGACGAGGGAGAAAGACTTATGGATGTCGGGTTGATAATTGAGAGAACAGCTTTAACCCTTCTGAAGATGGCAGCTACAAGACTGCCGGAAGATGTGAAAAGCGCTCTTCAAAAAGCCTATGAAAGGGAAGATCATCCAATAGGCAGGTTACATCTCAGAAACATACTTGAGAACATAAGATTAGCTGAAGAAAATAATTTGCCGTTATGTCAAGATACGGGTATAATATCCTTCTATTTGAGGGCTGGATCAAACTTTAGGGGTTTAGGAAGAATTGAGGAAATTCTATGTAGAGCCGTGAGAAAATCTACTGTAGAGATACCTCTCAGACCAAATTCCGTAGACTTCTTTACAAATGTAAACTCGGGGGACAATACTGGAAGACACATTCCATACCTAAATTGGGAGATCTTTGATGGAGACTATCTTGAAATCACTGTTCTTCTGAAAGGCGGCGGATCAGAAAATGCTTGCACACTAAATATGATGAAACCCAGCGATGGAATAAATGGACTGAAAAAATTTGTTATAGAAAGCGTTCTCAAGGCTGGTGGAACAACATGTCCACCAACAATTATAGGTGTTGGGGTTGGAGGGGGAGCGGACATAGCAATGGTGCTCGCCAAAAAAGCCATCCTTAAGCCAATAAACGAAGAAAACCCGAATAGAAAAATTGCGGAGATGGAACGTGAACTTTACAATGCTGTAAACATGACTGGCATAGGTCCTATGGGATTAGGTGGAAAAACAACAACTCTAGCTGTGAAAATCGAGTATGCGCATCGTCATCCGGCTTCCTATCCAGTGGCAGTTGCATTCCAGTGTTGGGCTGCTAGGAGAGCGGCGGCTCGCATATATTCAGATGGAAGAGTAGAGTATTTAACGCATAAACTGGAATAAAGAACTCCTAAAAATTATGGGGGTTGATCAACTATATAGGCGAGAATTTTATCCTTCTCCTTAATGGAGTCCACTATGAGATCAGGATTCTCCTTCTCTAGGTCACTTCGCGAGTAAAATCCTGAGGGAATGGCGATACATTTCATTCCAGCTCTTTTGGCGGCGATAACCCCAAATATTGAATCCTCAATAACTACGCATTTTTCAGGTTTACATTCCATGGCTTTCGCACATTTAAGAAATGCTTCTGGATCAGGCTTCGGATTCTCTACTTCATCTGCAGTGATTATAAAATCAAAATAGCTTCGAATACCTTTCTCTTCGAGAACTAGCTCTATAACCTTTCTATTGCTCATGGTTGCCAAGGATATTTTGACCAGCGGCTTTAAGGCTTTTAAAAGATCTATTGCTCCGTCAAAGAGTTTAACCCTAGAGATTAGCTTCATCTGAATCTTCGTTTTCTCCTCTAAAAGCTTGTCTATTAGCTTCTCATCATAGCTGATCCCCGCCGATTCCAGAGCCTCCTTAAACATGTTTCTAGCTCCAATCCCTATGCGCGCCCTAAGAAAATCGTCATTTACCTTGCATCCAATTTTGTTAAGTGTCTTCTGGAAGACTGCTACGATTATCTCTTGGGTGTCGGCTAACGTTCCATCCCAATCAAATATCACCATATCAAACATTCTTAACCGCCACTTTTCATTTAATGCGTTTTTCATGCTTTTATCCAAATACGTTTATTAGCTTATCTGATTCCTTTTCAGACAAACCACTCATGTATGCATGAGAAATTAAACAAATAAAGGTTCCTCTTATTGATGGGGAAAAGTAAAATGTTGATGAATATTCTATCACAAGTATTATCTATTCGATAATTAAAAACATAATTTAGATTTCTAAAATCATGAGGGAAAGATTTTATGAATAAGATGAAGGCTGCTGTTTTACATAGGCCTTTAGATTTGAGAGTTGAAATGGTTGATGTTCCTAGGGTTAGAGCTAAAGATGTGCTCATAAGGATGAGGAGAGTTGGAATATGTGGCTCCGACGTACACTTTTATCTTCGCGGTAAAATAGGATCTTTCGTTGTAGAAAAACCGCTGATACTGGGACATGAATGCTCAGGTGAAGTGGTAGAGGTCGGCGACGAAGTCGCCAACGTTAAGGTTGGTCAGAGAGTTGTAGTGGAACCCGGCTTCACATGCGGCGTGTGCGAAGCATGCAGATCCGGACGCTACAATCTATGTCCAAACGTCCGCTTCTATGGGGCTCCCCCATATGATGGTGCCTTTGCAGAATACGCTTTAGCCTCAGCTGAGAATGTTTATCCAATACCTGACAACATGACTTATGGGGAGGGAGCGATGATAGAGCCTTTAGCTGTCGGACTTATGGCTACAAAACGCGGCGGAGTCTCCATTCACGACAGCGTCGCCATATTCGGCGCTGGACCAATTGGGCTATTAGCGCTTCAAGCAACCAAGTCACACGGCGTGATTGAAACGTTCGCCATAGATGTTATTGATTATAGGCTTGACTACGCCTTGAAATTGGGCGCTGAAACTGTTATAAATGCTTCAAGAGAGGATCCTGTTGAATCAATCAGGGAAAAAACCGGGGGGAGAGGCGTTGATGTAGTTATTGAGGCATCGGGAGCCCCCAAAGCTCTTCAGCAGGCGTTGGACGCTGTCAAGCCGGGTGGACGCATAGTGATCATTGGATATCCTCCAGCCGAAGTTCCAATCCCCATTGACAAAATCCTAATAAAAGAACTGGATATTTTAGGCGTACATAGATACGCAAATGTGTTTCCAACAGCAATAAAACTTGTTTCTTCGGGGAGAATTAACGTGAAAACTCTCATAACGCATGTTTTCCCACTTGAGAAAATAGTTGAGGGATTTAAAGTTCACATAGAGAAGATTGGGAATCCGATTAAAGTTCAAATAGAAATATAAGGATGGGAGATGCTAAGGGAAAAAGGGAGATTAACTGTTTACTTTTCGCTTAAAGCTTCGATTATCTTCTGGCAGAATTCTGGGAGGTCGTCTGGAACCCTAGCGGTTATTATGTTACCGTCCCTAACTGCAGGTTCATCCACAAAATTTGCCCCCGCATTTATTAGATCATCTTTAACAGCCACATAGGACGTCATCTTTCTTCCCTTGGCTAATCCGGCTGAAATCAGTACTTGTGGGCCATGACATATGGCGGCGATCACCTTATTTAAAGCATTTAATTTCCTAACGAAATTTAGAACCTCTCCGTTAATTCTTAAGGCGTCAGGTGAAAAGCCTCCAGGAATCACCAAGCAGTCGATTTCGTTAACATTAACTTTCTCTAGCTCTAAGCAAATGTATCGTTTACCTTCCCTCATCACCTCTAAAGGTATGGGGGTTCCATATCTTCCTGAAATAGGTTTTTCAGCGACAGGTCTAGGATGAAGCCCTGCCTTAACTGGGATAATTATGATTTTAGCACCCTCTTCACTCAGCCTTAAAAGAGGATAGAGTAGCTCTATATCCTCAAATTCGTTAGCCACGATTATCGCTACGGTCTTCTCTTCAAGCTTACCCAAAAACTGTCATCTCTCTCTATTACGCCCTTATTTTAGTTTGCTTCATATAACGCTGTCATAACGGCAAGATTTATTAGGGAAGAGATGGATGTAATGCTCGGAGTTTTTCTATTTTGAAAAGTGATATTATAGTTGTCGGCTCCGGCGTAGGCGGGGCAACAGTTGCGAAAGAACTTTCAATTCGAGGTTACAAGGTCACAATAATAGAGAAGGGCAGACACCATAAGCTTGGAACAGCTAGAAGAGCGCTCAACTTCTATTCAGGCTCACTCTGGAAACTCCGCCCGGGTGAACTATCCGAGGAAGGAACAGAGATCTTAAGAACTATTATGGTTGGTGGCAGCTCCATGGTCACCTTGGGAAACGGTGTTAGAGCCTTTCAAGCAGAATTTAAGAGCATGGGAATAGACCTTGAGGATGAGTTTAAGGAGGCGGAGGCAGAGTTAGGCATAGCGCCTCTACCTGAAAGATTGATGGGGGAACGGACTAGAAGATTGAGAAAAGCCTCGGAGGAAGCTGGATACAAAGTTAAGACTATGCCAAAATTCGTTAATTTCAATAAGTGTAGAGGCTGTGGGTTATGTGTCTTCGGGTGCCGCTATGGTGCTAAATGGACCAGTCAAAAATTCCTTTCAGAAGCCTATAGAGCAGGCGCAGAAATTCTAATCAAAACATCGGTAGATGAAGTCCTACATTCAAAAGGAGAAGTTAGAGGCTTACGAATCCATAGGGAATCTTCTGGAGCAACCGAAATCAGTGCGGAGAACGTGATTTTAGCGGCTGGAGGCATAGGGACGCCAGTAATTCTTCAGAAGTCAGGAATGGAAAATGCTGGAAGCAATCTCTTCCTAGAC
>CAYSKG010000009.1:0-11939 GCA_964431725.1 uncultured Candidatus Bathyarchaeia archaeon | reverse complement strand
CTTCCTAGACATGTTTCTCTATCTTCCACTACTCAGAAAACTACGCGCCTTCAGGAGAGATAGAACCCTTGGTTTGATGACTAAGATCACTGATGATGATTCTGGGAAAGTGAAGGCTGACGGCACATTAATTAAACCTGTCACAGAGAATGATCGTAAAAAGCTAAATAGGGGAGAAGAGATTTCAAAGGAGATTTTACTGCGGGCTGGAGTGAAAACTAACTCACTTTATACGGCGAGAGTGCGGGGAGCACATCCTGGAGGAACAGCTGGCATAGGTAGGGTCGTGAATAGAGATCAAGAAACCGAGATCAACCGTCTATTTGTGAGCGATGGAAGCGTGTTTCCGAAGCCCTTAGGGATGCCGCCTGTCCTAACCATAGTCGCTCTCTCAAAGAGGTTCTCAAAGAAGCTGGTATCTGAATATCTTAAGATTAAGAGAACCACTTAGATAGGTGAGAAGTCAAAGAGCGAAACAATGCCTGTGATGAGAGACTGGGAAAAAGAAAAAGAACAAAATAACTGGCAAGCTACTTAGATAATTGAATAAAAATGGAGACCTAACATTATAGTACCAAAAAAAATAAGGTGTAAAGTGTAGTTTTAGTAGCCTGCTATTCTAACGATGAACTCAAGTATGCTGATTAAGCCGACACCCATTAAGGATCCTAGAACCATCTTAACCGCCTTATTGTAAAGCCTTGAGCCGCCGACTCTTAGTATTATGACTCTTGCGATGAAGGCTAGTAGCGCCCAGTTCCAGAAGCCCCAGCCGAGGGTTATGCCCACTAGGAAGCCAAGCGGATGGAGAGGCCACCATGCAAACAGCGCATTGCAGACCGTCACCACCACAGCTACAACGAACCCTGCAACAGCCTCCGGCCAACGAAGCGGTGCTGTTCCAGTCGGATATGCACCTGGAGTTGTCAAGGTATTATATAGATCGTTTAAGTCTGATAGAATGTGATCGCTGTAGGTTGCAACGCTCCATTGAGTTATCTGTCCATATGTGTATGTGCCCCAGAGATTCACTATCCAGCTTACAACAACGCTGATCACTAAGGCTACAACAGTCGCGAAAACCAGTGGTTTCCAATCCCACTTTTCACCAGACATTTCGAGAAGTCTCATTCCTTCTAATGGTGCCCAGTGAGCCCCTCTTCCCTGAAGCATCCAAGCCTGATTTTGAATGCATCCAGCGTGGTATAGATCTATGAACATTTGAGGCGTGTTTCGCGCAGCTTCGCCACCTGCTGTTTCAAATGCTAAACCTAGCATGTTAGCGAAGATTGGCGGTGAATCTACTATAACTTCACCTCGCATCCTTATGGTCTGCACTAGGTACACGAAGCTGAACACAAGGAAGACTAGGGCTGTTAGCAAGGAGACTCCGCCGACGAAGCTTAGGGCTAGGTATCCGATTATTGAGATTATGAAGAAGATCCATGCTAGGCTTTCTGTTCTTTCTCCGCTTATAGCTTCCTTGAGTGAGGTTGCAATTGATTTTCTAACGAAGAACAGGTAGGTGAGAACGTAGCCGACTGGGAATCCTATAGTGAAGAACGTGTACCACTGAATACCAGTAGGCTCAAAAGATGTGCCTATCATTGTTATGGCCCATCCTATTAGGCTGTAGAGTCCCCAGTTGCCGAGGTTGGTTACCATACCTAGGGTAACTTCGGTGTAGGGAACTATGTTAGCCCAGATGAAATGCACAAGCAACGCGGAACCCAGCACCTTGGTCGGTAGTAGGAAGAATAGGCTGAAGGCTGAAGGAGCATTCTCAAAGAAGAATACGAGTAGCTGGTTTCTGTAGATGTCGGCTCCTAGGATTTCGCCGAAGTCGTAGCCTTTGATGCCCCAGAAGCCTACGGGATAAATTTGTGGGAAACCTGGAATTACTTTTGGAAAGAGGAAGTAGGTTCCCTGTATAAAGAAGCCGATCACCAAACCTATGATGAACAGCTTAGGATGAAGCCTCTCCTTGAGGGGTCTCTCTGGCTTCACAACTATTGGCTCAAGCACCTGTGTATATGGGAAGGGCAGCCTCTCTACTTCAAGTATGCTTCTTCTTAGGATTAATCCGAATGAGAGGCCTATTCCCACCCAGAATAGTTGGATGATTATCCAATAGAGCATTGGAACGACCCATGCGCTCCAAGGGACAGGTGCTCCGCCGGCGAGCATGGGCTCCCAAATTGCTCTATCCTTTGGGAACCAGATGTCCGGCATCCAATCCTGAGCTAGAGACCCTAATGTATCTGAAGATAAAGCGGAAAGTGGGTACATTAATGAGCCGAAAGCTTTTCCGCCGCCAAATGCGTTTACCATGGTCATAACGTATACAACGACTAGCTCACCTGTTGAGAACTTCATTGACTTCAGCATTGGAGTAACGATTATCGATAGGATCAGCATGATAAGCATCATCCAAGGCACTCTATCGATGCCTGGGTTACTTTGCCCGCTTAAACCAGCGTTTACCACGCTCATGAAAGCCACAATTATAGCCCAGATTAAACCTATCGCGAATGCTCTGGCAGTCAATGGATTTCTAGGTTTTTCAACTTCTTTTACTTGAGTCGTACTTGAGGACATATATCTGATCACTTTTATACATTTTTATACATTTTCTCTAAAGGAAAGATATAACGTTACTCCCTATTTATCATTTACCTTATTTCATCATTTTTATCATTACTTCATTATGGATCATCTAGTATTCTATGCTAGCTAGTGAAAATTTCTGAGAAATAATAGGCTTATAACCTAAAAAATAAAGATGTAAAATAATTTTTGGAATCTAACAAACATTAAATATATTTTCTACAAAAAATTAGCCTGGTGAAAAATTGATGCACGCTGAAGGAGATAACATTACACTTGAAACTAAAAGAATGATTATAGAAATTGAGAAGGGTATAATCACTCGAATATTTAATAGGCTGACAGGCACCGAATACGTGTCTACATCCACCAAAACAGTCCCCCAAGATTTCCATACAGGATTGGTATATGTCTTTCCTCAGATAGCTCAACGTGAAGAAAAAATAGGTGTTGTCGGCGCGACACCATCACCCGCTAAAGGAGCTAAGGTTCTTCTACCAACGCTGATGAGTCTCAAAGAATTTGATATGACAGAAATGAGAAAAGTCGGCGATCGAGGTGTGGAATATCATTTTCAATCAAAAGACGAATCGGCCTCCCTTAAAATCGAATACTTCATTGACAAGAAATCCAGTGATATCCTCGTAAGTCTAGAGGGTGAAGGAAAGCGAAAAGGGCTTTCAGCAGTACGTTTCGCATTACCCCCAATCACTTGTCGGGGAAATCTCCTCTTACCCGTTTTTAACGGGATCAAAGCATGCAGGGGAAAATCACCGTTTAAATTTGAGGGCACAACATGGGGATGGCCTACTGGATGGCAAGCCTCTTTCATCATATTTGACGATCCCTTGGGAGGATTATGGATTTACACGCATGACGCAAAACGACGCTTTAAGGAAGTCCGCTACAATTATGAAGGAAATGGAACATGGAGTGTTGCTTTTGACACAGTAAATTATGCACCATTTAACCTACATGATTCTATTGAAAGCGTTGTTTGGAGACTAGATGTCTATGAGGGAGACTGGACTATTCCCGTCAGGCAGTATAAGCGCTGGATCTATGATACTTACAAAATTAAGGAGAAGGAAAAGTTTCGCCCAAGCTGGGTAGATGAGATTAAACTGGTCATTAAACACGCTGATTACATGTCTGATGAACAAATCGTCCCATTTCTTGAATTACTAGAAAAATACGTTGACCCGCAGAGAACCCTTCTGTTCATGACGAACTGGATGGTTTCGGAGCCTGTAATAATTCCGAATTGGGTGGCAAGCGAGCATGGCGCCCGATTTAATAGAGAGGCACGTAAACGCGGATTTCGAACCATGTATTACGCTAATTATATAGGGATTACGCCGAATCATCCAAAGTTTGATGAATTTAGAGATCACTTCATTAGAAATCCGTATACAAACGAATTTGAGGGATGGAACTTGAAGGGAGAGTGGTCTGAAGCAACCGATATAAAATTATATTATGTTAATCCAGCATATAAACCGTGGCGTGATTATCAGATAAGCCAGTTTAAGGCTCTTTTCGATAAAAATCCAGCTGATGGACTTTTCCTCGACCAGTCTTTTCTCATGTTTAACGATGGCAATGGACTTATTGATGGACAGAGCACGGTTGAGGGGAACCTGGCTTTCCATCGAGAGCTAGCGGAAGCTCTTCCGGGAGTTGCACTTGGAGGAGAAAGTATAAACGAGATTACAATGCAGTACGAATCCATCTGTGAACTTCACTTCCTTAGCCTTGAAATGAAAAGAGATAGTGATGGAAATCTCAATTGGGAAATCAATCCAGCTGCATTTGACCGCATGGTTCCCATAGTCTCCGAGCTTGTGCTTCCCCATACTCATCCCATAGGTTACCTAGGTTTTCCTGACACACGTAGTTCATTCTATGCTGGTTGGAGAGACGCGCTTCACATATATAGGGGAATTCTAACACTTACCCGCCCAACTGTTGATGAAATTAAAGATCCTGAAAGCGAAGTTCGACGAGTACTAAGGAGAGCATTTCCTGAAAAATAAGCGTCTACCTTGAAAACTTAAAAGATGGAAGATGCTTTCATAATCCTATAGAAACCTATCAGCTAAAGCGGCGACTAAAGACATAAATAACGGAGATCTCTCAAGCTATGAATATGAGTCAAGAAGATCAAAATACAGCCGTCACTTATAAAAGCGGATTAACAGTTAGATCTATACTTGGCATTTTATATACAGCCGTTGTTGTCCAACCGGCTGTAATCTGGGTTTACTTAGCTACCGGAAATCTAATTATAGGGGCGGCTGTCTACGCTTCTATATTAATTTTCAGTGAGCTAGCCGCGTATAGTGGTAAACCTCTAACCAAACAGGAGATTCTTGTATTTATGGTAGCTGGATCAATGGCTACCGCAGGGGTATATATGGGTCCCATCTTCATCTATAACTTATACTTTAGGAGACATCCTCTTGTAGCATCTTACGGAATCACAAATGCGCTTCCTTTATGGTTTTCACCACCCGCCTCCTCTCCCGTTTGGAATATGAGAACTTTCTTTAATCCTGATTGGATTCAGCCTCTAGCTTTGGCTTTAGGATTGCTTCCTCTCTCGTTTTTAGCGAATTTAGCTCTAGGTTTCCTAACACGTGAACTCTATGTGAAAAGCGAGAAGCTTCCGTTTCCAATGCAGCAGGTTACAGCTCGATTATGCACAACTCTCGCTGAAAGAAGCGAAAATAGGCTTAGAATCTTCATGATTAGTATAACTCTAGCATTATTTTACGGCACCTTACAATATGCTGTTCCAACAATTAGTGAAGCAGCCATTCAAATGGCTATCCGAATAATTCCTCTACCTTGGATTGACTTAAATAATTTTATGGATATGATTTTCCCTGGAGCCTCGTTAGGAATTGCAACAGATTTAAGTATAATAGCATTCGGCATAATATTACCTCCCACAGTCACTCTCAGCATATTTATAGGTTCATTTGCAGTTTACTTTGTTGGAAATGGAATCCTTACTCATATGGGACTATTTACAGAATGGACTCCTGGCATGAGCCTACAAAACGCTTGGCAAAGATCAATCCTACATTTTTGGGCTGGACCGACAATAGCGTTGGGTGTAGCAGCCGGCATCCTCCCCCTAGTTTTCCATCCTAAACCACTCATTGATTCGTTTAAAAGCTTAGCAAAACTTAAATCAACAGCAACCAGCGGATCCATCTCGCTAAAAATGATTTTAGCCCTGTTCCTATTAGGTTCAATAGGTTATTCGATCGTTGACTCCATACTTGTCCCCGAATTTCCATTTTGGATATTTCTTCTACTTAATGCAGGCTGGGTTTTCATTATTAATATAGTTGCGGCTAGATCCATAGGCATCACTGGTATAAGCATAAACATTCCTTACGTCAGGGAGGGAACGATCCTATCCTCAAATTATCCCGCTACCAAATATGATGTTTGGTTTGCACCCACTTTGGTTCCAACTCAGGATCCTGAAGGAGCCATGTGGTGTGCCAACTTTAAAGTAGCGGATCTAACTCAAACTCGACCTATGGACTTAGTTAAGGGAACTGTAATTGCTTTAATAGCTGGATTGACTTTCGGCTTCCTCTATACGCAGATGTTCTGGACGATCGCCCCGATTCCCTCTTCACTCTTCCCCGCACCCTTCTGGGACATAAACGTAACAATGACAACTTTATTTATAAGTCGAAAAATATCTATAATCAATCCTTCCTGGATGATTACAGCTTTTATTGTAGGAGCAGCTCTACAGCTTTTAGTCGAGTTTGCTAAACTACCAATATCTGTTATGGGTATTGCTGCAGGAGTTGGCTGGCCCATACCCTATGCAACAGCCATCCTTATAGGTTTAGGAATATCTAAAGTCTTAGGCATGCATTTCGGAAAACAATGGATTGAGGAGCATAAATCTACAATTGTTGCAGGTCTAATGACGGGGCAAGGGCTCATAGTTGCATTCAGCGCGGCGGTGGCAATGATTCTAAAAGCCATATGGATTAGGCCTTTTTAACCCCCCTTTCATATTTAGCATTTTAGCAAAAGGAATAGATAATTTTAGCGGTGTCCAAATTAATAAGTTCTAAACTCATCTTTTTTATAAGTGGATACTATATGATTATACGTAAGGTTTAAATTTACTTCTTATTCTTTTTCCATTAGTCATCCTTTCAGTGAACCACTATGCCGAGAATGTACAAGTCTAAAAGAAAAACTATGATCCCAACTTTTGTATGCTTATGGTTATGTTTTATGCTAGTTACTGCTTTCCTGTTTGGCTCCGAGTTTAGGGTTTATGGTGCCAATTCTTCTATCTCTCTTAGTTTCAGTGAAGTGGTCAATCAGATTAATATGACTAGAATTAAGGATGATGTAAGGGTTTTTTCGAGTTTCAGCTCCAGATTTACTGGCTATCCAGGTTGTGATGAAGCTGCCGAGTTTATTTACAATAGATTTATTGAGCTAGGGCTTGAGAATGTTTCCTATGAAAGTTTTAGCGTTGCAGTTCCCTTTGACTATGGAGCTAATATAACTATTGCTTCAGATGGAGAGGTTATTCCCGCGCATACTTTGGCGCCTAATTTGGTTGAGACATGTGCCCTACCACCTGAAGGATTAACTGCCCCATTAATTTACGTTGGTGATGGAGACCTCTCGGATTACGATGGAAAGAGGATTAACGGAAGCATAGTGCTAATGGACTTTAACTGCAGAGACAAGTGGCTGTATGCAGTTATGTTTGGAGCTAAAGCAATCATATTTATCGGAAAGGAAGCCACTAGGCATGATGCTTCTCTAAAGACCCTGAATATTCCTCTAGACTTTCCACGGTTATATATAAGCGAGGGAGATGGAGAGAAATTAAAAGAGCTGATAAGAAGCAGCTCAAATGGAGAGATTCAAGTCAATATTAAGAGCTTTATGGTTTACAAGAATGTTGAAGCCAAAAACGTTTTGGGAGTGATTAAGGGGAAAACTCTAAGTGATGAATATGTTGTTATCACAGCCCACTACGACTCACGAAGTATTGTTCCAGCAGTATCCCCAGGAGCCGAAGAAGCAATCGGTATCGCAGCTCTTCTTGAGTTAGCTAGATTCTACGCTAAACCGGAGAATAGACCTGAGAGATCAGTAATATTTCTAGCTCTATCAGGATATGGGCAAGGTTTAGCGGGGGCAAGAGAATACGTACACACACATTTAAGTGAGGTCGGAGGGAAACTCAGACTCTTCATAAGCCTAGAATTAAATTCCGGTAGTAAGACATCAGGTATCCTTTATTGGGGAGGATTCTATGAGTATTTGAAGCCAATAGCAAGATACGTTGGATCAAACCGCATCAAATATAGAATCAGAGACTACATTTCAGAGATTGAATCTCAGACGGGTTTAGAGAGTTTTGTCATCGACCTTATAACGCAGTCTAATACGGAAATCTTCAACAACATACCTACTTATCCATTCTATCTTAATAGCGAACCATTCACGTTAGCTGGAGGTTTGGGCATAAGCTTCTTTACAACTAATTCTTATAATCCGTTTGAAGGAACTCCTTTCGATAGATATGAGAAAATAAACTTCAAGAATTTAGAAGCTCAAATTCAACCAATCTTCTATATAATTCATAGAATTTTGAATGATGAAACATTGGTTTTACAGGAACTAAAACCGACTATCGGAGCCTCAACTGGAGGATGGGTTGACTTAACCGGTGACGTAGTGAAATACAATCCAGAGGTCGGATGGTATGATCCTATTCCAAATGCAACTGTTGTAGTAACCCAGAATCTTCCGGCAGGAGCAAGAGGTCAGCTCTTTGCTATTGTAATAGCCGATGAAAACGGACGCTATGAAATCCATGGTCTCCAACAAAGAAACTCTCCCATGTCAAGCAATCCAGTTTCTTACACTGTTCGCGCCTATTTAGACAAACCAACCTTCAATCCTATTGAATATGCTCCTGACTTCGGGAAGTATGGTGCTGTTTATCCATCTACAGACTTTACAATTGAGAAATCCGTGAAATTTGTGAGAACCGTGGTTTTTAAGTGCGCCTCCTTCGCTTTAATTGGAATATTTGATCCAAATAAGCCTAGCACAATGTTTCAAGATGTAAGGGTGGAGGTTAGAATATTCAGATCGGATTCGGTGCCAGACTTTTTCGGAGTAGTCGCTGGAGCGAACAATATTATGGGATACGCTATGGTTTTTGTTCGACCGAGAGATAAAATCGAAATTATTCTGAAGTCCGGTGTTGAACGCGATCCATTCGCTGTCATTATTAATGGAAGCGATGAGAAACCCAGCGGCTACGGGCTTCACCCAATAGAGGGGACAACGGTCATCATTAATAGTTTTGATATACTGAGAGATCTCTACTTAATTGATGAATACCGTTTGAGCAACGCGAAAACTTTTGTAACTCAATCTATTCATGAAGAAACTGAAATCAGAATACGGAAAGCTTACGAGGCTCTCAGAAATTATAATTACTCTATCTTTTATGTAGAGATCCTAGAAGGATGGAGCAGAGAACGAATGGCTTATCTAGAAATAAAGGGATTTCTTATGGATGTTATTAGCACAGGAACATTATATTTGCTATTGCTTATACCATTCCTATTTCTTTCAGAAAGGTTCTTTGGAGAAACCACGGTGACAAGAAGACTGCTTAGAATCGCCATAATGTTCGCACTCTTCATAGCGATCTTCTACTTCCTCCATCCAGGACTACGTTTAGCTTCAAATCTTCTCATGGTTATCTCAGGTTTCTTTCTAGCAATTCTACTAGTTCCAGGATTCTTGATCGTAGCATCCAACGACATTAAAATTTTTAAGAAAGCCAGAGAAACGCTTTTAGGCGCCCACTTTAGAGAAACAAGCCGCGGAGGATTACTACTAACAACATTTTCAATAGGAATAGGGAACCTAAAGAAAAGAAAGATGAGATTCGCTTTAACTCTCGCCACAATCGTGATTTTAGTTTTCGCTCTCGTCGCTTTAACGGCAGTGTCCTCCCTAAAACTTAGTAAACCCTACACATTCGCCGGAAAAACAATCTATAATGGAATTCTAGTGAGATCTGCCAATCCAACCAATCCATTACAATCTATGATTACAACGCGAATAATCGACTACTTCAAAATAAAGTATAGTGGTTCTGGAGCAATAAGTGCACGGGCATATCTCTATCCGCCTGGGAGCGCGGAGCAATTGAGGATTGAAGGGGATAATGGAAAAGCTGGAACTGTTAGAGCAGTTGTAGGGCTTTCTGCAACGGAGCCTAAAGTTTCTATGCTGGATGCTTCTCTGATTAACGGTAGCTGGTTTGTGCGAGATTATGAAAAAACCTGTTTACTTCCCCAAAACTTAGCATCTAAGCTTAATGTTAAAGTTGGCGACGAAATACTTTTTGAGGGCGTATTATTGAAGGTTAGAGGGATTTTCGATCCCGTAGCATACTCAGCCTTCCTAGATTTAGATCAAAATATAATCTCACCGGTTGTAGGCGGCTCCCAAAGAGGAGTTATTTTCAGAGTTTCCCCCTCCTCGCTACTTATAATACCATATGGATTAGCTAGAAGTCTCGGCGCAGGATCCTATAGTATAGCCCTGCGGTTCAATAATGAAAGCAATATTATTTCTTCAGCTCGCGCCTTAGCAGATACCTTCCCAGGCCTCTTTATGCGGGTAGGAGTCAATGGAACAATAATTTCGTTCTTCAGCGGCGAGGTTACCTATTTCAGCGGGTGGCAAATGCTAATAGTACTTCTCGCCATCGCCGCCTTCTCTATGACAAACGTTCTGGTTGGAAGCATATATGAAAGAACAAGGGAAATAAGTATACTGGCAACGTTAGGCTTATCCCCAATGCATATCTCTCTAATGTTTATCAGCGAGAGCTCAATATATGCTGTGCTAGGCTCTTTACTTGGCTACGTGCTCGGCCTCTTCACAAACGGTCTTATAAGAGAGTTTAATCTGCTTCCCGCTACCGAAACGCTAAACATAGCTTCATCATGGATCCTAACCTCTATAGCAGTAAGCATAGCAGCTACGTTCTTAGCAACTCTATATCCGGCACTCAAAGTTCATAGGCTTGTGACTCCTTCGCTTGAGAGAGCTTGGAAGATTCCGACGAAACCGAAAGGCGATGAATGGGAGATCCCTCTGCCATACATGATTCAAGAAAGGGAGGTTATGGGGGTTCTCGCCTTCATGTATGAGTTCTTTGAAGCCCATAGAACAGAAGAGTCAGGGAGCTTCTGGGTTCGAGACTTAAGAGTTACTGAACATAAAGAAGCAGGTGTCTCAGCGAAATCATTAGAGATGATTGCACGTATAGTTCCATATGAGGCGAATATAGAGCAAAAATGTAGACTCATGTTCATAGGTAAGGTTGGTAGTGATAAGTATTCTGTTATCCTCCATATCACCCGAATATTTGGCATACTCACCACATGGAAGCACTCAAATAGAAACTTTATAGACCATATCAGAAAGCAGCTTCTTACATGGAGATCGCTTCCTCCCAATCAGAGAGAGCGATACATAAAGTCTGCAAGCGACCTCTTAAAAGAGGCAACAAAAGTTATTTAGAAAAAACTAAAGGATCCAAGGGAAAATGTTAAGATTCTTGATGTCGAGGTGTTACTTAACATGCCACTTAGCTTTAGAGAGAACTTTCTGCGGACAATTGAGATGAGAAATCCGGAGTGGATTCCCTCTAGAATAGGATTCTAATGCCGGCGCAGATGCCGGATCCAATAGACACAGTAGTAGCACTTAAGCTGAAGTCATCTTAAAAGTAAATTTTTCTTTAAATTCCCCCCTTATTTTATAGAGAAAAATTTGCAATTAAACTTTCATAAATGTGTTCTTGTAGAGATTTATCGAGTAGTTTATCAGTTTCTTTGCTTCTTCAGAGTTTTTCCATGATTTAAATTTGACCCATTTTCTAGGTTCAAGCCTTTTATAGACCTCAAAGAACTCTCTTATCTCCACAAGCTTGTGTGGATGAACATCCGATAGGTTTCTGAAGCCGTTGAATCTCGGGTCTCTAACTGGCACTGAAAGGATTTTCGGGTCTTCGCCTTTTTCGTCTTCTAGGATTAAGACGCCTATTGGCCTAGCTTTAACTATACAGCCTACTTCAAGCGGTTCGTAGGAGAGAACCATTATGTCAAGCGGATCGTTATCATGATACCATGTTTGGGGGATAAAGCCGTACTCGACTGGAAAGACAACTGAGGAGTGGAGAACCCTATCCAACACGAAGGCTTCTAGCTCTCTGTCATACTCGTATT
>CAYSKG010000008.1:27243-33210 GCA_964431725.1 uncultured Candidatus Bathyarchaeia archaeon | reverse complement strand
ACGTAAATCCTTCTTTCTGCAAATATAAAAAGGATTTGCGGTTAGATTCTCTAGATTTTTCTCTAAAATGCCAGTAAATTCGTTGTGAGGGTTTGTTCAAGTTCATAAATCCTAATTTTGTATGCGACGCCGTTAATTTCGATCACGGAGTAAATCTCTATTGTGATTTTTGTTTTTTCACCGTTTTTAATGTGAGTTATCCACCATTCATCCAGCAGAGTAGTATTCAGCATGGTTGTAAATAGAATAATAGTGTTACTTTTTGCCCCCAATATTGCTGGGTTATAGCTTGTCCCACCACCCATCCTAATGTTGTTCATATATACCTCATACTCGATTTTTGTTATCGGAATCGGATAACGATTCGGATTATAGACTACAACTTTATGGTTGATCTCCACTTCATTAGATGATATCCTCCCCCAGGAGGATGTGAGAGACTTGAGCATCAATTCCGCAGGCCCCATCATGAAGATTTTACTCTGATTAGTGCTCATCCCTGCAAGCATATCTGTTGTAATGTTCAGTGTTCGCTCGAATGAATAGACTGCCTCCATTATCTTTAAATCGAGCAAAACTGTTCCGCTGAGTCTAACATTCGTCTGCTCACCATTTTCGAGATGGGAGATGAACCACTCAGGTATTCTACTATTATTCAGTCTCCCTACTAGTCTAATGGCGGTCTCTCGGAAACCTGCTAAACTCACACTTCTTTCGCTTGAACCAGCAACCATCTTAATGTTATTCATGTAGAGGCCAAATGTTATCTTCTTTAGTGTAATCGTGATAAAGGTTGGATTGTAAACGCTAACTTCAGCGATTATCTCTGTAAAATCGTATGTAACGTTACCCCAAGACAGAGAAATCTTACTTATTTTAGGTTTCATAGCTTCGGTTAAAGGCTCCACTCCATAATGAACATAGTAGGCTACCTCGAAGGCGGCTATTAATCCTAAAACTATCAGAAGGGCGGCTTTCTTACCCATCTCCTCCAAACCTTAATTCTTTACTTCCCCTAAAAACTAAAAATTTATCGTATGCATTAAAGATATCGTTGGTTTACATTTTTCAGCGGGAAACAAGCTATTCGGATGGAAACTTAACTCCGAGAAAACCATCCGGAATTAGGCTTGTAGCTAACATAACCATGTTTATGTCTTCATGTTCTCTCCAAAGAACATTTTCTCTATTTGTGGGATTAAGCCAAAATCTTTCAATTTCCCCAGCTAACCGGGCGTAGGCAATTAGGCTTTCAACCAGCGGAGAAACCTCTTCGCTGAAGGCTTCAGGCTTAGATGCAATTAACCTCCGAAGTTCCTCCACAGCCTTGAAACCAATAGATAACCCTAGCTCCCTGAACGCAAGCCTTCGGGTTGCTGGAAGCTTAATGCCTCCAGAAGCTAAATATAATTCTAAGCCTAGTAAAGATGCATTTAATGTTTCAAGTAGGAGATCCATTCTTCTTAGATGTTTAGATGCGATTAGCCTAGCAAGGAAATAGCCATTCCAAAGCAATCCGCCTATGGCAAGCGGGTCACTCGTCACCCAATTAATCTCATTACATATCTCCTCAATCTCTTCAATCTCTCTTGCTAGGTTCGGCCAGCTAGGATCAACCGGAGCAGCCGCCTGGATCTCATTGTATGTAACGAATCCATCTAATGGATCATACTGGCCCATCGATGCGACTAGTGGACGTGAAAGATCAATGCTCATCTTCCAATAGATACGTTTCCGCCCCCATGGCGTCTCATAGACAAACGCTTTATGCGTGGTCTTTGCCAATTCTATAGCCCATAAATTATAAGTTACGTCGCCAGTTATCTGGCTGACCCTATTTAATGCATGCATCCATCTAGTTAGATAATGGTAGTACTGTCCATCCCGTTCCCACTCTAGGATCTCGTCGAAAGGCTCATCTGGCTTACGCTCCGGCAGTTTTTTCCCTATTCTTAAGCCGCCTAAGGTTGGATGCTTTAATCCCTCTTCATCACTTAAGCCGCTTATCCACCCTCTCCTAGAATCATCCTCTCGATGTCTGCCCAGAATAAAGTGAACTTGATCCACTAATTTAAGCGCCAGCTGCTTATATTTTTCCTCGTTTTTGCGTAGGTAGAGACCTAGAAAATTACATACGGCGAATGCATCCGTCCATAGATATCTCTTAGGCTTTCTGCATCCCACTATTCCTGTTTGATGAGCAAAATTCATCATAATTCTCTCGGCTTTTTCTAAGCGTTCTCTTCTCGCTTCCATCTGATGTCACTCAAAGAAAAAATTTTGAAGAGGCTTAAAATATTGATCCCTACAGAAGCTGGTAAAAATAATATTTGCCTTTAGGGTCCGACGTAACCAAAGACTGTTTGAACGAGTACGCATTTTAAGCCAACATCATTTAGTAATTTTTTAACTTTCAGCATTTCATAGTAGCTAGGTCTACGCATTTCTCTTCTCCTAAAAGTTGGGAAATAGTCGAGCACGCAGACTTGAATGTTTGGATCCATCGAGGCTATTCTATCCCCAATTTCAGCTAGTTCCTCAAAGCTCATGAAATCAGAATTATAGGGGATTCCTATTCCAATATACACTTTGTCTCTATAATTGTCTATAAGATATTTTGCGGCTTCCCAGCTTGTTTCTAGATATCGTTCAGCTAATTCCCTATCTCTTATCCCGCTGATATCCATAAAAGATTCTCCAACTAAATTTTTACAAGTTTCTCAGAGGCCTGCCGAAAGTTTCTTTCCTAATTTTTTATAAAGTAGGACTGAGAGAGCTTCTTTAAATAAGTCTTATCGTTGATAGTTTCTGGTGTTTTGTATGTCATCGAGAGATTGGCTTCCAAGGGATGGCGATACGGTTGTAACTCAAGAGAACCTTATTTTTAACGTTTTTGGATACGAGCATCCGAAAGAACATGTGATATCTTTCCCAAAATATATTCCACTGAAATTTAAGGATATTTTTGGGATTCGATTTTTAAAGAGAATCTGGAGCTTCAATGGATTAGAGATGATCCGAGCTGAGAAGCTTTACACTGCGGAAAACTATCAAGCTTTCCTAAAGACTTTTAGGATGAACTTTCCAGACTACGTTTACTTCTGCCCTCTCAGAGGGAAGGAAATTATCAGCGTACCATTAAGCCACGTTAAAAAAGTTTTCATTCCAAATGAGCGCCTCAAAACTTTGATTAGATCCAAGAGTAGAGATGAGCTGCAGGAAACCGCTATAGAGTTAATTCAGTTAATTTCAGATGAATCAGGAGTTCCAATCGAAGATTTCGGCATCCATGGCTCCATAGCTTTAAACATGCATAGTAAAGAATCGGATATAGATTTCGTAATCTATGGAGGACGAAACTTCCGTAGGATTGAGGCAGCTGTAGATAATCTTGTAAAAGAGAAGGTGTTAAGCTACATCTTTAAAAATCGTTTAGATATTGCAAGACGATACAAGGGGAGATATCGAGGTAAAGTTTTCATGTATAATGCAGTTCGCAAGCTGAATGAAATAACAACAAAGTATGGTGAATACGTTTACATACCGATTGCCCCAGTAAAATTTAGATGTAAAATTAAAGATGATAGCGAGGCTATGTTTCGTCCCGCAATCTATAGGATCGAAAACTATACGCCGATAGATGACAAGTCAGAGATCCCAAAAGAAATTACTCCTAAAATTGTTGTTTCCATGATTGGATGCTACAGAAACATTGCGAGAAAACACGATGAAATCGAAGTTTCCGGAATGCTTGAACGTGTGAAAAATGCGGAAACGGGAGAGATTTTCTATCAGGTTGTTGTTGGAACCGCCGTAAATAGGGAGGAATATATTTGTCCCATCCGAAACTTAGAGATCGAGATGCCATAGTAACCCGGGAAGGCTTGATCTTTAGGGTTCTAGGCTATATGCATCCCCCGGAAGGCTACATATGCGATTTGGAATATGCGCCCTCAGGGATCTTTAGATCTAATAATCCCAAAGCGCCTAGGGGCTTCGGGAAAAAAGTTTTTTACAAATTTTATGGTGATGAGGGGTGGAGTTTTATTAGGAAAAGGTTCCCCCACCATATGATCCTTTTCAAACCACTCGGTAAAAAGGTTTTAGGTGTTAAATGCAGAAATATTGTTGAAGTCAGAAAACCTGAGGAGGTTCTCCGGAAAATTATCAATTTGAAGCCTAAGGATGAATTACTTAAAATTTTACAGAGGATTCTGAAGATAATTGTAGATAGCAACGGTTTATCCCCACATAATTTTGGCGTTTTCGGCTCCATTCTCCATGGCTTCCATAACCCAAACTTTTCAGATATCGACTTGATAATCTATGGAAAAGATAACTTGAGAAGACTGCGTAGCATTCTGCGGGAAATTTATGCAGACAAAAGTTTCCCCCTCTCCAACGAATTTGAGAACAAAAACCTTGTTTCGCAAATAATGAGAAAAACTTGGCATTTTAAAAACCTGAGCCCTAAAGAGTTTATTTGGCATCAAAAGCGTAAGCTCATCTACGGAGTTTTTCATGAAAATTCCTCTAAACGGATGATAAAGATTGAATTTGAACCCGTAAAATCCTGGAGCGAGATACATAATGAATATGAGGATCTCGAAAAAATCACTTGGAAAGGATGGATTAAAGCTCTTCTTAAAGTAAGAGATGACTCAGAAGGAGCCTATATGCCCTCAATTTATTATGTTGAACCGCTTGAAATCATCAAGGGACCGAAGGTTGACGACATACTAAGAGTGGTATCTTACCTTGAAGAATTTAGGATGCAGTGTCTAAAAGATGAGGTTATTTTCGTGGAGGGAAATCTTGAGATGGTGAAAACTAGAGATGAAACTTTTCATCAAATAACTTTAACTTATGGACCGCGATATTATGAACAGGTCCTCAAAGTTTATGAGAGTAGGAGGCTCCAAACCGCTTAATCCTCACTCTCTTATTTGATCATAAACGTAGTCAATCGCCTCTTTTAGTTCCTTACTCAGTCTGTCGTAGTCTGTTAGGTATTGGGATGGAACTGGTTTAATCCTTAAAACTTCATATTTTCTCGCGAAGGTGATTATGTCCTTGGCTCTTAGGGCTCTTGGGTCTCTGCCGAGCTTCATCATTGCATTTATTATTCTTTTGAATTCATTTACATCGTAAAGTATAGCTGTTCCGGGGGCTACGCCAATAATCACATTTGCTTCATTAATCAATTCTAGATCTGGACAAACAGAATCGTTGAATCCCTCAATAATCAAGTTATTGTATTCCTGCCTAATTTTCCGATAGCAGCCATGGATTGCCTTCGACCCGTATTCATTGAAAAAAGCTGCCCATTCATCAAGATTATTTATTGGAACAATTTGATCAACATTAGTCCCTAGTTCCTCAAGATATTTTTGGTCAAACATAACTAAGCCTGCGTTAATGTTTTTCTCATTTACTAAGAGAATCCTTCTTTCCCCTTCTTCATCAAATATTAGGTATCTCTCAACGATTAAATGTCGATATAAGTCCTCCTCAAAAAGAAACATTTGACGTGTAATATTCTGTTCTAAGAAAACCTCAGTGTTTAACGGTGCCAATAAAGCATCTACAGGATTCAGAACTTCATAAGGTAGTGAGCATCTTGAAGCCTCCTTAAGTTTTATTATATCCTCGCAGAATAAACTGCGCATAGCTCTACATTTTAGAAAAGCCTCATACTGATACCACATGTTATGGCCGGAGCGGGGCTTAAAAACCGCTACGTTCACCCCTCTGTTTATTAGTCCTCTAGCTAACGCCGTAGCCAAAATGGTTTTGCCTGAAGACTCTGAGAAGAGTCCAAAGATGAATATCGCTGACACTCTGATCCCTACCTAAAAATTGAAAAATAGTATTGATCCAAATAAAGTTTATTTTGTTAAAAAAACGGCGAAAATAGACTATTATCTTAAATAAGAGCTAAAAACATGTTATTATTCAGCTTCTCTC
>CAYSKG010000008.1:0-27143 GCA_964431725.1 uncultured Candidatus Bathyarchaeia archaeon | reverse complement strand
AATAGACTATTATCTTAAATAAGAGCTAAAAACATGTTATTATTCAGCTTCTCTCCTCAAATAAAATATGCTTAAATGCTTAAGTATACATATTTTTGTTCTGGTCTAGAAGATGCGTGTCATAGCGGATTTACATATACACAGCCGATATAGCAGGGCTACAAGCGCTAACATGAACATTCCAGAAATAGCCCGCTTTGCCCAAATTAAAGGTCTAACTCTAGTCGGCACAGGAGACTTCACCCATCCCCAATGGCTTCTGGAACTTAAAGAAAATCTCTCTAAGGTTCCCGGAACGGGCCTATATAGACCTAAGTCTCTGAAATCCAACGTTTGGTTTATGATTACAAGTGAGGTTTCAACAGTATTTTCTTTCGGCGGAAAAACAAAGAAGATTCATCATGTAATATTAGTGCCGAGCATTGAGGTTGCTGAGCAAATAAATGATAGGCTTTCCAAGTATGGAAGTTTAGACGCTGACGGCAGACCCACACTAAATATGTCCGCTCCTCATCTAGTTGAAGAAGTAATGGAGGTTTCAGAGGACAACATGGTTTTTCCAGCGCATGTTTGGACCCCTTGGTTCAGCGTATTCGGAGCCTTCAGCGGCTTCGATAGAATAGAAGACTGCTATCAAGACATGACCAAACATATACATGCGTTAGAAACAGGTCTCTCATCTAATCCGCCGATGAATTGGCGTTTAAGCTCCCTAGATAGATTTACACTTCTCTCTAATAGTGACTCGCATTCAAGCTGGCCTTGGAGAATTGGACGTGAAGCAAATGTGTTTGAGCTCAAACAATTAACCTACTGGAATATCGTTGAATCAATTAGGAGAAAAGATTCTAACATCTTAAAGTTCACTATCGAGACTGACCCAGCCTACGGCAAATATCACTGGACTGGCCATAGAGCATGCGGCGTTTCGCTCCCACCCGCAGAAGCAATAAAGCTTGGAAACATATGCCCAGTCTGCCATAAAAGGCTTACCAAAGGTGTTGAGCAACGCGTTGAAGAGTTAGCTGATAGACCATATGGGTTTAAGCCTCCCGGGTCACCGGGATATATGCATCTCCTGCCCTTATCGGAGGTTATATCCGCGGTTATCGGCGCAAGTTCACCTAGCTCACGGAAGGTCTGGAGCATTTACAATGCTTTAATTTCGCATTTTGGCAATGAATATAATGTTCTAATAGATGCTGACTTCAGCGAAATAGTGGAGGTAACTAACCCGCTGATAGCTGATGCAATCATCCGAGTTAGAGAGGGAAGGGTTAAGGTTGTCCCGGGATATGATGGGGTTTACGGCCGGATCATAATATTCCCCGAAGAAAGTAAAGATGCAGCTGAAACCTTTAAGAAAGACAGGGAAAAAGAAATTAGGTTTTCAAACCAAAAATTCTTAACGGACTTCTTCTAATATTTCTCGAAATTTTGATTTAATAAACAAAATAAAAGGGGGAGCTGAGGAATCACGCTCGCTTTAATCTTCTAACCAGCATTTGAGCTGCCAATATCATAGGATCCCAAGTTTCAGAGAGGGGTGGCGCATAGCAAGTTTCAGCCATAGCTAATTCTCTTGCAGTCATTTCTTTAAGTATTGCGAATGATAATGCATTTATCTTCTGAGTTACGCCTTCTCCTCCGATTATTTGTGCTCCAATAATTTTTTCCGTTGATTTTTCCGCAATCAACTTTATTCTAATCGGTAAAGCCCCCGGATAATATTGTGCTCTTGTTTTTCCACTGAAGGTTGTTGAAACCGTTTCTATTCCCGCCCTCTGCGCCGCCTTCTCAGTTAATCCAACAGCGCCTATCTCCATGTCAAACAACCTAGTTATAGCTGCACCTAAAACCCCTGGAAATATCATGTATCCGCCTGCGGCGTTTGTTCCAGCAACCTTCGCCTGGCGGACAGCTGTTGTTCCCAGCTGGCTTACCGCAGGTCTCTTCGTAATTAAGCATATGGATTCAGTGCAATCTCCACAGGCATAGATGTCCTTAACGCTTGTTTCCATGCGCATATTAACTTTGATCAGTCTGGTTTCGCCAATTGCTATGCCAGCCTTTTGAGCTAATTCCGTATTTCCCCTAACTCCGGTTGCAACAACCACAATGTCCGCTGGAATCTGCTCTTCCGCAACCGTTACTCCGCTAACCTTTTCTTCTCCCAGTATTTCGCCAACCGGTTGACCCACAAGTATGTTTAAGCCTTTTCTCTCGAGATATTTCTGAAGGAAATCGGCCATGTCTTTATCAAGCATGGCTGGAAGAATCTGCGGTAAAAGTTCAACTATCGTAGTTTTCAATCCTCGCTCTACGAAGGCTACACCTATTTCCAAGCCTATGAGTCCAGCTCCTATCACAACCACAGATTTAGAGTTTTTAATAGACTGCTCAATTTTCTCTCCATCTTCTATTGTTCTCAGCGCGTAAACGCCCTGCTTTTCTCTGCCCTTAATTGGCGGGATGAATGGTTTCGCTCCAGTAGCAATTATTAAACTATCGTATTGGAGATTCTCTACGCTTCCATCCTTATGTTGGACTTCAACGCTTTTAGCTCCAGTATCAATATCTACAACATTTGTTTCAGTTTTCAGATCAATCTTCATCATTCTAAAGTAGGATGGTGGAAAAACGATCAAATCTTGAAAGCTTTTGATATGTCCAGCTAAAACAAAGGGTAATCCGCATCTGGAGTAGCCGGCATACCGCTCATTTGTCAGCATGGTGATTTCGGCGTTTCTATCGGTGAGCCTCGCAGCTGCCGCCGCATCGCAACCAGCAGCGTGAGCTCCTATAATAACTATTTTTCTAGGCATATTACATCTATTCCTTGGCGATTTCCCTATACCATTCTACTGCCTGCTCAAAAGTCATCAGAGTCTTAAGTTCTTCTTCGAGGTTGCTTGGTTCAATCACTATAAGCCATCCTTCACCGTAGGGGTCTTCATTGATTACTTCCGGACTCTCAGTCACTTTTTCGTTAACCTCAACAACTTTGCCTGTAAGAGGCGATATCAAATCCGACACGGACTTAACTGATTCAAGGGTGCCAAAGGCTTCTCCCTTCTTAACTTCATCTTCCACGCTAGGTAGTTCGGCGAAAACTATCTCCCGCATCTGCTTTTGGGCGTAATCGGTTATGCCCACCCTAGCTTTTCCATCCTCTATTTTAACCCACATCCAATCTTTCGAGTAGTACAATCCTTCAAGAACTTTGTATCCCTCGACCTCAACCAATATACTTCACCTCAAAACGAATAAATTACATTAAAACCTATTAATTTAAAGTTAACGTTTTCCTTATTAATTTAGTTTAAGGAATAATGATATCCGCGTAATGTGAGTAAAGATGGCTAAAAGGGTTTTCATCTCAGGGCCAATCCAAGGCATGGAGGAGAAACAAGGATACAGAAATAAAATCAGCATTTTATTAACCAAATACGGTTACGAACCTATAGATCCCTGGCGACGTGAGAAAATTATCTATCGTGGGCCTCCTGAAAAATGGTGGACTCATGTTCCTCCAAAAGATTTTATTAGAAGGGATCTCGAAGACATCGAGAGATGTGATATTCTCGTTACCTATCTCCCTAAGCTTTCGGCTGGTGCATGTATGGAGCTATTCTACGCTAAGCTTAGGGGGAAGAAAACTATAACTATCTGTAGGCTTAAGAATCCAAGTCCATGGATCATAGCACATTCGGATATAATTGTTAGAAATTTCAAGGAATTTGAGGAATTATTGAAGAAAGGAATTTAGAGGTGAATGCTCAATCAGGCTATCATTCTTCTCTTCTCCTTTTTTCTAGGAAATCTGAGATTGAAGAAGCTTTCACAAGACTTTTAACAACTATCATTTTCCCACGTAACAGATCGAAGAGTCTCCTAATATCTCTTTCATCCAAATTCCTTATATCTATAAAAATCATTGATGAAAAATACTGGGCGAAAAGATAAGGGTCTCTTCGTATAACAAAGGGACTCTGCTCAGCTACAAGCCTGAAGGTTCCCACATCATCAACTTCAATAAACTCTTGAACCATTAATTCTCCACCAACAAAATTAAAGGGATCCCTAAAACTTTAATGTTTTTTCCTCTCCACGTTTATTTCTCTTTAGCTCCCTTAAGTAATCATCCAAAATCGTTTTCACCATCTCAAATCCATCTGAAGAGCCAAAAGTTTCCCCCTCTTTGATAACTCTTCTAACTTCCTCCTGAGCGGCATACGGCAATCCTCCAATCCACTTAATGTTTATCTTATCGGAGGAGATCACCGGTATGCAATATTTTTCGAATATTTCTAGAGCTTGATGCGACATGACGCCTTTAATGATTACTACGCTGATTCCTCTTTTAGCAAGGCTTTCAGCGGTTGTGGATCCCCCACCGCTTGGATCTAAGATGAAAACCATATCCCCAACCCTAATATCATACAATTTAAATGCCTTCTTCAGTCCTTCCCTAGTAAAAGATTCGATTGGTTTCAGTAGAGTTAATCCCCCAATAGATTCTCTTTCCTTCAGCCTCTGAATCTGATTAAACATTTTTTTGTACGTTTCAATCTGAGCATTTTGCTTCCTAATTTTATTTCTTAACCTTTTTATCTCCTCAATTAGCCGTTGATATTCCTTTTCACGTCTTATCTGAAAGATTTGTTTGCTACGTGCTCTATCCAAGTTTTCCCTTAGTCTCTCAATCTCAGATTTTAAGGCTTTTATCTCCAGTTTTAGTTCCTTATTTGCTGCTTTAAGGCTTTTATTCCTCTCCTTCTCGAGTATAAGTCTCTCATTTAGCTCCTTAATCATCTCCTTCATTCTTTCCTCCCGTGTTGTAGTCCTCTTTATGACAATCCTCGCTTTAGCTTTAGTATCCCTTGATTCACGAAGGATTTTTATCGCCCTAGTTATACTGTAGCCGCGAATAACCAAATTCTTAACATCATCCGAAAGTAAGCCGCTATCAATCTCCCTCAATTTAGCGTCAACCTGCTCAAACTTATTTTTGTAGTGTTGGTAAGCTTTAACAGCAGCCGCTAAAGCATCAATCTCATGCGTATTTTCAACTTTAATATTATAGCGCTCCGCGTAGCTTCGGGCTAGCTTATGTTTTTCATCAGCGCTCATGGAAATCACCGGCTCAAAAAGTACAGCATTAAGCTTTTTTGAGAGTCTCTCTAGAAGATTCGATGCTGGTGAAACATCGCTAGATATGATTGATGGCTCGCCTAAACTGCTAATTCTCTCTATGATCCTATCTATGGACCAAGATCTGTGGCTTTCCACTAAAATGGGTTTTCCATCAAATGTTAAGACAGCTAAGCCACAATTAAGCCCGGGGTCAACACCTACGATGAGTCTCCTTACATCATGATTTCTAGACATACATTCTATTTTTAAGTGACTAGTTACTCTTAAATTTTGAAAAATTTAAAATAAGATTTTATTCCTTAGATAGGTAAATATTCTATTCTCTCGTAGAACCCTGAGAGTATTTTTTATGAATAGGCTCTTTCTTGAATCAGTATTTTCTTATTCCTCATTATGTAAAATCTTCTGTTCATCTTTACTTTTTACTAAATGGTGAGAAAGGATTTTCACCATGTTTTTTAATTGGCTCTCGATTTTCTCCAATCTGGAGATAATGGAGTAACGTTGAATCAGTTGACGAGAATAGTGTTTTAAATCCTTGAAAGTTTGTCCTCTTTTTGGAAAAATACTTTTTCTCCGCAGATCGCTTATCTTTTTTCCCAATTTATCAACGCTTAACTGTAGATGCTGAGCAGCCTCCCTAAAGCTGTTAGCCTCAGATATTTCCTTTATTACCCTCCAGTCTTCCTCGCTGATTTCCTCCAAGGAGGGGAAAGGGTGAAAGCCATATTCCTCTAAAACATCTCGAACTGCAGATCTTATGATGACTTCCAGTTCTTCCGGCTCGAGAAGAATGTAGTGTTCGCTGAGTTTGATCGTCTTCACATTCAGTTCCCTTGAAACAGCTCCAGCAGCTTTATCTGCAAAGCCTTTGCAAATCAGCATAGGCTTCAAACCCAGTATTTTGCTGTCAGCGAATACTTGACGGACATCTGAAACCCCCGCTTTACCTGCCTTAACCTCCACGCAGTATTTTTCTCCTTCCGGGTCTACGGCTATAATGTCCACTTCGAATGCTTTAGCATCATCTAAGACCACCATTTTATTGGTTTCAAGGATACGATAACCTAATTTTTCCAGAATGCTCTTAGCAATTCTCTCGCTGCTAATCCCCTTCACTTTAGGCTTAGGCAACTAAACAATCACCGTGAATATTTTTTTCTCCTAGAATATAGATTTCTTGAACCCTTTAATAACATTGCATTTTTCTCAGGTGAAACCGATTAAATTTTGTTCAATCTTCACCTATTTTCCAGTAGATCCATAATTGTGACCTAAAAAATATGGTGACGCAGATAAGAAAAAGAGATGTCTTTGACTTAAAGTCATTTACGGCTTCGTAATATAGTTTAAAGTTTCCTGTAAGTCCCTGATGATTTTAAATTTTCTCCTGAAGAAATTCAGTATGTTCCAAACGTCCCTCCTCAAAAGGAAATCGGCATTTGGATGATCAGTTCTGACAAATTGAGGCCAATCTATTATTAGGACGCGATTATCTAAGGTCAAAACAACGTTAAATTCGCTTAAATCCCCATGTATAACTCTTGCTTTAACGTAAGCCCTCCTCACGTTTTCTAGAATCTCATCTAAGATTTTTTCTGGATCCGATATTTCAGTGAGGCGAAATAAACATTCACCCTCTATCATCCCCATGACAACTACGTGTCTATTGTGAGCGATTGGCTTAGGAACGGAGACATCGCATGGATAAACAAGCTTAAGCGCTTTCATCTCTCTCTCAGCGGCTAAACGCGATTGATAAAGCCAAGAGGCATGTCTCCTATTTAGCAAATATCCCCTGAGCCTACGTGTCTGCCGAAAACTAACCCTACCTAAACGATGAAATTTAACAGCAACTCTTTCACCATTCTGAGTTAAAGCATCGTATACATCAGATTCTTTTCCAACACCTAATGGCTTACCAAGAGACCCCAGTATTCCCGCCTTAACCAGAGCGTTTAAAGCCAAGCAGTCATAACCCGCTGTACTAAGCATATAGCCCACATATGGGCCTACCCAGCGATAAATTAATCCCAAACTATTCAGCCTTTCAAGTCTATATTCAACCTCTTTTTCAGCTAAGCCACTCAGCTTCAAAATATCTTCTTTTGGAACAAATCTATGCCGGCTTAGATCAACCTCTATTGTTGCCAGCACTTTTATATCCTCAGGCTCGAGCTGACGAAAAACCTTGATTGCAATATCAATTGAGGACATATGCTAAAAGGAATATGAAAATTAAATCATTTAAACTTTTGATTCCCCCCAATTTTTTCTTAAAAACATTTAAAACTTTGTTATGATGATATAAATGTGAAAATTGAGGAGTACTAACAATCTTTATGGTGTTGGTTAACTTGGGTATCTCCTTGACTCCTAATAAAGAGTTTTTTAAAATCCAAAAGGGTAGCATCCCAAAGGTGAATGTTGAAGACTGGCGTCTAACAGTCGATGGACAAGTTAAAAATCCATTAACCCTATCATATAAAGAGTTAATTGCTTTACCACAGATTAGACTCATAGAAATTCTTGAATGCTATGATAATCCGCCTGGAGGTAAGTTGATAGGAGTCGCTGAATGGGAAGGCGTGCTTGTTAGAGACCTTTTAGAAATGACCGAAGCTAAAGCTAACGCTTCAACCCTAATCTTCCATTCCCTAGACGGATACTCCACAAACCACACTCTAGAATATATCAAGAAGGCATGCGTTTTACTCGCACTTAAAATGAACGGTGAAACATTACCTGCAGAACATGGATATCCCGCAAGACTTGTAGCGCCCGGAATGTATGGTTATAAATGGGCAAAATGGATTTATAGGATAGAGGTTGCAGATAAAGAGAAGCCCGGATATTGGGAGAAGAGAGGATATCCTCCCGAACCCTACAGAGGAATCCGATGTTAAAAAGTCAATTAAAACTTTATTTCTAAGATCACATGGAAAACTGCTTACGCGCCTAGATACGCCCATTGAGTATTTTTAGCAGCTTATGGCCAAAATAATAATCGAGAAATGCTCCACCTTAAGCATATAGCTGAAAAATATGGATTAAACCCTCTAAAAGTACTAGCTAAGCAAGTCTGCAAATAAATATTAAACGTCGATCAAACACTCAATTCCATTTTTGGTTAAAAGGGGCGCTATGCTTTTATATAGGCTCTTCACTTTTCTTGAGTTAGATGGTGAATTAAAAATTGGGGCTGATATCATTCATCAGGTCAAGTTTAAGGTTGCTCAAATTCGCTAAAAAACCAAGCAGAAGTGAGTTGTGGCTATCCATAAAAATATGCTTTCTAGGCGTACTTCTAATAGGGTTAATAGGATTCGTAATATATATGCTTGCAGGATTCATCAGGTTAAGTATACCATTACCCGGTGCGTGAAAAATTGAGTGAGGAAAAATCTGCAAGAATCTTCACAATAAGCACAACAGTCGGTCAAGAAAAGAATGTCGCTAAAATCATAATGGGGCATGTCGAAGTGAATAATATACCAATAAAGGCTATATTTGTTACAGAAAACTTAAAAGGCTACATATTCATTGAGGCTGATGGCCCCCACGTGGTTGAACGAGCAGTTGCAAATATAAAACATGTTAAGTCAAGAATCCCTGGCACCCTCTCATTTTCAGATATTGAAAAATACATTTTAGTAAAGCCTATGGTTGAAGAGCTAGATATAGATGATGTTGTAGAAGTGATCAGTGGCCCCTTCAGAGGAATGAAAGCGAGAGTAACCGATATAGACAGAGCAAAAGAGGAGATAACAATAGAATTGCTGGAGGCATCATTCACTCTTCCAGTCACCGTTCATGCCGATTACGTTAAACTAGTATCAAAAGGAAAAGAAAGGTGATTATTTATATGCCAGCTGAAAAGAGAGTTGTTGATTTAGTTGTCAGCGGCGGACATGCAACAGCTGGACCGCCGATAGGTCCAGCTTTAGGCCCTTTAGGAGTAAATGTTGTTGCCGTTGTAAACAAGATTAATGAACTGACTAAAGAATATGCTGGAATGAAGGTTCCAGTTAAAGTAATTGTTGATCCGGAGACCAAAACCTTTGAAATTTCCGTCGGCATACCGACAACTGCTGCTTTAATTGTTAAAGAAGCTGGAATACAGAAGGGTTCAGGTAAACCTAATACTGAGAAAGTCGGTAACCTCTCAATGGAGCAGGTTATAAAGATTGCCCGAATAAAAAGAAGTAAGCTGCTTGCAAAGAGTTTGAAGGCTGCAGTTAAGGAGATAATCGGCACCTGCGTAAGTATGGGCGTTGAGGTTGAGGGAAAAGATCCAAAAGTTGTTCTTAGAGAGATTGATGAAGGAAAATACGATTCCCTAATCAAGAATGCTGAACAAGCTGAACAATAACATTTTTATCTTAATTATTAATATTCTTCTCATCTCTGAGGCTGAGTTTGAAAGATGCCCGTAGGAAAAAAATATTTAATGAAAGCTCTGAGGGAGCTTAGAGAAAAAACCAAGAAAAGGAACTTTAACCAATCAATAGAGCTGATCATAAACCTCAGAGATATTGATGTAAGCAAACCTGAAAATAGAATACGAGAGTTTATTGAGCTTCCCCATCCAATAGGGAAAAAGGTTAAAGTATGCGTTTTCGCCTCTGGAGACGCTGCTTTAAGGGCTAGAAGAGCAGGAGCCGATATGGTTCTGGAAAGAGAAGAAATCGAAAGCCTAATGAACGATAAGAAAAGACAGAGACAAATTGCTAAACAATTTGACTCATTTATTGCAATCGCCCCCCTCATGCCTCTTGTCGGCAGAGTCTTTGGAGCCATTCTCGGCCCAAGAGGTAAAATGCCCACCCCAATATCGCCGGCAGCGGATATGGAGCGGGAGATTGAAAGGCACAGGAAACTTGTAATGGTTAGAACACGCGGTCAGCCAGTTTTAAGTTGCCGGGTCGGCACGGAGGATATGAGTGACGAAGAAATAATTGATAACATTGAGGCGGTTTTAAGCAGAATTGAGGGAAAACTTGGTAGGGGAATAAAAAATATAGCCTCAATTTACATTAAAGCGACTATGGGTCCGCCGGTAAAAGTTGAAATTAGGGAGGATTAAACTTTGTTAGCTCCCCCTCGTCGAGCATTAATTGAGAAGTCTGAAAAGGTTAAGGAGATAAAAAATTTATTAATGAAGTATCGAGCTTTAGGGATTGCAAGCCTAAATAAGGTTAGAGCCCAGCAGCTGCAGGAAATAAGAAAAAAGCTAGAGAATACAGCCTACCTAAAAGTATACAAGAATACGCTGGTTGAACGTGCACTTAGAGAATTGAAAGATAAGCCGAACCTAGAAAAGCTCAAAGAATATATGCATGGCTCAAACTTATACATTTTCACAAACCATAACCCATTTAAGCTTGCCCTACTTCTTGAGAAGAGCAAGGTTAAGGTGCCAGCTAGAACCGGTGACGTAGCAACCGAAGATATTATTGTTCCAGCTGGCAACACCGGGTTGCCGCCAGGCCCAATCATAAGTCAACTTAATGCTGTTGGCATACCTACACGTATTGAAAGCGGAAGCGTTTGGGTTAGCAGAGATACGGTTGTGGCGAAGAAAGGTGAGGTTATAAATGAGAGTCTTGCAGCAGCTTTATCGAAGCTTGGTCTTAAACCAATAGAGCTTGGTTTATCGCTTAAAGCAGTATACGATGATGGTGTTGTCCTATCAGAGAAGGATTTGAAAATAGACCTCGAAGAGTATCGGCAAAGTATTGGGGAAGCATACGCTCAATCTCTGAATCTAGCTATAAATTCCGCCTACCTAACATCCGAATCTGTCATACCAATAATACATAAAGCTATGTTTGAGGCTAGAAATCTGGCTTTAAATGCGGAAGTATTCCTGCCGGAAGTGCTGCCTGATTTGTTAATGAAGGCTCACCTTGAAGCTTTAGCTCTAGAAGCCAAGGTTCAAGAGAAACAAGCAAACAAGTAAAAAAGGTTAAACCCTAAAAACAAGATGAGAAATTAAACTTTTTCTATCTCTAAGCCTAGGTTATCTAAAATCTTAAGTAGAGGCTTTTTATCAGCGCCTCTTATACCTTTCCAGTCAAGAATGATCTTCTCAACCCGCTCAACCGTTCTTTCCACACACTGTTTAAGTATATGCTCATCTAATTCAGGTATAGCATATTTCGGAATCATATGTCCAAAAGCAATATCCTTTGTTAAAGCAATACGCGTGAACTTCCGGTTATAATGTTGCCCACCTATCCCCAAAACAGTTGAATAAACTTCACTATTTTCTGCTGCAGCCATAGCTCCTCTAGCAACAACTTCAGCGGCTTTTTCATCACGCCATTGCTTTGGGGAACTACCCAGCTCAACAAACATTGCTGGAATATCCAGTGAGGGACCATGATGAGTACATTCGTAAGAAACTTCATAGGGAATATCCATCTCTTCCTGAAGTCTTTTCATCTCAATTAATGCGGCTTTCATAGCGCTTGCTGGCGACATTGACACTTTCCTTGGTTTTCCTCCAAGAAAAGCGTCGCCAATGTTCCCCGGCGTGTGAACAGATAAGGTTGGCATTCCGCTTTTGCTACTATGTTTCGACAGGAAAATTATCATTCTTAGATTTTCTGGGTAAGGTAGATTTTGTGTATCAACAGGCTCCACATCTACAAATACCAGCTTGGATTCCTCAGAATTTTTAAGCTTCATTGAGTAGGCTTTATTGCCGAAGATTTTCTCATCTGTCTCTTTGAATCCAAAGTTTTCAATAAGTCTCTCAGCTATATTTAATCCGGCTTCATCTACCTTAGATGCTATGAAAAATATCATGTTGGTCACCGATGTCATGATAAAAAACAGGTTTATAATTAAGATTTCAACATTTTTGTGGCTATTCTATGCTTCAACCAGAGTTTCTGTACTCCTCACACCATTTATGCTGTTTATTATAGTTGTTGCCTTTCGAAGCTCAGTGTAATTCTCTGCTTCAAGAAAAACAGCTATGTCAAACCTGCCATAAGTGAAGTATGCTTTTCTAACACCCTCAATTTTCTTTATGGCTTCTAAAACCTTTTCAGCTTTTGTTGGAACAACCTTCAATAATATGCATGCATTTAACATGTTTTCACCCCTTTTTAAATTTAATTTAATGTTCCACCTCCACAAGGGTTTCTGTGAAGACTACGCCGCTGATCCTCCCCATTCTAAGAACTATGGAACCTAGCTCCCTCATGTTTGCAGCTTCCACATCAGCTACCACATCATATCTGCCTAAAACTGGAAAAACCCTTTTTACACCTCTAATTTGACTAATAGATTTAACAACGTTTTCGAATTTGCCGTGTTCAGTTCTTATTAGAACGCATGCTGAAACCAAAGTTATCCCTCATAATATATAGCCTAAAAGGACTCTAAATAATTTTTGGAAGCTATAAAGCGATATGTTTAAATAAAAATATACGTTTTCCTTGTTACTTGCTGAAAAATCCCCCGGGAAGGCCTAGCATGTCAGCTGAATTTAGACATATAGTTCGTGTGATAGATAAAGATATAGATGGAACCAAAACGGTAGCGGAAGCCTTAAGTGATATTAAAGGTGTAGGTTTAAGATTAGTCGATATAATAGCTAAAAAAGCCGGAGTCTCGCTTGAAACTAGAATAGGCTATTTGCCGGAGGAAAAAATTGAGGAAATCGAGAAAATCATTGGGAATCCTGCTCAGTATGGTATTCCCAGCTGGCTTTTTAATCGTCGTAAGGACTTAAACACTGGGGAAGATAAGCATCTGATTTCCTCAGATATCGATCTGCAGGTTAAAGCTGATATCGAAAGGGAGAAAAGCATATGGTCTTGGCGTGGTTACCGTCACGCTTATGGACTTAAGGTTCGCGGTCAAAGAACTCGAACAACTGGTAGAACTGGTAAGACCGTAGGCGTATCGAGAAGGAGGCGATAAAGATGGGTGACCCCAAGAAACCTAAAAAGAAGTATGAGACCCCGCGATTTCCATGGAGAAGTGATATTCTTCAGAATGAACTGGTTTTGCTTGGACAATATGGTCTAAGAAACAAGCGTGAACTATGGCGCCATAAAACCATGCTATCAAAGTTTAGGGGAATAGCTAGATCCATATTGAGCATGCCGGTTGAAAAGAGAGCTAAATTGGAATCTGAGCTTCTAGGTAGATTAAAGCGTTTAGGCATCCTGCCTGAAACAGCGGTGCTAGACGATGTTCTAGATATGACCGTTGAAGATATTTTGGAGAGAAGATTGCAAACTATCGTTTTCAGGAAGGGTTTGGCTAAAACACCATATCAAGCCCGTCAACTAATAACTCATGGACACATAGCGATTAACGGTAGAAAGGTTCTCTCACCTAGCTATCTAGTTACCAAAGAGGAAGAGAAAAACATAACATATGCGCCCACAAGCCCACTTAACAATCCTGAGCATCCATTAAGATTAACCATAGAATCTGCATCCAAAACTGGTGGAGGTGAACAGGCAGGATGAGCAGTAAAAAAGAAGAGAGATGGGGAATAGCCCACATATACAGCTCATACAATAACACGATAGTTCACATAACAGATCTCTCCGGAGCGGAAACAATTGCAAGAGCCTCCGGAGGAATGTTCGTTAAAGCCGACAGGCAAGAACCCTCACCCTACGCGGCGATGCGAGCAGCATCATACGCAGCAAGTATAGCTAAAGACAAAGGCATAACCGCCATACACATCAAAGTCCGCGCACCAGGCGGTTCAGGTCCAAGAACACCTGGCCCAGGAGCCCAAGCGGCTATAAGAGCTTTAGCCAGAGCGGGCTTTAAGATGATTGGTCGCATAGAAGAGGTTACCCCTATACCGCATGATGGTACTAGGCGTAAAGGTGGGCGTAGGGGCAGAAGAGTCTAATATTTTTGCTCTTAGGAAAGATTGAAATAGGGCTCTCCGCTCTTTATGTAGAAAATATGTTTCCCTCTAATCTTTACGTGAAAAGAAGAGGTTGAATTATGCCTGTAACTGTGCTGGAAAAGGATGATTTAACGGCGCGTTTCATAGTTGAGGGCATAAATGCCCCGTTAGCGAATACTCTGAGAAGAATAATGCTCTCTGAAGTTCCGACGATGGCGATAGATGATGTTATAATCTACGAAAATTCATCAGTTCTTCACGATGAAATACTGGCTCTGAGGCTTGGCTTGATCCCTCTAAAAACAGATCTAGATTCATATAATCTTCCAGAGAAATGTAGCTGTAAGAGCGAGCTTGGATGCCCGCTATGTAGAGTCATTCTGACGCTTGATGTTAAGGCGGAGGGAACCACACGTACAGTGTACTCAGGCGATTTGGTATCCGAAAATCCGAATGTTGTTCCAGTAAGCGATAAAATTCCAATAGTTAAGTTAGCAAGCGGGCAAAGGATAAGGCTTGAAGCCTATGCTAAGTTAGGCAGGGGAAAGGTTCACGCTAAATGGCAACCGGTTTCAGCCTGCACATACCGGTATATGCCGAAAGTGCAAATAGATAATTCAAGGTGTGATGCATGTGGAAAATGTGTTGAAGTCTGCCCCAAAAAGGTTCTCGTCAAAGAAGGCGATAAAATAGTGGTTGCTAGAGAAATGGACTGTATATTATGTAATGATTGTGTGAAAGTTTGCAAAATAAATCCTCCACCAATAAAAATAAGCTGGGATGATAGCACCTTCATTTTCTATGTTGAATCTACGGGAGCACTGCCTGTTGACCGTATAATATTAGAGGCCTTGAAAATATATGAGGAAAAATACTCAGAATTCATAAGTTTATTCGAGGGGTTAATGAATGAGCAGAAAGAAACTTAAAACGACAAATCCAGAGCTCATCAGACTAATACGGCTACTGAGAAAAGCCGCTAGAGAAAATAAAGCCAACATATGGAGAGCTGTAGCCGAATATCTGTCAAAACCCAGAAGAATCCGTAGGGCTGTTAATGTAAGCCGCATAAACCGTTACACGAAGGAAGGAGACCAAGTTATTGTTCCAGGAAAGGTTTTAGGGGCCGGCTTGCTTGATCACCCAGTTAAGGTTGCAGCCTTAGATTTTTCAGATCAAGCCCGCCAAAAAATAATTAAGGCTAAAGGGAAATGTTTATCCATACCCGAGCTCATAAAACTGAATCCAAAGGGTTCAAATGTTAAAATAATTGGGTGAACAATCTGATGAAAATGCTGAAGAACGAAAAAATAACAGTGATTGATGCTAAAGGATTAATTCTTGGGAGAATGGCTAGTGTTGTTGCTAAAAGGCTCCTTAACGGTGAGAAAATCATAATAGTCAACGCTGGTGATGCTGTGATATCAGGAAATAGGCTTCAGATAATCCGTGAGGCACATGAGTTCCTGCAAATTGGGCATCCGGGAAAAGGTCCTCTACATCCAAGGAGACCGGATACTATAGTTAAGAGAGCCATACGTGGAATGTTACCATATAAAAAGCCGCGTGGAAGAGAAGCATTGAAAAGGTTAAGGGTATATATAGGTATCCCAGAGGAGCTTAAAGAAAAAAGCATGGAGACTATTCCTGAGGCTGATGTTAAAAGATTAAGAGGTAGCTACATAACGGTTTCCGAGCTAGCCCAAGCAATAAAAGGATGAAAGGGGGATGTGAGAATTAAATGAGGGGTTCATCAAAAAAAGTTTTAGTTGTAAGCGGTAAGCGAAAAACGGCTATTGCAAAAGCAATCATTAAGCCTGGAATGGGAAGAATACGTATAAATAATGTGCCCCTAGAAATTTATGAGCCTGAAATCGCTCGTCTTAAGATTCTTGAGCCTCTTCTAGAAGTTGGTGCGGAGGTCTGGAAAAATTTAGATATAAACGTCAAGGTGAGAGGCGGCGGCTTTATGGGTCAAGCGGAGGCGGCTAGAATGGCTATCGCCCGAGGTCTTGTTAAGTGGACTAAAAGCTCTCATATAAAATCAGTTTTTCTAAAACTTGATAGAACTTTAATAGCGGGTGATCCTAGAAGAAAAGAACCTAAAAAGTTTGGTGGTCCCGGTGCGAGGGCTAGAGACCAGAAGAGTTATAGGTAGATTCTTCTTCTTAAACTATAAGAAGGTAGGATTGTATGATAATACCTGTTAGATGTTTCACATGCGGTAAACTCATTGGAGATAAATGGGAAGAGTTTGCTAGAAGAGTTAAACGTGGCGAAAACCCGGGAAAGGTTTTAGATAGTTTAGGTCTAACCCGATACTGTTGCAGACGCATGCTTCTTTCACACGTTGAGATAATAGATGATATAATAAGATTTTATGAGGAAAGAATTGAGGAGGAATAGCTCAAATGTCCACAATAATAGAAGATGTTAAAGCCAGAAAAATCCTGAATAGTAGGGGAGAAGCAACCATAGAGGTTGAAATAACCACAACTGAAGGATTCGGAGTCGCATCAGCGCCAAGTGGAGCAAGCAAAGGTAAGGCTGAGGCAGTAGCTTTCCCGCCTGGAGGCGTCGATGAAGCTGTTAAGAAAGTTGAGGAGCTTATAGCGCCTGAACTCATAGGGTTAAATGCTGATGAACAGGAAGAAATAGATGATCTCTTACATGAGCTCGATGGAACTGAAAACTTCATGAATATCGGCGGAAACACCGCTTACGCGGTATCCCTCGCCGTTGCAGATGCCGCAGCTAACTCATATACGATTCCCCTGTTCCAGTATTTAGGTGGATACTTAGCATGTAATCTGCCCTACCCGCTTGGAAATGTTTTAGGCGGAGGAAAGCACGCGCTTGGCAAGGTTCCAGACATACAGGAATTTTTGGTTCTGCCAATTGGCGCTCCATCCTTTATGGCTGCTGCTGAAGCCAACGTAAAGGTTCATAGAAGATTAAGAGACTTACTTGTTCAGGTTGACCCGTATTTCACTGGTGGAAAGGGGGATGAAGGCGCCTGGGCTCCAAATATATCTAATGAGAAAGCACTTGAAGTCGTTTCAAAAGCTTGCATTGAAGTTTCTAATGAGGTTGGTTTCGAATGCAGGGCTGGTTTAGATGTAGCCTCATCCTCACTTTGGGATCCTAAAAAACAACGTTATGTATACAAAAATGAAGGTGTTGAAAGAGACTCTGGTGAACAGTTAGAGTATATTCTAGATTTGATTGAGAGATATAAGCTCATCTATGTTGAAGATCCATTCCATGAGGAAGATTTTGATAGCTTTAGTGAGCTAACATCAAAAGTTAGTGGATGCCTGATATGTGGAGATGACCTATTCGTTACTAATGTAAAACGCTTGAGTATAGGTATAGAAAAGAAAGCTGGGAACGCAATAATCATTAAGATGAATCAGGTTGGAACCCTAACAGACACATGGAATACAACTAAACTTGCAAAAGAAAGCGGATACGTACCAATAGTTTCTCATAGATCTGGTGAAACTCCCGCATCCCACATCGCACATTTAGCTGTCGGATTCAGCTGTCCAATAATAAAAACCGGGGTTATTGGAGGAGAACGAGTAGCTAAAATCAACGAACTTATATATATCGAGGAGATACTTGGTGGAAAAGCTAAGATGGCTAGATTAAAAATTTAATGGAGGAAAGACATTGTCGTCTAACGAAAAAGCAAAGAATGAATCCGACGCGACGGCTGAAACACTTCTGTTACCTCATGATGTCCTTCTTTCAGCCGGAGTTCACATTGGAACAAAAATCAAAACAAAGGATATGGAGCCCTTCATTTATAGGGTTAGAAGCGACGGCTTATTCGTACTAGACATAAAAAAGATTGACGAACGGATAAGAATCGCAGCGAAGTTTCTAAGTAGGTTTGATCCGCCTAGAATTGCAGCTACCGCCGTTAGGCTTTATGCTAGAGAACCTGTAGCAAAATTCTGTGAAGTCACGGGAGCCATACCCATTATTGGACGATTTGTTCCAGGTTTGCTCTCAAATCCACTTTATCCTAATAGAATTGAGCCCGATGTCATGTTAATCTCGGATCCTAGGGCTGATTCCCAAGCTATTAGAGAGGCAACTAAAATAGGTATACCTGTTGTAGCCTTATGTAGCACAGACAACGATTTCACGAACATAGACTTAGTTATACCGACAAACAATAAGGGTCGAAGAGCCCTTGCAACAATATATTGGCTTCTAGCTAGGCAGATTCTCCGCGAAAGAGGCGAGCTTCCCCCAGATGGCGACTTATCAATTCCAATAGAAGATTTTGAAGTTAAGCTCGCTGAAAAAGGACGTTAAACACACATATTCCAACGCTTAGCTAAACCAATATTTTATATCTCAGACTTTATAGAATCTTTATTTGGAAGAGTTAGGGAGGAAAATAAATCTGTCAGTCAAGATTAGATATGCAAAATACGCCGGGAGCTTTTATGCTGGATCAAAATCTTCTTTAAAAAAACAGATAGAAGAATGTTTTAAGCATAGGTTTGGTCCCGGCAGCTTTCCGAAAGTTTCCAGAGAGGGGCCTAGAAAAATAATAGGTCTCATATGCCCTCACGCAGGATACATGTATTCTGGTCCCGTGGCTGCTAACGCCTATTATCAGCTTGCCTCAGATGGGCAGACCGACACATTTGTGATTTTAGGTCCAAATCATCAAGGTATCGGAAGCGGTGTTGCACTCATGAATCAAGGTGTTTGGCGAACACCATTGGGTGATGTGGAAATAGATAGCGAATTAGCTAAGGAGATTCTTCGTTTTTCAGATATAATCGATGTTGATGACTCCGCTCACGCATATGAGCATTCAATAGAAGTCCAGCTACCTTTTCTACAGTACATTTTCGGTTCATCTTTTAAGTTTGTTCCAATATGTTTTCTAATGCAAGATTTGGAAACCAGCCGTGAAGTAGGTCAGGCGTTAGCTGAAGCCATTAAAGATAGAAACGCTGTTATAATAGCTTCAACTGATATGACCCATTATGAACCCCATGACAGAGCATGTGAAAAAGATAAAGAGGCAATAAACGCGATTCTTCAGCTAGATGAAGCCTTATTCTACTCTACTCTTGAATCACGTAACATAACAGCCTGCGGTTATGGACCAGTAACAGCTTTAATAACCGCGGCGAAAAGGTTGGGTGCTAGAAGAGCTGAGTTATTAAGCTACAAAACTAGTGGAGACATAACTGGCGATAAATCTGCTGTCGTCGGCTACGCAGCTATATCAATAACCAAATAAAGAGGTTTCCGCTTGAAGTCTAGATCCGTGGCTTCTGCACCAGCAAAGGTAATTCTCTTCGGCGAACACTTCGTTGTTTATGACAAGCCAGCTATAGTAATAGCTATAGACAAGAGAGCGTATGTAACGGTGAAACCTAGATCTGACGATAAGATAGTTATTAAATCCACCACCATAGGCGCCTCAGGAGCCTTTTCAATCAGCGGAGAATACTGGCCAATCGAAGGAGAACGAAAAAATGAAGCGAAATTTAAACCAATTTATTCAATTGCAAAGAATCTTCTATGTTTATCTGATGAGAAAACAGGGCTTAACATTGAAATAAATTCATCTATTCCTATAGCTGCCGGATTAGGTTCCTCAGCAGCTGTGGCAGTGGCATCAGCCGCTGCAATAGGCAGTCTCTTAGAGATTAACCTCGCCAAAAAAGACATTTTTAATTTAGCCTTGGAGGCTGAAAAGATTGTTCACCGCAATCCATCCGGTGTGGATCCTGCAATTTCAACTTATGGAGGCGCATTATTATATCGCAAAAGTGAGGGAATAATTCGATTAAATATTGAGTCTGGCCTGCCGCTTATCGTCGGTAACACTGGTATTGAGCGTGTGACAGGCGACATGGTTTCCCATGTGAGTAGATTAAGAAATCGCTATCCATCCATAGTTGACAGAATCATGGAAGCCGGATCCGCAATCGCCTATTTAGGTGTAGAAGCGCTTAAAAGCGGTGACCTGAAAACTCTAGGCGACCTAATGAACATGAATCATGCTCTTCTATGTGCTCTAGGAGTTTCAAATCATGCTATTGAGCAGCTTATTGCAGCAGCCAGAAGCTCTGGCGCATTGGGCGCCAAGCTAACTGGAGCTGGAGGGGGAGGATGCATTATCGCATTATCAGAGCCTAACAGTATTCATCGTATTGTGGAGGCAATTAAACATGCAGGCGGTGGGGCATTCGCGACCAGCAAAGCCTCTGAGGGTGTGAGAATTGAAGAGTAGGCCTATAATACTTAAGCTTGGCGGCTCGGTCATAACGGTTAAGAATAGGCCTCTAACTCCAAATATGGATGCGATAAAGCGATTAGCTAAGGAAATAGCGGAGGCAAATGTCTCACCGTTAATAATTGTTCATGGGGGAGGTAGCTATGGGCATCCGATAGCCGCTAAATACAAAATCGCCGGGGGCTTTAAGAATGAAAGTCAAATCTTAGGCTTCTCTAAAACCCACAACGCCATGATCTCATTAAACATGCTTATTGTTGAAGCCTTATTAGACAGAGGGGTTCCAGCCTTCAGTATAGCGCCCTCATCATTCTTAGTCACTGAGCATGGCAGAATCCGGAATCTTCATAGAGATGTTCTAGTGCACGCCCTCAAACTAGGCTTTGTACCAGTTCTTTATGGCGACGCAGTTTTTGATAGTAAGATAGGTTTTTCAATTCTCTCTGGAGATCAAATAATCTCCAAGTTGGCTGTTGAATTTAATGCTGAAAGAATAATTGTGGGTGTTGATGTGAACGGCCTATTCACTGCAGACCCTAAGGTGGATGATTCCGCCCAGCTTATCCCCCACATCACGCTTGATGAATTAAAAGATATAGCGAGTGGAATAGGCGGTTCAAACGTGATTGATGTAACCGGAGGTATGATGGGAAAAATTTTTGAGTTAATTATTCCAGTTATGAAGGGTGTTGATGTGTTAATTCTGAACGCTTCAAAACCCGGTAACATCTACAAAGCCTTAAAAGGAGAAAAAGTCATTGGAACAAGAATCGCCAGGAAATGAAGATCTAAGTTTTCAAATAGAAAATAGAAAAGATGAGCATCTATTTATCTGTCTAGAGAAGAATGTTGAGGCGAAAAAAATAACCACGGGGTTCGAAGAAGTCTTTTTAATACATAGGGCTCTTCCAGAAATAAATTTGCGTGACGTAAAAACCGAAACAATTTTCCTCGGCCACAAATTCTCGGCGCCAATAATAGTTGAAGGCATGACTGGTGGAACAGAAAGAGCCATGAAGATAAACGCTGTAATAGCCCAAGTGATTGAGGAGCTAGGCTTAGGGATGGGTGTTGGAAGCCAGAGAGCGGCTCTCGAAAAGCCTGAGCTAGAAAAAACCTATAAAATTGTTAGAGAGAAGGCGCCTAAATCCTTTATAGTGTCGAATATTGGTGGACCGCAGATCGCCATGAAATATGACATTAAAAAGATTAGACGGGCAGTAGAAATGATTGATGCTGATGCACTGGCAATACATTTAAATCCTCTCCAAGAAACAATCCAGCCAGAAGGAGAAACAATCTATGCTGGAATAATAGATAAAATCGAGAAGATAGTGAACAGTGTAGATGTACCAGTTATTGTTAAGGAAACTGGAGCTGGTATATCAGCTGAAGTCGCCAAGAAATTGGAGAAGGCTGGGGTTGCATGTATAGATGTAGCTGGAGCTGGTGGAACAAGCTGGGCTGCAGTTGAATATTATAGGGCTGTTAAAAGCGGTGATGATTTCAGCCGTGATTTAGGGCTTGAGCTCTGGGATTGGGGAATACCAACTGTTATAAGCTTAATTGAAGTTGTTCAATCAGTTAGTCTGCCAGTTGTTGCATCCGGAGGCTTAAGATCAGGCTTAGATATAGCTAAATCAATAGCTCTAGGCGCCTCACTAGCTGGACTCGCCCGCCCAATCCTTATTTCAGCCTTTAAAGGTTATGAAGAGACTAAAAAAACCCTCTGTAAACTTATTAATCAACTGAAAAACGTCATGTTCCTCACAGGGGCAGATTCAATAGAAAAATTGAAAAATACTCCCCTAGTAATATTGGGGCGGACGGCTAATTGGCTCAAGGCTAGAGGTTTTAAGCCTGAGATATATACCAAAAGAGGTGGATTAACAGTATGAATCAGATTGAAATAGAAAGGTTTCTGAAGGAAAACGCCAAGCTTATTGATGTCCACATAGAAAAGTATGTGCCGCGTAGATTCACAGAAAACTCTCTCTTATTCAAGATTATTCCGCCAAGATATAAGCTGGATCTAGACGCTTTAAATAAGGCTATAAGTGAACCGCTATGGGAGTTTTTAGATAGGGGCGGTAAACGTTGGCGACCTACACTTTTTCTGCTCATATATGAAGCTTTAGGCGGCGACCCTGAGAAAGCACTTGATTTCGCTATAATACCTGAAATCATTCATAATGGGACATTGATAGCCGACGACATAGAGGATTCATCGGAGATGAGGAGAGGTAAGCCCTGCACTTATAAGATTTTTGGAGTGGACGTAGCTATAAATCTCTCCCAAGTTATGTATTTCCTACCGTTAATTGTTTTAAGCGAGAAGGCTACTGAGATCCCAGCGGAGATAGCTAGACGAATATATGAGATATATGTGCAGGAAATGATTAATCTAAGCTTCGGACAGGCAATTGATATAGCTTGGCATAAAGGTTTAATTCAAGCGGAAAAACTAACTGAAGAGCATTACCTTCAAATGTGCGCTTATAAGACTGGAACTCTCGCTAGGATGGCTGCTAAAATGGCTGCCGTTTTGGCTGGTGCGGAAAGTGAGGTCGTCGAGAAAATAGGTAGATTCGCTGAGTCAATAGGGGTGGCTTTCCAGATTCAAGATGACATATTGGATATCGTTGGCGAAGAATTCGCCAAGGGTAAAGGCGGTTTAGGAATGGATATAACCGAAGGAAAATTAACCCTGATGGTGATATACACCCTCCAAAAGGCAGGTCGGGAAGATAAGAAAGAATTGCTGAAAATACTTAATATGCATACGAGGGATGAAAGCCTAAGGAGAAAAGCTATTGAAATAATGAAAAAGTATGATGCTGTTGAACATGCAAGAGAGGTTGCATCTAAGCTCGTCGAAGAGAGCTGGCATGTCATTAATGAGCTGCTCCCCGATTCAAAGGCTAAAGAAAAGCTTAAGATGCTTACCGAATACTTAATTCGAAGAAAAATATAAACGTCCTCCAGCATTTAAAAAGAGGCTTATCAAATTGAGCATTCCAGTAAAGAATCTAAACTCTGTAAAAGAGGAAATAAGAAAGATAGCCCTGCTAAATGCAATATCCCATGAAGGAAAAGCCCAAAGTAAACCAGTTCTAGGTAAACTGCTTGGCGAGAGACCTAACCTAAGAAGCATCGCTAGGGAACTAATAAATCTGGTTGAGGAAATAGTGCGTGAAGTCAATAGTATGCCCCTAGAGAAGCAGATTGAAACAGTCAGAACTCTCTGGCCTGAGCTTCTAACAAGAGAAAAGGAAAAGAAGAAGGGTGGGGCTGAAAAAAAGGCTCTGCCGCCGTTACCGAATGTGGAGAAGTACAAACGTGTCGTCACCCGTTTCGCCCCGAACCCTGACTGCGTCCTTCATCTAGGCTCAGCACGCGCCATAATACTGAGTTATGAATACGCTAAAATGTATAATGGCTTATTCATTCTAAGATTTGAGGACACCGACCCCAGATTAAAGAAATCCTCCTTAGAGTTTATGGATTTAATTAGAAAAGACTTGGAGTGGCTGGGCTGCCCCCCTGATAAAGAATATATTCAGAGTGACAGAATCGAAATTTATTACAAGTATGCCGAAAAGGTATTGAATGAGGGCTACGCGTATATTTGCACGTGTCCTCCAGATGCTTTCCGTAATAGAGTAAGAGCTAGCAAACCATGTCCTTGCAGAAATTTAACGCCTGAAGAAAACATGCGCCGCTGGGAGCTTATGCTCAGCGGAACATATGATGAGGGCGAAGCGGTAATGCGAATAAAAACCGACCTAAAGCATCCAAACCCTGCTGTTAGGGATTGGCCTGCTTTCCGAATCATAAACACAAGAAAGCATCCTCATCCTAGGGTTGGCTCTAAATACCGTGTTTGGCCTCTCTACAATTTTGCCTGTGGAATAGATGATCACCTAATGGGTATAACGCATATTATACGGGGAAAGGAGCATTTAACCAATCAGGAGAGACAAAAATACCTTTATCGTTATTTAGGTTGGGAGTATCCGGAGGCAATTCATTACGGAAGACTCAAGATTGAAGGAGCTATACTAAGTAAATCTAAGATTGTGAGCGGGGTAAAAGAGGGATTATACGCCGGTTGGGACGACCCTAGATTAGCGACCTTTCTAGCTTTAAGACGTAGAGGAATAAAACCTGAAGCTATAAGGAGACTCATACTTGACATAGGTCCCAGATCAGCTGATATAACCATAAGCTGGGATAATCTATACGCATACAACAGAAAGATAGTTGATCCCATAGCGAACAGATACTTCTTTTTATGGAATCCAGTAAAGCTAACCGTTAGAAATGTTGAAAAAGAATTTATGGTACATATCCCCCTGCATCCGGATCACCCTGAAAGAGGTAATCGAAAATTTCACATCAAACCGGTAAATAAAATGGTACATCTGCTAATCTCTGGTGATGATGCTAGGCAATTGAAACCTGAAGTAACAATACGATTAATGGAGCTGTTTAACATAAAAATTGAGCGCGTCAACAAAGGTTCTATCACCGCTGTTTTTCACAGCGAATCCTACCTCGAAGCGAAAAAAATAGGAGCGCGGCTAATCCACTGGCTTCCAGAGAATGAGGGCTTACCATGCGATGTTGTAATGCCTGATAACTCTACCATAACCGGCTTAGTTGAAAAATCCCTCAAAACAGTTTCACCGGATGAGATTGTCCAGTTTGAACGTTTTGGCTTTGTTAGGGTTGAAAGTGTGAATGAAAAAATAATTACTTTCTTCGCTCATAAATAATAAATTGTATGAAATGGTGAAGGGAGGTTTGTGAATTTGAAAATAGCTTTATGTGGTTACTTGGGTTCTGGATGCACGGAGGTCGCTGAAATAATCGCTGGAAAGCTTGGATTAGAGGTTATAAATACAAGTAAAATACTTATAATGATAAAAGATTTTGAAAGGCTAAGTAGATCCGGCGAAATAGATGTAGATCTGCTAATAAAAAATAAGCTTGAGGAGATCCTGCAGAGAGATAACATTGTAATTGAAGGCAGATCCGCCTTCTTCCTTATAGATAAAAAAGATGTGATAAAAATTTTCTTAAACTCCTCATTTGAAGAGAGAGTTAAACATGTAGCAAGTAGAAGAGGAATTTCAATAGATGAAGCGCGCCTAGATGTTGAAAGAAGCGACAGAGACCGAAATAGCATTCTCCAGAAGTTTTTCAAAAAGAATGATTTAAATCCCTCAGACTTTGATTTTTCGATAAAAACTAACTCAAAAACGTTTGCGCGAATAGCCGACATAATTACTGACGTCATTAAAAACCTTTATACCACATGAACTCAACATTAGATCACAAGCTACAAGCTTTTCCACCATTTTTTCAAACGGTGCATTTTATTATGATGATCAAAATTCCCTACGGGAAATCCGCCGTCAATTTAGATCTACCGGACAAAAATATATTGGCAGTTTTGCAATCCTCAAGATTCGATGAACCTGTAGATGAATCAGAAATTATTAGGAGGGCGATAAACAAACCTGTAGAAAGCGAATCACTGCGGCATTTAGCTTCAAAAAAGAAAAAGATATGCATTGTGGTAAGTGACTATACTAGGGCTACGCCAAACAAGCTTCTTGTTCCACCAATAATTGAAGCCCTCAAAGAATCTGGTCGAAAAATAGATGAGATAAGCATTCTAGTAGCTAATGGGCTTCATAAGCCAGCTTCTCAAGGAGAACTTAAAGAGTTTCTAGGTGAAGAAATCGTTGAAGAGTTTGAGGTTATAAATCATGATGCTGAGGATGAGAAAAGTCTTGCTTATGTTGGTGAAACCTCTTTTGGAACAAAAGTTTTGGTTAATCGCCTCGTAACTGAATCAGATTTCATAGTGCTCACTGGACTGATTGAACCTCACTTCTTTGCAGGATATAGTGGTGGAAGAAAAGCTATTTTGCCCGGTGTATCCGGTAAAGAAACAATCTTTGCCAATCATAGTTTTAAGATGATTATTCATCCGCTTTCACGTTATGGTATACTTGATGGGAACCCTATACATGAAGATATGGTTGAAGCTGCAAAAATGTTAAGAAAATCCATGTATTTAGTTAATGTCGTAATCGATAAGAAGCACAAAGTTATCGGCGCCTTTGCCGGTAATGTTTTCAAAGCTCACGTGAAAGGCGTCAATTTTCTAAATAAGTATATTAAAGTCAATGCCCCGACAAAAGCGAATATAGTGGTGACAAGTAATGGCGGCTACCCCCTAGATAGAGACTTATATCAAGCTGTTAAGGGCATGGCGACAGGTGAACTAACCGTCGAGAAAGGGGGAGTAATAGTGATTTTTGCTGAATGTATTGATGGAATAGGAAGAGGACATGAAATGTTCTATAGGCTTTTAGCGGAGGCTAAAACACCTAAAGAGGTGCTTGAGAGAATAAAATGTGAGGAACCAATTAAAGATCAATGGGAAGCGCAAATATTGGCTAGAATACTTAAAGATGTGAAAGTTATCCTAGTAACTAATAATATCAAGCATAGTATGATTGAAGAGATGCATATGACTCCAGCATCAAATCCTGAGGAAGCGATGGAAGAAGCTTATCGAGCTGCTGGCAAAGAATCAAAAATAGTAGTTATCCCCGAAGGACCATACGTCATACCAGCAGTTAAATCATAAATTTCTCAGGCTTATCTTTTTAAATTTAACCGTAACATATATAGGTTAATTCTTTATACTTTAAGGGTTAAAGTAAAATATGAAACTGAAACAAGTGTTGATGAGGTTGAGTGATGGATATGTCGAAACCATTCTACGTTAAGTTTGAG
>CAYSKG010000007.1:0-33435 GCA_964431725.1 uncultured Candidatus Bathyarchaeia archaeon | reverse complement strand
AAGTACTCCGAGGAGATGGTGGAGAAACAGAAGTATTACGTCAGGAAGGTTACCGACAAATTGAGGAGTTTAGGAACAAAGCTAAGCCTAAAAGAAACCTAAAATGTGAGACATTATAATATGTAAATGCAAGAGGGGTGATAGGCCCTCGACTTTTGACTAACTTGTCCATGTTGCGGCTTTCCAGACTTTGAACCCATTTGGGTTTGGATACCACCCGGTCCACCAAAATCTCATGTGATTTTGGGCATTCATTATTTGGAATATTAGATTAAAGGATGAAGAAGGATATCCTTGCAAAGGATGGGGGTAAATGAAGGACTTATTTAACCTAATAGATTGAAAGTTTAGATAGGAGATGTTCTGGAAGATTAATTTAATGCTACATGCATGCCGAGTTGTTTGATTTCTAGAAGATTAGCTCATATTTATTTTTCTGATGATACTTGAGTCTAAAGTAGAAAGAGGGGAACAGCAAATAAGTATTTATAAGACTCTTTTTCTAGAATAGTGAAAGGATATCTAAAAGGTTAGTGGGGATTGAATAGTATTGCCGACACCATATGATGTTCCTCCTTCAATCTTAATAGAGCGATTAGCTAAATATTTGAAGGATAATGTAGATGCTGTTAAGCCTCCTGAGTGGGCACTTTACGTAAAAACAGGCGTTCACGCAGAGCGGGCGCCGCAGGATCCAGACTGGTGGTATACTCGATGCGCATCACTGCTTAGAAAAGTTTATATTAGGGGACCAATAGGCGTGGAGCATCTACGCTCCGAGTATGGTGGAAGAAAAGACAGAGGTACAAGGCCTGAACACGCCAGAAAGGGCAGTGGAGCAATAATTAGAAAAGCTCTTCAACAATTAGAGGAAGCTGGACTTATAGAGACAATAAAAGGTAAGGGTAGAGTGGTAACGCCTCGAGGAAGAAGTCTACTGGATTCCTTATCAGCGGAGATTAAAAGGCAGCTTGAAAAAACTATTCCAGCCTTGAGTAAATATTGAAAATAGATTTAAATTAGGAGGAATGGAAGCGATATGAGTTTAAATGATGAAGAGCTGGAGGCGATACGGAGGCGGAAACTCATGGAGCTACAGCAGAAGCTACGGCAAGAACAGGAAGCTGCTGAAGCTCAAAGAAGGCTTGAATTACAGAAGCAAGCTATATTGCGGAGGATACTTACGCTTAAAGCTAGACAGAGACTTGCAAATCTAAGGATGATCAAGCCGGAATTTGCATCACAATTAGAAAACCAGCTAATTCAAATTGCACAGCAGGGAAGAATAAGAATACCCATAGATGATGAGCAACTGAAAGAGATTTTAAGGAGGCTTCAGATGAGTAAGAGGGAGATTCGTATAAGGAGGATATGAAAGGATGGCTAGGCATAAACCATTAGCGAAAAAGCTTAGGTTGATAAGCGCTGGTAAAAAGAATAGGCCTGTGCCCTCATGGGTTATTGCAAAAACTCTCGGTAAAATCACAAGAATACCTAAAAGACATTGGAGAAGAACCAAGATAAAAGCTTAAGGTGACTGAGGATGGGTACAGAAAACGAAGAAAAAGAAGAAGTTGAAAGATCTGAAGAAGAGAGTGAAGAAGAAAAGAAGGGTGAGGAAACCGTAGCCGAGGAAGAAATCGTAGAGGAACGCGTATATACTGTTCCACTCGGCAGGGCGTGGATTGCTCCTTTAACCAAACGGGCACCTAGAGCAATACGCATACTGAGAAGCTTTATTAAAAGACATATGAAAGCTGATGATGATTCAATCCTTATTTCAAATGAAGTGAACGAGAAAATATGGAGTAGGGGGATTGAGAAGCCCCCGCGTAAAATAAGGATTAAGGCAACGAAAAATAAGGAGGGACTGGTGAGAGTTTATTTGGTTGAAGGAGAATAGCTATGGCGCTGTTTCTTTTGGATGCATTTGGCAGCGCAAGTATAGGTGTATTTATGCGTGCAACAGATAAGTTTGTTATTGTACCAAATCAGCTTCCAGAATCGTTGATAAAGAAACTTGAGAGATGGTTTGGAATAAAAATTATAAGAACAAACATAGGTGGATCGGTGCTTATAGGCTCATTAGTATGTGCTAATTCCCATGGTATCATACTACCGCATTCAGTTTGGGAAGAAGAATTATCCACTCTAAAAATGCTAAAAGATATAAACATAACTGTGATGGAGAAAAGCAGAAAAACAGCCTTCGGAAACCTTATTCTGGCAAATGATAAAGGCGCCATAGTGGATCCAAGAATGAAAAAGGATGAAATAAAAATTATATCCGACACGCTGGATGTTGAAGTCGTACCCGGCGAAATAGCTGGATTACCCTATGTTGGTTCTCTTGCAGTTGCAACAAATAAGGGGGTTTTGGCACACCCTCTAATTAAGCCCGAAGAAGAAAAACTTTTAGGAGAGATACTAAAAATTCCAGTTAATATTGGAACAGTTAACTGCGGGATCCCCTATATAGCTACAGGTTTGATAGGAAATAGCGACGTTGCCGTCGCAGGTTCGTTAACGACTGGACCAGAGATCTTTATGATAAGTCAAGCTTTAAAGGTGGCTGAGAAAGGTGAGCGAGGTTAAGGTTTATAGGATAATCGGGAAGATAAATAAACCGAACTTTAGGACTGTATTTAGGAAGGAGATTAGGGCTTTAAAGCCGGAGCATGCTATTGAAGAAATATACAAGACTTTTGGTAGCAAACATAGAGTTAAGCGGTTCCACATAAAAATTGTAAGCGTTGAAGAAATATCATCCGAAGAAGAGAACACTAAACTCATTTAAATAGGAAAAGCGTTTATGTTCCTTATAAGGTGACTTATTTATGTCTACAGCTACTGACAATAAGGATGAAATCAGAAAACTTATGACTGAACTTAGAATACTTGAAACTACAGCGGAGTATTTACAGGCAAGAATAAATTTTGTTAACGCGGCTCTCACAGAGCTTAATTTAGCCAGTATGTCACTTGAGGGAATCGAGAAGAAGGAATCAGACTTAATTTTTGTTCCTATAGGCGGTGGCTCCTACATTAAAGCTAGGCTTGAGGAAACTGATAAGATAGTTTATGGAGTGGGGGCGGGAATAGCCATCGAAAAAACAATAAAAGATGCTAAGGAGGATATAGCGACCCGCATAGCTGAATTGAATAAGACTAAAAGGGCTTTAGAGCAACAGTTAAATCAGATTTTAATTAGGTTGCAGGAAGGACAAGATAGGCTTCAAGAATTAGCTTCTACGCTTAGAAAATAGGGGTTGAGGGAAAGAGAAAAAGAATGTTTGAGAAGCTGCGTAAGGCTCTGAACGGTCTTATAGATAAAGTTTCAACTATAGAACTTAAACCAGAAAATCTTCGTGAAATTCTTTGGGAGTTTAAACTAACACTTTTAGAGAATGATGTAGCGTTAGCTGTTGCGGATTATATATGCGATACTCTTGAAAAGAAACTTGTCGGCTTGAAGATTGGCAGACTAGAGGATAAACGTAAAATAGTGAGGGAAAAGCTTAGGGAAACTCTTCTTGAGATTCTTAGACCCCCTGAAAAGATAGATTTGATAGAATTTGTTAAAAAGAAAAGAAGTGGAAAGGAACCATGCGTGATTGTTTTTGTAGGAATAAATGGAACCGGAAAGACAACTACAATAGCGAAAATAGCGAATTTACTGCTTAAGAGGGGATTTTCAGTCATACTAGCTTGCAGCGACACATTCAGAGCCGGTTCAATAGAGCAGCTTGAACAGCATGCCAAAAATCTCGGGGTTTACATGATTAAACATGAATATGGTTCAGATGCAGCTGCGGTAGCTTACGATGCTGTACAGTATGCAAGAGCTAGAGGGATAAATGTTGTTTTAATTGACACCGCCGGGAGAATGCAGACAAACAAAAATCTAATGGCTGAAATGAAAAAAATAATTCGGGTTGTTAGGCCAGATTTGACGATATTTGTTGGAGATGCACTAGCCGGTAACGATGCGGTATATCAAGCCGAGGAATTCAGCAAGTATATTGACATAAGTGGTTCAATACTGACAAAAATGGATGCTGATGCAAAGGGTGGAGCAGCTATCTCGATAGCTTACATAACGAAGAAACCGATCATATTTTTAGGTGTAGGCCAAAAATATGATGATCTGGAACCGTTTCGTCCAGAAGCCATAATAAACCGGATAATAGGTTCATCCTGATTAAATCCCCTTTAGTTCTCTCGCAAAATTCCAGCTAAACAATTAAGCTAGGTCTTTTCAATTATAGTAGCATTACATTTTTAATTGGCAGATCTTAATTAGTATTAGGATTGATATAAGCATGGAGAAAACGAGGGTAGCGATAGCTAAAGCTAAAAATCCTTATGAAGCATTAGATAGGGTTCTAAAATTAATTGAGGCGGAAAAAATAGTGAAAAAAGAGGATAGAATACTTATTAAACCAAATTATGTCGTCGCTAAACATCCATCCACTGGAGTTACAACAGACTCACGCATCATTGACGGCATAATAGAATTCCTAAGGAAATTAGGAAAAAATGAAATCGTTGTTGGCGAGGGGGGAGCTGGCGATACGGAGAGAGCGTTTGATATAGTCGGTATAAAGAACATAGTTAGGAAACATAATGTCAAACTTATTAACTTGAATGAGGACGCTAGAATCATAATGAAGGTGCCGAATCCTTTAGCATTGCGTGAAGTTGGTGTAGCTGAAAATGCTGTTAAAAGCACATGTATAATAAATGTTCCAAAACTTAAGGTACACCACATGGCTTTAGTGACATTATCCATGAAGAATTTAATGGGGTTAATACTCCCAAAGAGCATAATGCATGATCAAATAAATGAGAAAATAGTTGATTTAGCTACTTTATTCAAGGAGAAAGTGAAACTCAACATTATAGATGGACTAGTGGGTTCAGAAGAAGATGAGGTTCATGGATCCCCAGTTCAGATGGATCTTATAATCGCGGGTGCAGATATGGTTGCTGTTGACGCAGTAGCCACAGCGGTTATGGGCATAGATCCTAGAAGGGTAGGATATTTGAGGATTGCTGAGAAAAGAGGATTAGGAACAGCCGATCTAAATAAAATAGAGGTGCTTGGTGAAAAAATAGAAGATGTGAAGAAAAAGTTCAAATTGCCCGCAACGTTCAGAAACCAGACAATTTTCTAGGTTCTTATAGTTTTTGGGTCAGTGGAGTAACTCTCGGTCACCGCTGGATTGCTCCATGCTCTTCCCACATCATCCCCAAACAGTGATATTAGTTGAGAAGCGATTTAAATTATTTGTTAACCAGTAAATGTCTTTCTGGGAGCCTTTAGGCCATACGCTTATTTATTATTCTGCTTACATAACAGGAGGGTGATCAAGTATGGTTAGGCTACGGATACCTGAACCTGTCTCCGGCGGGGTGTTTCTGACTTACAAGTGCACTAATGAATGTAAACATTGTATGTATGCGTGCTCCCCAAAATGGAATAGTGATTGGATAAAGCTGGAGGATGCTGAGAAGATTTTGAAAAATATTTCAATAATATTTAGGAGACAATATCCTGAGGGATTCACCCGTATAGGGGTTAATTTAGGTTTACATTTTACTGGCGGTGAACCTTTTTTAAACTTTAATTTGCTATTGAAGCTAGTTAGAATGGCTAATAACCTTAAGATACCTTCAATATTTGTTGAAACAAACTGTTTTTGGTGCGTTAATGATGAAGTAACGGAAGAAAAACTTCAAAAGCTGAGGGAAGCTGGTTTGAATGGAATACTTATTAGCGCCAATCCCTTTGTAGTTGAACAAGTCCCTTTTGAACGGATAGAACGGGCTATAAAAATAAGTAAACGAATATTCGGCGCGAACGTGATAGTTTATCAGGAACTCTTTTACAACCAGATGAAGACTATCAAACTAAAGGGCACGCTTCCCTTCGAAGAGTATTTATCTACAATGCATAATATAGATCCTTTCGGGTTGTATGCTGGATTAAGTTATCCCTCAATGCTTTTGATGGGGAGAATCCCCTACAGATTAGGTTATTTATATAGAAAATATCCTGCTAAACGATTCTTTAATGAAGGATGCCTAGAAGAGTTAACTCGCGAATGGCATGTGCACATAGATAACTACTGCAATTATATAACTGGCTATTGTGCGGGGATATCTTTGGGAGATGCAAGAGAATTAAATAAACTCTGTCAGGAGGGAATAGAGCTAGATGATCATCCAATAATTGAGAAGCTCGTGTCCCCTAAGGGCTTAAAGAGGCTGTTTGAATATGCATGTAAAGAGTATGGTTATAAAGAAAGAGAAGAGGGATACATATCGAAGTGCCATTTGTGTCTTGATATAAGAAAGCACATAATAGAGCAAACAGATGAATTTAGGGAGCTTAAACCAAGAGACTTTTATAGATATCTATGAAGAGATGGAGAAAAGAGATTTGCCCAAATCATAATCAGCTAATCATATTATAGATGTAAATTTGTGGCAAATATCTTTTCAATAAGCCTTTTATTTCTAAATTTTGAAAAATTATATTACTGAGTATAGGTTGCTCATGAAGTTCTGAAGTAGAGTGAAGTTAATGCCCCCTCAAAGAAGAACATCATTAAAAAAGAGAATTGAGGGAGAATTTCCGGAGGAAACCGCTAATATAGGTAAGCTCATTGAAACTTTAATAAAGAGCTTTTTGAGAACCGACAGCAATTACGGCGCAATAGCCGACATAGACACCGATGTAAATTATGTCTATAAGCTCGTGAAGAACTATATATCTGAGGAGAAACTAGACATATACGCATTAAAGCTTGGAAACCGGATACTTATGTCTAAAACCAACCTAGATTTCGAGGAAGTTTATGAAGTTATAAGGAAGCACTCTTATCTAAAAACTAAGATGGGAGTAGTCGAGATCTGGGATGACCTAGAGAATCAAATACTTCATTTTCTCATCTTACCTCTTAGAAAACATTTTCCGATAGAATATTCAACGAAGAGCGAGAAAGAGAAAATTATAAACGTACTTCTCAGAGAGTATGTGGAGCTCTAAGATTGGAAAATCCGCTTAGCTAGCTTAACGTCTCGGTTTCTCCTTTTTGCCTAAAACTAGATCTTTGAGCGCTATTCCATTGACGGTTACAACCTTCCATCTAACCCCGGGGATGTCGCCCATTGATCTGCCTCTTGAACCGCCTATTCCCTCGATTATCACTTCGTCGTGTTCATCAACCACATTTAATGCTCCGTCACCCGGCAGGAAGGCTGTTACAACTTTTCCATTCTTTATTAATTGGACCCTTACACATTTTCGTATTGCGCTGTTCGGCTGCTTGCTTTCCCGCCCAACCTTTTCAAGAACTATTCCTCTAGCCATTGGAGCTCCTTCAAGGGGATCGGATTTAACGTCTAGCATAAGCATGCGTCTTTTATAGTATATGCTCTTCCAACGCATCTTCTTTCGATTATTGATTAGTTTTCTTGCAGCGAATTCTCCTCTAGGGGATTTACCCATATCAGCTAGTCTCTCCTGTATAACATTTGGCAAAATGGGATTTTCAGTTATAAATATTTCGCCGAACTTTAGATTATTAGGACGTTGCTTATATTGAAGTAGCGTCTCGCCAGGAATCTTATTTTCTCAGCGTTTCGACCGTTTTTACCTATGGCTATGCCCTTGTCTTTATTGTCAACCGAGATAACGGCGATCACGCTTCCATCAGGTTTTTCAGTAATTCGCACTTCCTTAACCGTTGCTGGTTTTAAAGCGTTCTTTATTAGTTGAACAGGGTCATCCGAGAATTCAACAACCTCATATTTTTTGCCGGTTAATTTCTCGAGCAGAGCTATGTTTTTTCCTCTTTTACCTATGGCTATGCCAGCTTCACCCTCCTCTATTACAAAGATTATTCTGTCGAATCGAGAGTCAATTATGCAGTCTCTAACTCGCGCTCCAGTCAGGTTCTCAAATAAACTTATGTATCCTAGCTCCTCATTGGTGAGACGTATTCCTTTAGACATTTTCACCACCTGCAAATTTGAGTATATCAGAGTCACCTGGATCTCTTATTGCTAAAGCAGATACTAAGAAGGGTTTTCCACAGGCTGAGCCTAGATCTAAACTTGAGCCTGGATATACGATTAAGGGAATATTTGATAATTTACAGTAATACTCAATTCTTTCCCGTTTATCTTCCGGACAATTAGAAGCAATAATTATTAGCCTGACCTTACCGCTCATAGCACTTTTTATAGTAAGGTTTGACCCAAATAAAATTTTTCCAGTTTTAACTGCTATAGCTAAGGATTTATCAATCTCACTTTTACTGAATTTACTCACTTGACTCACTCTCCTCAGCGCTTTCTCTTGCACCTGCAAGCGGCGTCGTCATATAAATATCAACTAAGCCAGTTCCTATAGGTATGGCTTGCCCAACTATAACATTTTCTGTCACTCCTTTGAGCGGGTCGGCTTCGCCTCTAATAGCGGCTTCAACAATGTTTGGAACTGTAATTTCGAAAGCCGCTCTTGCTAAGACGCTTGGTTTTTCACCGCTAACTCCATGCCGTCCTATTTGTCTAACGTTGCCAGTTACGGTCATTATGTCGGCTACAAGCATTATGTGTCTTACGTCTACGTCTAGTCCCTGCTCCTCAAGGACGCTCATAGCTTCTTCAATTATTGCGTTTCTAGCGGCTTCTATACCTAGGGTTCTTTCTATTTCATGTATGTTGTTTGTGGTTGTTCTTGTAGGGTCGACGCCTGTAACCTCCAACACTCTAGGCAGGTTAGAGCCGTCGGTTCTTATCACCCACTCGCCATCTTCTTCTGATACGTAAACTCTTTTTATTCCAGGTATTCCCTTTACGCGATATGATAGAACTTTATTCATGAGCTTTTTGGTATCCATCTTCTTTTCGGGTTCAATATATATCATGTCACCCTCAAACTTTAGTGAACAGTTTGGCACCTTAATTATTTTATTCAGCTCTTCTATTGTTATTCCGCGCTCATCCATCTTACGCCTATTGAGCTTAACGATTATGCCTTCAGTTTCAGGATTTATATAAATTATGTCAGAGATGTCTTCAAGCGTCGTATATAAGATTTTTTGGGCAATTTTCGTCGCTTTCTTTCTGCTTTTTCTATGCTCCTTGTCTAGGTATATGGTCATTATTGGTGTTGAGGGTTCTCTTCTTGCATCAACAATTTCAATTAAACGCGGCAACCCAAGCGTTACGTTCTGCTCTCTTACGCCAGCATAGTGGAATGTTCTCAAGGTCATCTGTGTTCCAGGTTCGCCGATGGATTGCGCTGCAACTATGCCGACCGCTTCACCGGGCTCAACTAAAGAACGCTTGTAACGCTCTAAAGCTAGTTTAATCGCCAAATCTATGCCTTCTCTGCTGAGACCTGAAGCTGTGAGACCGTTGATAAGCTCCTGCACAAGCAGAGGTGTGAGCTCATTCTTAATCTTATTTATTTGCTCTTCTATGTATTCTTTTGACGCTGGCTTTCCAGACTCAACCATTAGCTTAACTTGGTCAATGAGCCTATTAACATTAACAGCTTTTCCATGATCGCTTTTTGCTGGATCTACGCCGTCCTCGCCGTATCTGAATTGCACTATTTCACCTAATGGATTTCTTACTGTTCCATCATATTCAACACGTAAGTGTTCTAGGGCATTAATCAATCTTCTTTGCATATACCCGCTTTGCTGGGTTCTCACCGCAGTGTCCACTAAGCCTTCTCTACCGCCCATAGCATGGAAGAAGAATTCTATTGGATCTAGACCATCTCTGTAGGAAGAGTATACGAAGCCTCTTGCTTTGGGAGAGGGATCGCCGATTTCAAAGTGCGGTAAGGCTCTCTCTAAATATCCGCGTATAACACGTTTACCTCGAATTGACTGCTGCCCTAATATCGCGGTTATCTGCCCAATATTAAGTGTTGAGCCTCTAGCACCAGTCTTTGTCATGATTATACCTGAATTATCAATTTTAAGGTCTTCTTCAGCGACTCTGCCAGCTTTTTCTCGAGCCTCAGCCAGCTCATTCATAACGTAAAGCTCAAACGAGTCTAATAAGGTTTGACCCGGAAGCTTCTCAAGTGTTCCATTGCGTAATGCTTTGGTTAGAGCATCTATTCTTCTTTCTGATTTCCTCACTATTCGACGTATTTTTCGCCTGGCTTCAGCGGATAAATCAAGCTCATCAAAGGAGTAGGTGAAGCCGCGCATGGATATGAATCGTGTAAGCAAATGGCTTATTTGATTGAGGAATCGTCTACCAGCTTCAGTTCCATAATCTTTTATTATTCTGTGCAGGATGCTTTCAGATTTTTCAGCCCCTATAGAATTCTTGTCAATTACACCCTTAACTAAGACACCATCTTTAATTACAACATAGGCGTCATAGGGACACTTATCTTTTAGACATGTGTCACAATTCCTACAAATGCTTGCTTTAAGCGTATAATTGAAATCTTTTGGTAGAAATAGGCTGAAAATCTGCTTTCCGGTCCAGAGGGGCTTAGGTTCTTTAATGGAGGGCTCCGGTAAAGGACCGTAATAATTGGCAGCTGCTAATAATTCGCAGACTTCTTTCTTAGTGAGAAGAGTTGATTTACGGGTTAAAAGAAAAGCAGCCGTTATGAAGTCTCGGATAGCGCCTATTATCGGGCCTCCAAATCTCGGTGAGAGTATGTGATCTTGAACTTGCATTAACAGACGGGCTTCGCTTTGGGCTTCCTCACTCTGTGGAACATGAAGATTCATTTCGTCACCGTCAAAATCAGCATTATATGGCGGACAAACACAGAGGTGAAGCCTAAAAGTCTTGTATGGTAATACTTTAACATAATGAGCCATTATTGACATCCTGTGTAATGAAGGCTGCCTATTGAATATTACTATGTCACCATCTTGCAGATGTCTCTCAACTATGAAGCCTGGCTCAAGCGCTTCAGCAACTTTCTCTCTATCGGCGACAAATTCTAGTCTAACACGCTTGCCATCAGGCCTAATGATATAGAGTGCACCAGGATATTTGTCCGGACCGTTTTTCACGAGTTCACGTAGTCTTTCAATGTTCCATGGAGTAACTTTCTCAGGCACCGTCAGCCTCGTAGCTATGCTTATTGGGACACCAACTTCATTTATGTCTAGGTTTGAGTCTGGGCTGATAACTGTTCGAGCTGAAAAATCAACTCTCTTACCGGAAAGGTTGCTTCTGAATCTTCCTTCCTTACCTTTTAAGCGTTGAGATAAGGTTTTTAGTGCTCTTCCAGAGCGGTGTCTAGAAGGCGGTATACCTGAAGATTCATTATTAAAGTATGTGGTTACATGATATTCTAGGAGTTCGGATAAATCTTGAATTATGAGGGTAGGTGCACCCGCCTCAATATTTTCTCTAAGTCGCTGATTTATTCTAATTATATCAACAAGCTTATGGGTTAGGTCATCTTCAGATCTTATTCCTGATTCAAGCGTTATGGAGGGTCTAACGTAGACTGGTGGAACCGGTAGAACCTGCAGGATCATCCATTCTGGTCTAGCATGCTTGGGGTCAAAACCTAGAAGGATTAGGTCTTCGTCAGGTATTCTTTCGAATCTTTCACGTATCATGCTTGCTGTTAAGCGTTGAGAACCCTCTTTTTCCGTGTATTCATGGAAAATTGTCGGTTTAACAAACTCTACCTTATATTGTCTGGCACCACAATATGGACATTCGCGGTTTCTCTTGGCTTCTTCAAATACTCTGGCATAAAATGAGGAGGGGACATGACCAAGCAGCTTATTTAATCTTTGCATTCTAGATTTAAGAGCTTTAACAGCTTTTTCAGAGAGTAATATACGTCCACAGTTTCTACATATGACCTGGAGGAGATTATATATTATTTCAGCGAATTCCACATGGATTATTGGGACCGCGAGTTCGATGTGCCCGAAATGGCCGGGACATCTAGCAGATGTATTTCCGCAGGTTCTACATCGCTGTCCAGGTTCAAGAACGCCTAGGCGGTTGTCCATAAGTCCTGAAGGTATTACTGCTCCGTCTTCATCATAGGTATCAGCGGTTTGGATTTCAACAACTGACATTTTTCTTATTTCTTGGGGGGAAAGTATGCCAAACTTTATTTGATCTATCACCTTTTGATATGCTTCTTCAATCATTGCCATTTTATGCTCTCTCCTTTAGCTTTAGTCTGGGTGCAATGCATAAACTCATTAACTCCTGTATGAGAAGCTTAAATGCGTATGAGACTATAACTGGTGAAACATTAGCTTTATCTCCGCAGATGTGACATACATATTTACGTTGTTTCATGTCATAATAGGCTATAAAACCGCAGTTTTCACAAACATACAACACGTATTTATCTGATTCCTCCAGCAACCTATCTTGGAGCAGCATGGCAGCTCCATGCCCTATTAAGCAATCTCTCTCCATTTCACCGAAGCGTAAACCACCGCCTCTGGCGCGTCCTTCAGTTGGCTGCCTAGTTAGCATTTGCACTTGCCCTCTAGCTCTTGCATGCATTTTATCAGCCACCATATGATGTAGCTTCTGATAGTAGACTATTCCTATGAAGATGTCTGCCACGTATTTTTCGCCAGTTATGCCATTATATAAGACTTCTCTTCCACTGTAGCTGAAGCCTAGATTCATGAGCATACGCTTCAAAGCCTCGCCTCTTCTTTTACCAATGAACGGCGTTCCATCCATAAATTCTCCTTTCAAGGCAGCTATTTTACCAGCCATGGACTCTAAGAATTGGCCAATTGTCATTCTTGAGGGAATAGCATGCGGATTAATTATTATATCCGGGACAATTCCATCCACACTAAAAGGCATATCCTCCTGAGGAACAATCATGCCTATAACGCCTTTCTGTCCATGTCTAGAAGCAAACTTATCGCCTAACTCAGGTATACGCTCATCCCTCACTCTGACTTTAACAAGTTTACTTCCCTCATTGGTTTCAGTTATAAAGACAGCGTCTACAACACCCTTCTCTGAGGGCCTCATTTCAACGGATGAATCCCTCATTGTTGGTCCTCTGATCTCAAATTCTTTATACTCTTCGAGGAATCTTGGGGGACTCATTCTGCCTATTAGGACATCTCCGCCTGAAACCTCTGCTTCTAGGCTTATTATTCCATCGGGTTCTAGGAAACGGTAATACTGTTCACCGCGGTAGCCTCTTGTTCCAGGTTCGGGTATTGCTAAGCGATCTCTAAGTCCACCCAGATATTGCCTGCATTCAGCTTCATAAAGCCTATAAAAGGTGGAGCGGGCTAAACCACGCTCTATTGACGCTTTATTGAAGATTATGGCGTCTTCCATGTTATATCCTTCGTAGGAGAGAACCGCCACTACACAGTTTTGCCCTGAGGGACGCAGGTCATATCCGATGATTTCCATAGGTTTGGTCTTTACAAGAGGCTTTTGCGGATAATGAAGAATGTGAGAGCGGGAATCAACTCGGAACGGAAAGTTAGAGGCATATACGCCTAGGGCCTGTTTAGCCATTGCTGATTCATAGGAGTTACGTGGGGATTGATTATGCTCTGGGTAGGGTATTAGCGACGCACAGATTCCGAGAATCGAGTAAGGTGCCAGTTCTAGGTGGGTGTGCCGTGGCGTTAGATCCTCAGGATAAAGTGCTATGTAAGCGTTCTCTTCCTCTTCTGCATCTAAATATTCGATTATACCGCGCTTTATTAAGTCGCTCCAAGTCCATTCTTTTAGCATAATCTTTTCTACATGTTCTTTTTTGAGCTTTGGTACGCCATTTTCAACTACAATTAGGGGTCTGCGTATTCTTCCTTCATCGCAGTTTACATAAACTTCACGTTTGACACCGTAAATCTCAGAGAAGTATGCGACGTTAATTTCTGAAGATATTTCACCTTTTCTTCTTGCTTTTCTTAGCTCTTCAACAAGTCTCTCAGGTTCATCATGATAGCCAATTGGTACACCATTGACAAAAACCTTTGCACCATTAATCTTCAACATATCACTAGCTTCAGAAAGTGGAACAACGCCTCGCTTATATAGGTCCCGCTTCACCTTTTCGGAGTCTACACCGATAGATATTGAAGCTGATAAAGCTAGGTTCTTAACTAATCCACAATTTGCTCCTTCAGGAGTCTCATTTGGACATAGCCTACCCCAATGTGTAGCATGCAGATCTCTAGCCTCAAAATTTGGCTGGCTCCGACTTAATGGCGATTGAAGTCTTCGGAGATGACTATACGTTGATATTAGATTAGTTCTGTCAAGTAGCTGCGTTATGCCAACCTTCCCACGACCCCAATTACCAGTTGCAAGCGCATGCTGAAGCTTCTCAGTCACTATTCCAGGTCTAACAGCTATCGAAATGCTTAGCATACGTCTTTTCGTTCCCATCCTTTCAAGCTGATATTTAATGTCGCGGCAGAGATTTCTGAATGCTATACGGAACAGATCGGCCAGAAGTGGCCCAGCAAGCTTTAACCGCTTGTTTTTAACATGGTCTTTATCATCGGGTTTACGTCTGCCCAGCTTTAGTTCAATGACCCTAGCAGCCATCTCACCGAGTAAATAGGCTTTCTCAATTCTTCTCTCAGGGGTTCTACCCATGTGGGGTAGGAAGTTTCTGTCTAGAAGAATCTGAGCTCTTTGCAAACGATAGCTTCTAACTTGACCATGCGCTACTCGATTTCCAATGTATAGGAGGGCGTCTTCAATAGTATTTATGTTAGCTGCCTCCTCAAATGAAGGTTCCAGTTCACTTTGTATTTCCTTATCTAACGAAACGGTTTCAGCTATTTCTTTATCAGACTCGAGACCGAGAGCTCTCATTATGACGACGAAAGGTATCTCTGAGGGAACCCCGGGCATAGAAACATATAATGCGCCATTAGGCTTCATACGCATTTCAATTCTAGCTCTAAAACCAACAGTTGTTGAGAATATTTTAGCTCTATATATCGGTATAGCTCCCTTTATCTCATAATCTACAAGTATACGGTTGGGAGCTAAATCCTCAAGGGCGACGACGACCCTTTCAGACCCATTAATTATAAAGTATCCTCCGGGATCTAGAGGATCTTCACCCTGCCTGATCAATTCTTCTTCAGAGAGATCGGAAAGATGGCAATATTTAGACTTGAGCATTGTCGGTATATCGCCGATGTAAACGAGTTCTTTATCCATTTCTTTACCATTTATAACAGGCATCATTTCAACTGAAACAGGCATTGCGTATGTTAGATTTCTTAGACGCGCCTCCATAGGATAAATTTCTCGATGTGTACCATCAACTTCAGTTACGTAGGGTCCATAAATAACGCTGTTTTCAGTTTCTCGAACAATAAAAACTCTACCAAACTTTATTTTATAGGGTCCTTCCGGAACCTCGATTTCTATTTCTTTAATTTCATCCACAATTTTTTGGAGTCCATGTTCAATAAATTCGTTATAGGAATCGAGATGCTGCCTGACCAACCCCTTTTCTTCGAAGAAAGATTTCATGATTAAAAAGGCATCTTCAGAACTAATCAAACTTTTAATTCTCCCTCCCTTCCTCTAGGGATAGATTAAGAGAGTTAATGCGCATTTTCAATATTTCCCCCATCAATTAACCATTACCCGCATTACAATTCCTTAAGAGCAAAAGCTTAACAATAAATGAAACTAATAAACTTTGCCATTCGTTTGGCGACCTTTAAGCCGTTAACATACATTAACATGGATGAGAGACGTATGCTGAAACCCGGCTCCGCAGGCCGACGTCCTAATCCTGACTAGACTACGGGTCCAATTTAGTATATCTTGACTTAATGGGGATGTGGCGGACCCGGTGGGATTTGAACCCACGATCTTCGGCTTTCTGCGCCGGGTTACATCTTTAACTTTGAGAGGGAAATTATAAATACTTTGCTTGAAATAGAAGGGTGTAAATTGTTTGCTTATTATATTCCTATTTCCCTTAATAAACCGTTTATGCAATCCTTCATTGAGCGCATGAATGGATGCTTTATTTTTTGGGGGTCTTGTATGCTTTCCAGCCTCTCGATTCTAAATGATAGAGGAGGATGAGGATCTAGGCCAAGCCAACTACCAATTCTACCGGATCTCCTTTCCATCCACAATCGCCTATAACCTATTTTTCTTAGGGCGTTAGCCAAAGCATAATGTTTGCCAAGCACTATGGCTGATTCTAAGTCCGCTCTAGCCTCAAAGAATTTTGCTATAAAGTAAATTAGGCTTAAAGCAAGTAGGAAGTAAATGAAGCCGAAGAAGTAAATGAATTGAAGAAGAATATATACTCTAAATAGGTATTCGGCTGATGTTAACGCGAAAAGAGCGAGGGGATCCCTGTTTTTCACGTGACTTATTTCGTGACCTACAACCGCAAAAATTTCTTCCTCATCTAACTGAATAAGTAAGCCCGTAGTTATTAAGATGAGACTGAAGCGGGGGGATGGGCCGGTGGCAGCGGCGTTGGGAACTATGATGTTTGCCACCCTAATTTTTGGGATTGGCATATGGAATTGATGGGCAATATTCTTAACAATTTGATACACATTTACGCTTTTCACTAGCAGATTTTCAGGTCTAATATGTATTCCATGCTGGGAAAAAACTTCTTGAACTGTTTGAACATCAATCGATCTACCAAGCGCTAGAGTTCTTTCGTAGATTTCTTTCTTAATTTGGAGGAGACGCTCTCTTGAATAATTTTGTCTGATGTACTCAAATTCTTCTAGGGGTATGTGATATTGGAGTATGTATACATAGGGCGATTCTTTACTGATTGTCCAATCGCCCATCCGCATTATAATCTTATCTGAAAATAAAACTAAAATGAATTGGGATAGAACCAAGATTATCGGCGCATATTCCGGTCCAGCCAACAGAAAAACCATGTAGCTGAAAAATATGAATATTACAAAAAGCATTAGCATGTTTCCAGTAAATATTTGGCTTAAAATCTTTTTTCTACGTGTGAGGGTTTTCTCACTAACAAAATGCTTGCTTGGAACCCATGCAAAATAAAGGGTTCTCTGTCGGATTTCATCTTCAAACATCTGGATTGTGATTATTAGGTCCTCTTTGATCTTGTTTAATATTCTATCGGACACATGATCACTTGGTTTCATTCGGACTTCGACAGGGTTTCCAGCTGTAACTTCAATGTCCACGTACCATAAGCCATTCGGATCTAGAAGGGTGAAAGCTAAAGTTTCTTTTCCATCTATAATCCAACGTCTGACATTTGCAAAATTACGATAGAATGGAACTATATATTTTTGGTATATAAATAAGAGTAGATCATTTTGATATGCGGGTGAAACCTCTGTCTGTATTTTGAATGATCTTTCTGGAAGAACTCCCATTTCATTCATCATTCCATACATTAAATAATTATTTTTAACTTACTATTAAACATGTTCTCACCTTATTGAGAATCTTCTTTGAAAATAGATGCATTACATTTTTAAATCTTTACGGTAATGCTTTTATAGGTAAAGTTTAAAAAAGGTAATAGCAATAATTTGGCGATAGGCTTATGGAGCCCAGTAAAAAACCATTAAATGTACTAGTAAAGCAAATGAATTCCTATATTGGAGTCACACTTAAAAATAATGTTGAATATAGAGGTACAATGGTACATTGTGATAATTATATGAACATAATACTTGATAGCGCATCGGAATACAACGGTGATCAACCCATTGCAAACTATGGAAAGATTCTTGTTAGGGGAAACAATATACTTTATATAACGTTGGATCTCACGCAAAAGAAGGGAATAAATCAGCGGTCATCAAAAAATCCATAAAATAACTGAGGAACCTATTAAATGAACAAACGATTTCTTTTGAGCATTGTAGTGAGCATGATTGTCCTAGTGTTTATCTTTTCGAATTTTCTGCATTTTGAAAAGTTTTTAAAGGCATTAATATCCGTAAATTTCTATCTATTTTTAGCCAGCGACATTCCTTACTTAATACAGGCAATCCTGATGGGATATAGACTTTGTTGGGCAATGCGTAAAAGCGGGATTAAAACAAAGTGGATGGATAGTTTTCTTGCTCATCTTTTCGGAATGCTTGGCAGCGACTTCAGTATTGGGAGAACTGGTTATCTTTTATCATCGCTACCCTTCAAATCGAAGCTTGCTGCAAACATAGGTGTAGTTTCAGTGCTGGTTGTAGTGGACGTGATTGCAAAAGCAATTTTCAGCATGATCTCCGCAATTTTCTTCATTTACCTTTTTAACATCGAAATTAATACGTTTCTTTTTCTATTCGCTGTCATAATAATTCTGGGAGGCATAATATTTTTAGTTTTTCTCGGAAGCTCCAAAAGCATGAAGCTAGTCTCGAAAATTCCTTTGGTGGGAAAGATTGTTTTACCATATTATGAGGATTTCAGAAATTCGCTTAAGGAACTTAGGGGAAAAACATTGTTTATTTTTGTTTTTCCGCTTTTAGGATGGATATTGCGGGGGGTTGAATGGAATATTCTAGGGCAGGCTGTAGGGATAGATTTTCCGTTTCTTACATGGCTTATGTTACATCCGCTTTTATCACTTGTGAGGTTGATTCCGATTACGGTGACGGGATTAGGGGTTTTTGAGCTTACTTTCATCATACTTTTCCCTGATATTGAATCTGCAAAGCAGGTAACGTTTGGCATGCTGGATATGATAAACAATAGCTTTGTCGATGTAATTGGCTTATTGTCTCTACGGAAACTGAGGGAGTAAGACTTGATTGCTATTTGAGCTCAGAAACTTAAACGGGATAGTGAATAATAGACGATTTCCCCCCTTCGGTTTATAACGGCTAATATGAGAGTTTTCTTTAAATTCTGTACACGTTTTAATATTTGGGTTAGATCCTCTATGGAGAGAGGCATTCCCTCATATATGCCATAGACTATGTAGTGGGCTGAGTTCTTACCATATTCACCTCTTTCGTAAAGGCGGAAATCTGCGCCTAATCCGAAGCCTTCTCGGACAACGTATCCTCTGCTTCTTAGATCACGATAAATTAAATATTTTATCCACGCGTTTTTCTCAGTAGCTTCGTATCTTTTAAGTAAACTTTGGAAATCAACTTTTTCACCGGTTTTTTCATCTTTGACGTTAATTAAGCCTTTGCTACATAGGTACATGGCTTCGTAAAAGGTTAGTAGAAGACCATCATCTTGCGGTATACCATAGCCTCTAGAGGAAAGTTTTTCCATGTCTTCAGCTGATTTAATGAGGACACCGTTATCTTTAAGTGAAGCCTCGATAGTCTTCTTGGTTGTTTCTCTCTCTTTTTTCTCATTGTTATTGGCCACTATCATCTACCTCAATCATTCAGTTCCTCTTTTTGGTTAGCTTCTCAAAGTCTTCCCTATTTAAAATTCCCTTCTCACATATTATGGCGTCTACATATTTTATTGGAGTTATATCGAAGGCTGGGTTTAACACGTTTACACCTAACGGAGCTATTCTTAAGGATTTTATTTGCGTTACTTCTTTAGGATCTCTTTCTTCTATAATTACATCTTTTGCGAGGGTGTTGAGGTCAAATGTGGATAAGGGTGCTGCAACATAGAATGGAATATTATGCTCTTTAGCTAAAACAGCGATTGTGTATGTGCCTATTTTATTTATTACGGCGTCGCGAACTATTCTATCAGCGCCGACGATTATTTTATCCACTAATTTCTTGTACATTACGTATCCAACCATGTTATCGGTTATTAATGTTACCGGTATTCCATCACGCATTAGTTCGTAAGTTGTTAATCTGGCGCCTTGAAGCTTAGGTCTGGTTTCACTGGCAATCACCTTTATCTTTTTGCCTTCCTCCCATGCAACTCGGATAATGGCTAAGGCTGTACCGTAATCTACAGTAGCCAATTTCCCAGCGTTGCAGTGCGTTAAAATTGTGTCACCGTCAGATATCAGTTGTGAACCATACTCGCCGATTTTCCGGTTCACCATCACGTCCTCATCAGCCATGCGTTTAGCTTCCTCGATAATGATGCTCTTTAAGAGATCTACGTCGCCTTCCATTTGTCTTGCTTTATTAAGAACTCGCTCAATAGCCCAGAATAGGTTAACCGCTGTCGGCCTTGTTTTTTTGAGTAATTGAGCTGAGTTCTCAATTTCCTTCATGAAGTCTTCCCTATTCTTTGCTCTTGAATAATAGGCTGTTAGAGCTAAACCATAGGCTGCCGCAACACCGATTAATGGAGCGCCTCTGATTTTCATTTCTTTAATAGCTCTGGCTACTTCACGGCAGGTTCTCATTTCGATCCAGACTTCCCTGTCAGGAAGTAACGTTTGATCTATTGTAGACACTATTCCGTCTTTCCATTCTATAGTTCGCAAATTAATCAACTCCTTTTAGATTAAACCAATTAAAAATTAGGGTAACTACTATTATTTTTCACTGTTTTTAGAAGCCGAAGCCTAGTTTCCACATATAGAGAACTGATTCAGTGACTATGAAGGCTATTATTAGTAGGGCGGCGCCTAATTGTGTTAATAGGGAAGCTTGCTCCGGATTACGTCTATATCTGGCGCTTCGATATATTAGGATTAAGCCTGCGGTTCCTAGGGCATAGATTATCATTATGGCTATGCTTTCACTGAGTAGCTGATCATGTAGGCTGGGATAGAGTAGGGTGAAGCCTCTATAATAGGGCATTACGCTTCGAATAGGCACTGATATATCGTATATTCCTCCACCAAGCAAAAAGATTGCGATGAACATTAGAATTAGGGCAATGATGTTAGGTGAGGGGCGATAATTTACGAGTTTATTAATGTTTTTTCGCAGGAAATACCTTATTGAGGAGAATCTTTCTTTACTCATCTTGGCACCATTTAATTATTGTACTTAGGAAATAGAATATTGGGGATTGGATTTAAACGTTACTATGTTTTTTAATTTTTTCTGTTTTCCCATTTGATTCTTTGGATAATAAATATTGAATTACTTCCTTAACCCACACACCAGTGTAAGGGTTATCCTGCAGCATTTTTAGATATTCCAGCCATGAAATATCCATTGATTTCTTCCATTCTTCAAATTTTTTCACCAAATTTTCATATGAGATTTTATGGAACTTGCAGAATTCGCTTTCCGCTTTTCTTTCACAAATTTTACATTTCATTTGCTCAATCCTTCTTTAGATGGACAGTTAGGATTTATACATAAAATCCAAGGACGTCTGCCTTTAATCTTTACCTGAACAAGGGGCCAACCGCATTTACTACAGCTCTTATGTAGGGGTTTAATTGTGCCTTTTTGAGGCAGTGGGAAGGAAGTTTTGCAGATGCCCTTAAAGAAGTTGGTGCATCCGACGAAGCGTTTTCCACTACGCCTAGAATATAGGATCATGAGCTTCCCTGTTTTACAGGTTAAACATTGACCTAGAGTTCGTTCCTGCAGTCGGGATTTTCTGATGGAAATGCTTAGTTCACGTCCTATGTCTTTTTCATACTCTTTTATTTTTTCGAGAATAGGTTTTAGGCGTCGGATTGCTTTGGATATTACGTTTTCCATTTTCTCGTTGCCGCTCTGTATCCTATCCATGCTTTCTTCGAGATCTCTCGTTAAATCAACGGAGATCACTTCGGGACAGTATCTATTAAGCAAGTCTATAACATCGAAACCTAATTCTGAAACAATTATTCGCTCACCATTTATGTAGCCACGTTCATAGAGGGTCTCTATTATGTTGGCTCTAGTGGATTTTGTACCGATTCCCTCAGACTCCATTTTTTTGAGTAGGCTGCTTGGGTTATGTCTCGGTGGGGGCCTAGTGAATTTGTCCTCGCGTATAACCTCTAAAAATTTAATTTGATCATTAGTTTTGAGTTCGGGTAGGATGACTTCTTCAACCCTGACATAGGGTCTATAAAATTTTATCCATCCTTCATTAAGGATTCGTCTGCCGCGCAAATAGAAGGTGTGTTTGCCCACTGATATGGACACTTTCATACTTTGTTTTAAGGCTGGGTCGCCGAAGACCGCCATGAAGCGTCTAACTATTAGATCCCATATTCTTTTTTCTTGGGGTGTTAGGTTTTTTTCTGGAAGATTACCTGTTGGGTATATTGCTGGATGAGCAGGATCATCTTTTTTGCCTTCCCGTGGGGCGAGATCTTTCTTAGCGAGGAGAAATTCAGCTAAATCGCGGTATTCTGGATGATTTTTTAGGGATCCCAGTATTGACGTATAGTTGATTGAGGGAGGGAGCTTTTGGCTGGATGTTCGCGGGTAGGATATTAAAGCATTTAGATATAGGCGTTCAGCTATTTCTAATGTTCTTTTAGGCGTATATTTGAAGAGTGCGTAGGCTTCTGTCTGCAGGGCGCCTAAGTCGAATGGTGTAGGCGGCTTTTGAAGGATTTTTTTGACTTCTATGCGGGATATTCTTCCAATTTTATTTTTACATGAGTTAACAATGGAATCTGCTTCACTTTTGGTTTTAATGATTTCTCGTTCATATTCGGCTTCATAGATTGAACCTTTAATCTCGATCTTAGCCTTTATCGACCAATAAGGCGTCGGGATAAAGGTGTTTATCTCTTTTTCTCTGTCAACTAGAAACTTTAATGTTGGACCTTGAACTCTACCTATGCTTAAAGTCGAATATTTTCCACTCCAGTTTTTAGCTGAAATCGTCATAGCTCTGGAAAGATTTATCCCGTAGAGGGCATCAAGAAAATGGCGGCATAAACCGGCTTCAACTACCGGAAATTCTATGTGGGGAAGAATGTTCTCGTAGGCTCTTTGGAGATCCTCGGCTGTGAGAGTTGAGAATTTCATTCTTTTAGCTTCTTTTTCTTTTCCGCCGCAGGCGTACTTGAGAATTGTGTATCCTAGAGTGGCGCCTTCAATGTCGTAGTCTGTTGCAAGTATAAATTCCTGCGCTTTCTTAGATAGCTTAGAGATAACGTTTATCCACGTTTTGGTTTTCTTGGCTCCCCTTTCAACCATATATCGTGGAGCCCAGCTGAAGTTGAAAACTGGGAAAATATCTCGGCTTGCCACATTTGGGGTCATTGTATATAGGTGACCTAAGGCTGAAACAATCAGTAACTTTTCATTTCCTCTATTAACTTCATAATATGGAACACCGTTTAAAGTCTTTTTTGAGAAGCCATTTCCATTTTCTAGGGCTTTAGCGATACGCATAGCTGCATCTGGCTTCTCGCATAGAATGAAAACCGTTCTATTATTACTCAACTACCATATTTCCTCCAACTAACGTAGCGGGACTGAAGCTTTACAGACTAAAAAGCTAGGAAGCTTTAAATGTCTTACTCTTTTCTTACTTAATTTAAGGAGGGAAAATGGATGCCTCAGCGGGTATTATGTGATAATTGTGGAGAAATTCTTTATGAGGGGGACGATTTAAAGTCTCCTGAAGAAGTACATCAAATGTATAATGGTAAATGTCCTAAATGTGGTAGAGAATTATCGCTGATACCGCGGAAAGTTAAAATTTTACCAATGAAAAACATTAAGAGAATATAGTATGTGAGATTTGACAAAGAATTAAAAATGTAATTACCTTAGAGAATTGAGGGGAAACAATAAAAGATAAATATCTATAAGCTTTCTTTCATTAAGCAAAAAAGGGTGCTCTAATGAAGATTACGGATTGCTTTAAGAGGTTTAGTAGGGTCTTACGTGAGATCCCATCTTTTCGCCCTAAGATTACGCATTCCTCTCTTATTAAGGGAACATTACTTTTTTTAATTGTGACTTTAGCTTCAGCAATTAGAATGCTACCTTTAAGATGGGGATTTTACCTAAATGAGTTTGACCCCTACTTCCATTACTATGTGACTAAATATATTACCACTCATGGACTCTCATCTTTATTTTCTTGGCATGATTATGCTGGATGGTATCCAAATGGACGGTATATACCTCCCGTTGCAAATCTGGGATTAACGCTGACAGCGGCTACGCTCTATGAAATCCTGAGGTTTCTTGGAGTCCCGCTGCTTTTTGGTTCAGATTTAAACCCGCTAGATCCGTTGGCTACGGATCCCCTCTACAATCTCTGCGTTATATTTCCCATCATAATGGCGGCTTTAACATGTATCACTATGTATTTTCTCGGTAAGGATCTTGGGGGCGAGTCTGTTGGCTTGTTCTCAGCGTTATTGTTGGCTTTAGATCCCTCACATATCAACCGGACATCTCTCGGATGGTTTGATGATGAAACAGTCGGCATACTTAGTGCATTGCTCTCCATACTCTTCTTTACTAGGTCCTTAGATACTAAAAGATCTTTAAGAAACAGCATCTTCTATGCTGTTCTTTCCGGTCTGTCGATTGGTTACTTCTGTACAGCATGGGGAGCCGCCAGATATCTTGTTGCCGTAATAGCTCTCTTCTCTTTCGTTTTATTGTTGGCAGGGAAATATTCCTCACGTCTCCTTCTCTCCCATGGAGTAGCTTTCACTATCGCCTTTTTGATAGCGGCGGTTAACCCGCGTACTGGAGTGAAGTTTCTGCTGGAGGTATCCAATTTATCAGTTTACGGCGTTTTCTTTTTGCTATGTATAGCTGAAATAAATAGGCGGATAACATCAACAAGGAAAAAGCTGATTTACACATCTATTTTCCTCGGCGTGCTCGCCGCCGCTTATTTCACCTTTACTTCTATGGGGCTTATGAAACCTATTGGCGGGAAGTTTCTTTTAGCTATAAATCCGACTCAGCGTTCAACGAGTCCGCTGTTTGAGTCCGTTGCGGAACATAAGCCGTCTACTTGGGCAACATTCTACTATAATTTTGGTGTTGGGGTTCTGTTTATTCCCATTGGCATATATTTCGCCACGTTGATGGCAACGAACCTAAGCATTTTTGTCATTATATATTGTTTGACCTCCATGTATTTTGCTAGTTCAATGATTAGGCTTAATATACTTGCGTCACCATCCATATGTTTACTCTGCGCATTGGCGCTTAAGCGTGTTCTAACACCCCTGATTGAAGCCTTAAGGGAGAGCAGCCAAACATTTGGGCGGAGAGTTAAGTTTAAACCTCCAAAAAGGGAGGTTGTCGGTGGACTTCTAATCTTAATGTTTGCACTTTTCGCCTTAACTTATGTTTTTGGAACAGACTTTATTTTTGGCCCTAGAGCTCAGGGTTCAAGGATTATCTCACGTGCTGATTCCCCCACAACTATTGCTGGAGCCAGTATTTCAGCTAAGCCCTCATCAACGGTTCACGATTGGATAGATGCTCTAACGTGGATGCGTGAGAACCTTCCTCCCTCACCTTCCAAGCCTGGTGAACCTGGAACTGTGGTTGCTAGCTGGTGGGACTACGGATATTGGATAACGGTTATCGCTAACAAAACAACGCTTGCAGATAACGGTACACTTAATAGCACGCAGATAGCGCAGATAGGTAGGGCTTTCATGTCAAATGAGACTGAAGCGATCGAGATCTTCAGGAAATATAATGTAACCCACGTTGTGGTGTACGTAACATTCTTTAATACAAAGTACCAGTATGTTAACATTGGAGGGAATATTCGCCCGAACGATGCCTACGAGTATGGTGGAGATAATGGTAAATGGATTTGGATGGCTTTAATCTCTAAGGTTGTACCTGACGAAGAAACCGCACGCTCCTACTTTGGAAATTATACGCTTGGCTGGAACTACAAAGATTATAATAGGAACGGAAGGATTGAAAGCACTGAAATATTTCCAAGCGAGAGGGGACAAAATACACTACTGTATAAGCTGATGTTTTATGGCAGAGACATGACGCTATTCGGATATTCGGCAATCCAGCTAGAACACTTTGAAGAAGCCTACTTCTCCCAAGAAAAAGGCAATCCCAAACCGGCTCCGGGAACCTCCGTAATACCATTAGTCTGCGTATACAAAGTCAAATACTAATACAAGAAAAGAATAAAAACAGAATCTCACGATTTTTAGATGAGAAAAATTCGGGCCCGTGGCCTAGCCAGGATTAAAGGCACCGAGCCCTAATCGGCAGCTGAAGGGGTGTGTAAGCCTCCGGAGCCGGGGATCCCGGGTTCAAATCCCGGCGGGCCCGCCAAATTTTTTAAGCAAATCCCTTATAAATTTGAGGACAGACAAGTAGTTTTTGATGAGAGTTGTAGATTGAAGTTGTATCTGTCAAGTTTATAAATTGTAGGTTGATTTATCCAGTATGGAGAGGAATGTTTCGATTGGAACGATCAGTGTGTTTTTCTTCAGTCCGAAGTCTTCTTTGCTGAGTATTATGTAATTTTTTATTTGGGAGATTCTGGCAGTGTCTTTAAAGCTTACTTCACTCTTGTATTTTGTTTTTATGGCGATAAAGGTTGAGTTTATTTTCATTATGTTGTCTAGTTCTCTGCCTCGTGTGTCGTAGTAAAACCAGAGGAATGTATCTTTTTCTTTCATGACTGGTTTTTCTTGGGTGATTGCTAGATGGTTGCTGACTACTCCTTCGACTATCTTGCTTAAAAATTCCTCTTCTTCAAATGTTTCAGCTATTACATCGTTTATATCTCTTTCTGTGAGGGAGCTTTTTAACGCGTAGAAGATGAATGGGTCTTGGAAATATACTTTCTTTGCCCCCTTAAATTTCACGCTTTTTTGTTGAAGTCATAAGCGTAGAGAACTGTTAAGATGAAGGATTGCTCAAGCAATCCGAGTAGAAACTCTGTGGTGATTGGTGGCGAAAGCTCCAAAGTAAAAAGCGCAACCTCATAATCAATCCACATAACCAATTAATTCCTTTAACATATAAAAGATTTAACCATTGAGCGGATACATCCACCAATAGTCTATAGTCTAACTACCGTCTCTAAGGTTGTAGCTTATTGCTAAATCGTTCTCTTTAACGGAGTCTTATCGAAATCCTTATCGTTTGAAACTATTTCTTTTGCTCCCGCCTTTATTGCCACGCTTAGATGTAGGGAGTCTTCGTAGTCAAGGCCGTATTCTTCCATTAAATCTAATGCTCTAATAAAGTCTTCAGGCTTGAGCGGCTCAATCACCAAGCCCCTCAAGTTTGTTATGGAATTGATGACTTCTTTCATAAGGATTCTATCCTTCAAGCTTCTACCTGTTAAACCAGCTATGATCACCAGCGCCTCATAAAGGGTTAGGCTGGACGTCACATACCTTCCGCGAGGGGATCTTTCAATCTTCTTAATCCACTCATACGCTACTTCACCAAATACAGGATGTTTACCAAGCCAGTACACAAAGATATTGATGTCTACGTAGCTTGGCTTGTCCACCATTTCTTCGTAACCTCAACTATGAATTCGTCTAGATCTTCCGGCCATCTGGATATTTTAAAGGCTCCGAAATATTTGTCTGCAATTGATTTTAAAGGCTCCATAACGATGGTCTCCCCTTCAACTTTAACATTCACGTAGTTTCCCCCCTTCAGTTTAACTTTTTCTCTGATACTTTTGGGAATAACGACTCTTCCCTTTTCATCGACCTTCACGATCATAGACATAATTTTAAACCCACTGAGAAAATATTTTCCCACCAATATAAAATTTTTCCACCCACTCTTCTCTTAAACTGTTCCACCATCCCGATGAGTAGGTTATATAAGAAAATCCTTTATCGTTATCTCGAGGATCATGTTCTTCAGCTTCTGGTTGCGGAGCACTCCTAAAAACTCCCTTCACCAGCGTATGGATTCGCTTAATTTCTTAATTGTATACCAGCGGACCCGCCAAAATCTAGGTGCTTTATTTTTATGCTGATTGTTGAGAGAATTTTAAAAATAGGTGGGGAGGGGCAGGTTTAGGATGTTTGACAAGAAGCGTATTATGAAAGTTGATGGGAAGCTTAACAGGTTAATTATCATCTCTAGGGGGAGGGGGCAGGTCTGTATTGCTTTGGAAAATAATTAAAAATTGAGGTAAATTATGCCTAAAATAATGGCGTAAAAATTAACATAATTTTATGTTTATGAATGATTTTATTAATTCCGAAAAATATTAATGTTTTTGTATCCTTCTTAGGAGAAGGAGTTCCTGCTTTAATTGAAAGAATCTTGTTTTAATGATTTGGGTAAAATAAAAATAATTATAGTAGACTCGAACAATATGTCGGGTAAGTGTGAAAGTTGGCGGGGATCTTTTGATGTTATATAAGGAGGATTGGAATGAAGTAAGGGAAAACTTTAAAGCTTGGTGGGAAAGAAGTCTGGATAGGCCTCTCATACAGATTGTTGCGCCGAAAACAAATAGTTACAGCGAAATGGTTGATTTATGGATTTTTCTTAGACATTACCCTAATGTGGATGATGCGATAAATCTTTTGCTTTCAAAGTTTGAGAGAACGCTCTTCCTTAAGGAGGCGTATCCTAATGTTTGGGTAAATCTTGGTCCAGGCATATTATCTGCTTTCTTAGGGGCTGAGCTGAAATTTGATGAAAGAATTGCTACAGCATGGTTTGAGGGCAATATGTCTCTAGATGAAATAATGGAAGCAGAATTTGATCCGGAAAATGTTTGGTGGAAATATCTTGTTAAATGCACAAAAACTGCGTCAGAAAGATGCCGTGATAAGGCTATTGTCGGCTTCACTGATCTTCTAGATCCAATTACTATTGCAGGTCAATTACGCGGGAGATATCCAACAAACCTACTAAAGGACATGTTTCTATCCGGAAACAAATTAAATAAGGTTTTAAGAAAAATTCAAGAGTTTTGGTTCTACTGTTTTGAAGAGCTAGGTAAGCTAATAAACGTCTATGAAAATGGATATTCAACCTGGGCTGATCTTTGGAGCGATAAAAGCTACTTTGTCCTCCAATGTGACACAATAGTTTTCTTATCTCCGAAACTCTTCGACCGCTTTGTTTACCCTTACATAGTTGAAGAATGCGAATACCTAGAGAGATCAATTTGGCATTTAGATGGACCCCTCGAACTAAAGCATAGATAAATTGCTTGATATTGAGGATTTGGATGCTATACAGTGGATTCCTGGGGCGGGCAATCCGGAGGCTGGCGAAGACGTATGGTTACCACTATATGAGAAAATCCAGTCTAGAGGAAAACTACTTCAAATATATGTTTCCCCCGAGAAAGTCATACACATACTTGATAGAATACCAGACAAAAAAGGAGTGGCAATTCAAACCCTATGCAAATCTTCTAGGGAGGCATATAAATTGAAAACTAAACTTGAATCAAAATATCAATGAAGAAGCTATCTTAAAGACTACGGATTTGGATTTAAATTTCACTGAGCGAATGAAACTTTCTCTAGAAAGAAAGAGGAATTTTTAAACGTTTTTTATATTATTCCTAATTCTTTTAGGGCTTTCCTTATCTGTTTTCTCTCTTTTTCAGAGATGGGTTGTAGTGGCGGTCTAACATACGGTGTTTTTAGGATTCCCATCATTACAAGGGCTTCTTTCAAACGAGCTCGGTAATTTCTGATTGGCGGAGAGAATATTACCTCCTCTAACGGCAGGAGATCCTGCCATATTTCTCCAGCTTCTCTGAGTTTACCTCGCGCGACTAGCTTAAACATTTCAGTCTGCTTATCCGTTGCTATCGTTCCAAACCCGAGTAAGCCGCCTTCAGCCCCTAGAACCAGCGACTCATAAATGAAATTGTCGTTTCCTGTTAAAATTGTTATTTTTCTAGGTGCATTATTTAATGTGCGGACTACCTCAACAAATTTTTTCGCATCAAAAGATGCTTCCTTGATTGCCACAACATTCTTTATTCTAACAAGCCTAAACAGTGTTTCAGGGGTGAATTCTACGCCGCCCAATGCAGGCTGCAGATGGAACAGTATTATCGGTAAATCAACTTTCTTTGATAGCTCAAGATGATAATTGTATATTACGTCAGCTGAGGGTTCGCCTATAAAAGCTGGATGTGGAAAAACCAGCAGTCCATCTGCGCCAGCCTCTTTAGCCTCTAAACCCAGCTTTACTGCTTCCTCAGTGTTTCTTGCATGTAAACCCGCGATTATCGGAATTTTTCCATTAACAATTGAAGCGGATGTTTTCAGTATTTCGATTTGTTCTTCGGGATATAGGTGGGGGCCTTCACTGGCATCAACATTAACGGCGAGTCCGCCGATATTGAAGTTCATGAGCCACCTTATGTACTCCTCTAATTGATCTAGGTCAACTCTAAAATGCTTATCCATTGGGGTTAAAGTAGCTGGGATGAGAGTGTATCTTTTTAGTAGGAGGAAAGAAGAACACATGTTTAAGGCTCCTATAGCGTTGACCCCTTCAATCTTGAGGAGTATTAGGCGAAAAATATTTAAAAATTTTCTATTTCACTAAAACTAAAAATAAATTTGGGGTTAGGATTCTATTGGAGGCCCTCGGTCGGTTATTTTGTTTTTGATGATTTCTAGGATTATCATTCTTCTTACCTCCTCTCTCTTCCCATTTTCCAATTTTTATAATGTGAGAAATTCCTTATAAATTTTTCGCATTATAAAAAAATTATAAAATGAGAAAAATTTATAAACATCCCCTTCTGCAATATTAAAGAAAACATGTGGAAACTATGAGTAAAAAATAGAGGGGGGTCAGCGATGGAAAAACGCAGGTATGTGGTTGAGGTTAAGCCTGAAGAGAGATTGGTTGAGGTTAGATTCACCTCTTCAATGAATTTCAATTTAGTAGAGCATGTGCTAAATCAGATGAGAGCATATATAGCTAAGGATTTTCAGATTAAATTAATCGGCTACATGAATAGGGAGTGTAATTACCTTAGAGCTTTTACGCTTGCTCTTTCATTATTTGGCAATGAAGGCCGGGTGATCTTTGAGAATAAATCTCGATATAGTAAAGCTGAAAGAAGAAAGAGCAGAATCTTAATGCGGAAGTTAAGAGAGAAGGGCTACAGCGCTAAACAGATATCGGAGGAGCTAGGCATACCTCTAAAAACCATTTACAGGTGGATAAAAAGCGAACAATGCTAAAAAGGCAATTGTTAATTTTCCATAAATATTATCTTAGCTGATCCAAGTTTTTCATTAGTAACTTTTATATCTCAGTTTAGTAGATGGAGCCTTAATGCACAGAACCATAACTAACATGAAAAAGGCTGAAAAAGCTAATTTACTTAAGTATTCGACCGCAGCTATCTTAAGCGTTTTCTTTATTGAAAGCATCTTAGGCCTAATTGTTGGGAGTTTAGCGATATTAAGTGATGGACTACACGCTCTTTTCGACGCGATATCCTCTTTAGTGCTTTTCGTTTCAGTCCGCGCCTCCCTAAAGCCTCCGGATGAAGAGCACATGTATGGACATGAAAAGTTTGAGGCTTTAGGCAGCTTGATTGGAGGACTCATACTGATAGTTTTAGCTATCCTGATCGTTATTGAAGCATTGTTAAAGATTTTTGGAGGAAGCTATTACATAAACCTAGACTTCAGTTTTGTCGGGTTTGCCGCGCTCGGCTACACGATCTTTATAGATGTGTTTAGGATGTTTATTTTTAGACCAGCATTAGGGAGCGGGGATTCCGCCGTAAAGGTGGGTTTTTATCATGCCCTTTTAGATGTCGGTTCGACCTTAATTGCGCTTTTAGGATTTTTACTTGCAACCTACGGAATATTTTACTGGGATTCCCTAGCCTCGCTGATGCTGAGTTCTTCATTGATTCTAATAAGCTTTAGATTAGTGTGGAGTAGTATTATGGAGCTCAGCGACATAGCGCCTAGGGAAATAGTAAAAAAGGTTGAGGAAGAAATGTCAAAGGTCGGCGGGGAACTTTTGAGATATGAAAAATTGAAAGTTAGGAAGTCAGGTGAAAAAGTCTTTGTTAGGGCAACACTTAAGGTTCCGGATTACATGAGCTTTAAAGAAGCACATGAATTGTCATCTGAAATGGAGCATAAGATAATGAAGGCTCTTGGAAACGTCGACATTTCCTTTCACATTGAACCAGCTGGCATAAAAGGAAAAACAACTGAAAAGTTCATTGAGAGTTTAATAAGCAATATGGAGAAAGTTAGGGGAGTTCATAATACGGATGTAACCTATCATGATGGAAAACTTTATGTAACATTGCATGTGCAGGTTGACCCCTCAACGCCGCTGAGAGAAGCGCATGATTTAGCTGAGAGAATTGAGAAAATAATTGCTAAAAACATGAGTAATGTTGGGAATGTGCTAGTTCATATTGAACCCTCAAACATTGAGTTAAAGAGGGGACAAATAGCTGATGAAAAAGAGATAAATGAAGTTGTGAAGCTAGCGGTCAGAAAATACGAAAAGGAACTTAAAATAAAAAGGGTGATAACTTACGTTGCTGACGGCAAACGCCACATAGATGTTGAATGCATATTCAGCAGAGAGATCTCAGTAGAAGAAGCTCATAAAATAGCTTCGGAAATAGAAGATTTCATTGGAGAGAAACTTGCTGAAACTGTTGTTACCGTTCATATGGAGCCGAAAGCCGCTAAAACTAGGAGCTAGCTCTTCTTTTGGCTTATGAAGGCTGAAGGACAAATTTTGTTTAGTATACATTCATCACATTTCGGGTTTTTCGCCGTGCATATACGCCTGCCATGAAAGATAAGTAAATCAGCAAATCTAAGCCATTTTTCCCTTGGAACAATCCTCATCAGGTCTCTTTCAATCTTGTAGGAGACTGTTTCCTTAGTTAAGCCAAGCCGCCTTGAAACTCTACGTACATGTGTGTCTACTATTATTCCCTCTAGTATGCCGTAGGCGTTTGAGAGAACAATATTAGCGGTTTTTCTGGCGACACCCGGCAGACTCAGCAGATCTTCCATGGTTTTTGGAACCTCAGAGTTATATTTTTCAACTAGTATTTGACATGCCTTCTTGATGTTTCGAGCCTTAGATCGGTAGAAGCTTATTGATCTTATGTCCTGTTCGAACTCCTCTAGATCTGCATTTGCATAATCCTCGGCTGTCCGATACTTCTTGAAAAGGTGTTCAGTAACCCTATTAACCCGTTCATCGGTGCACTGAGCTGACAAGATTGTTGCAACAAGAAGCTCAAGGGGGTTACTCCATCTTAAAGCCAGTTTAGCGTCCGGATGAATCTTCTCTAATAAATCAATTATCTCAACAACTTTCTTCTTTAATTCAGATTCTTCGGGGCACAATATTCCCTAAAGCCTCCCAAAATAATCCTACAGTGCATCTTAAACTTAAAATTTTTATTTCTTTAATAGCTCGATGTTTTTAGAGACGTCTCGGATCCATGCGGATTATTCCAGGTATTACATCGAATATATCATCCGTCGATATTATTGTATGATCTTTAGCTTGGTTTAAAGCTGTTGCTGCATAGTAGGCGTCAAAAATCGATTTTATTCTATATTGTTTCATTAGTGTTATTGCTAGCAAATCTATCTCGTATGTTGTTTCAAGAAATTTTAGGTTTTTTATG
>CAYSKG010000006.1:0-36667 GCA_964431725.1 uncultured Candidatus Bathyarchaeia archaeon | reverse complement strand
GTTATTAGAGTAGATGAAATGTATTCGCTGATTAGTTAGCTATTTATCGATAGTGTCTCTTTCTGGAAAAATAAAGGAGTTGCGGGGGATATCTCCACGTCGCGAAAGGTTCAAATCTCTCCCAGCCCACCAATTCTGGAGTCATAGCGGGGTTGATGACTCAGCTGAAATGAATGGTATAATGATTTTAACGTTATACGTGGAGTCTTTGTAGTAATATTCATATAGTAGTCTTTATTCAGATTACAATAGGGTGAGCCGATTGAGTAGGCTGGTTAACGTGTCGGTGAAAGTTCCCGAGGAAATAAGGAAGCTTATGAGAAAAGTTGATGTGAACTGGAGTGAATACCTTAGAGAGGCCATAGAAACCAAGATTAGAGTGGAGATGGCCAAGGATGCGGCGAGGAGATTGGATGAGATTCGTGAAAGGGCTGGCAAGGTGCCTACAGAGGAGCTTGTAAGATGGATAAGGGAGGACAGAGAGAGAAGCCTAAAGTAGTCATCGACGCCAGTGTAGCGGCTAAATGGATCATTCCAGGAGAGCCTTGGGAGGCACAGGCCAGAACCCTTAAGGAGAAAATAGCATTCGGGGAAATAGAGGCATACGCGCCGCTACTCCTCCTCTACGAGGTGGCCTCCGTCATACTAAAGTCGGTATCCACAGGCATCTTAAAACTCAGCGACGGAATCGAAGCCCTAAAGATCCTAGGACACCTAGGCCTCAACATCCAAGCAACCAGCTGGAACGACCTAGCAGAAATCCTGCCCATAGCCGCCACAACCAAACTAACCATATATGACTCAACTTACCTCCACCTCTCCAAGAAAATGAGTGCACCACTGATCACAGCCGACAACGAACTAAAACAGAGAGGAGAGAAAGTAGCCGAAATCATCCTCCTCAAAGACCTAAAAATATAAAATACTCCAGAATTTGAATGTAAGAATACTTTTTATATATGAGAGATGCTATTTTTGGCTTGGGCGAGAGTTTTAGGGAGCGCAAGCCTTAGGAAGATCTTCTTAGAAGTGTTGATAGGTTGCTTAGATATTTGGGGCGGAGGGCTACTTATTTGAAGACTTTAGCGATGTTTGTTAAGTTTACTGGATTGAATCCGAATCAGATTGCATCTTGAGGGAGGAGGTTCTTAAGAGGATAAAGAGCCAAGTCAGGAAAGTTGTTTAAGCTGACTCGATTTACGGTAGGTTCGACATCATACTAATAAATAAAAATGGTGAAGCTCGAAAGCACGGCAAAATTCTCTATGTGTTGGGAAAGATATAGCCTTTCTCGGACAGGTCGGTTTACAAGCTGAGCATCCATAAACGCAGTTTTCCGGATTTGAAACCACAGCTTTTCCCATTTTCAAGCTCAAATACGCCATGCGAACAATAATCTATACATCTAGGCGTGTTAAACTTGACATCCATCCTACTGCTTATATGCAGATTAATCAAAAAAGGGCTATCGCAAGATGAAAAGAATAAGATAAAAATGGAAATCTATCAGAAGATGAAAGAAATGTTCATATATCAAGGTTACACTTCAGAGCACATATGGGAGTCACGTGCTCGATCATTTTTATTCTCAAGAATAACATGGTGGGCTAACTACGTTAAAAGGCTACAAGCGATCTCATCTTATAAATCATAAAAAATCGATTTCTTGCGTAAGGAAATTGTATTCCTTTTACTTCGGTTGTATAGAACAGTATAACTGGAGGATGGCTGGACTGTTATTCACATTTCATATCAATATTTACGCCTAAACGATTCTAGGCGGTTGACAAGAGCTACTTAGGTAAATAGTTTAAAAGGTAGAGTTTCTAATTTACTCCTCCATTCGATTCTGCAAGTTGTAACCTAATTCTTTTTGTGGTTCTTGGTTTTCTTTCTCAGAGCCTCCTCGGCAGATTCAATACTCCTATAAGAGATTCTGTGTAGCTGGAAAGAATGTAGATGATTAAAGAAAGATATTAAAATTAGGCGAATAAATTTGTATTGAAAACCATGTTTATTTTCTGGGGGTTAAATATGTTTCCAGACTTTATTTTCATCGTTCTCAGCGTTGGAATAAGTATGCTTGCACATCACTTTAACTGGATTTATCTCAGAGTAAGCCCCATAACAATCGTCTCAATATGTCTTGCAGGAATAAGATTATCAGAAAGGTGAATAAGATGGGGAAGATGGCTGATATTGATGAAATAATGTATTCCTGCGGCTTTAGAGGTTCTCCATCCCGGCGGGATAAAAAAAGACTGATGAGATGGTGAGGATGTGCAAGATAGGGAAGGGCGTAACAGCTTGCTATCTGACTCGGAAATATGGATGCCAAGTTATTGGGGTGGACTTATCGGAGAGGATGATTGAATATGCTAAGGGGGATGGCGAAGAAAAGGGGATTAGATGATAGGAGGGTTAGTTTTAGAATAGCGGACGCGCATAATCTTCCATTTGAAGATGAAAGCTTCGATATTGTCTAGCGGAATGCACAACGGTTCTTCTGGATAAAGAAAAAGCCTTTTCAGAATTTCTCCGAGTTTTAAAGCCTAGTGGATACATCGGCGATTTGGAAATGATCTGGAGAAAACAGCCGCCTCAAGAACTTGTAGATAAGGTCTATGATGTTTGGGAGGGCTTCAGAACGATGACGCTTGAAGAATGGAAGGAGTTCTTCGAAAGGATTGGATTTTGTTACGTTCTGACCTGCGAAAAGCAATGAATGAATACAGGAAAATTTTCAATGAATACAGCGATTACATCGGATACGGATATGTGATTGGAAAGAAGAAATAAAATTAAAGAATGATTCTGCTAACGTTTCTTACTTCTTTGCCCATTCACTATGGATGCTCCCATGATGTAAAGATAGCGAATCCTATGATCAGTGACAGCCAAGTTTCTAACTTATCCATTATAACGGTCAAATTAAACGTAAATTAGTCCATAAAAAGGCTATTATAAATGGTGAAACTTCGGATCCACATGCCTTTTTAGGGTCTCAGAGAAAAATGAGTTTTTATTCAGGGAATGAAGAAATCTTTAAACTTTCTTCCTCCAATTGAATGAATATTCTCTTCCCGTTCTCAGACAAAAACTATTATCTTCCTATTTAATTTCTTATTCTTTATTCTTATTATTAGTTTATTTTTACTAAAGGGTGGGGAAGAAGAGGAAATGCCTAAAAGAGTAATTTTGGATATGGATCCCGGAATAGATGATGCTCTAGCAATCCTTTTAGCCGTTAAGTCTCCGGAGCTTAAGGTTGAGGCTATCACAACGGTTAGTGGTAATGTTCATGTTGATAAGGCGAGCCTAAACGTTCTCAAAATTCTGGAGTTAGCCAAAGTAAGGAATGTGCCAGTCGCTAAAGGAATGCAAAGACCTCTAATACGGGAGCTTGAGACAGCTGAACATATTCATGGAGAGGATGGGCTGGGTAATACGAAACTTCCAACTCCAAAATTGCTTCTTCACCCCAAGCATGCTGTAGATTTGCTGATTGAGAAAATATCCTCAGCTCCGAAAGAAATAACGTTAGTTACTACTGGTCCCCTAACGAATGTTGCAATGGCTATCCTTAAGGAGCCTAAAATAGTCCACCAGATTAAAGAGGTTATCTTAATGGGAGGAGCCTTCGCTCTAACCCCCTATGGATATGGAAATGTAACGCCTGTAGCCGAATTTAATATTTGGTGTGATCCCGAAGCTGCGAAAATCGTTTTTCACTCCGGCTTACCGATCGTGGCAGTGGGACTTGATGTAACAGCGGATCCTTCCGCGTGCTTAAGGGAAGATCATCTTAAAAAGTTATCTTCCGCTAAAACTGCGATCTCAAAATTTATTGTCCAAGCATCCCGCTTTTACTTAATGCGCACCCAACGTGACCTAATGGAGCTACATGACCCCATAGCTGTAGCTGTTGCGATTGATAAGAGTTTAGTAACCACTAGAAGGTTTTTTGTTGATGTTGAAACAAAAGGTGAAATCACTCGCGGTCAAACAATTGTTGATAGGCGCCCTCAGTCTACTATAAAGGGTAACATAGAGGTTTGCTACGGAATTGATGGAAGCCGATTCTTGTCTCTATTTATGGAGAGACTGCAGACTAGTGAGAAAAAACCCATCTAGAGATGTTATTATTCTTTTAAAAAGATAAGAGGGAGTTAGGGGAGGAAATGGTGATATTAGATGGCATACCATACATATATTTTCTACCCGGAACCATAAGTCTAAGTAAGTTCAGAGAATTTGTTAGGAAAATAATACGGATGTTTCGAAATAACTTGATATTAGGTATATCAGATGAATTACCACCCCCTTCCGACGTGTCAAGAGTGAAAGAAGTTTCAAGGATAATAAGCGAGGTCTGTTAAAGTTAAAATTTGAGAGAATTAAAAAGTAATTTGGTAGATTAAGATTCATCTAAGGTTTGTCAGCATGCATAATTGAAAAAAGAATTATAAATCTTCTGCATAAGTGCAACAATGCAAATGCCTAAGAGATAGAACTTTGAAGGCTTCAGCGTATTTCACTCCAATCTTTTTTCCCATGAGCCTAAAGTACGCTTTAAGCGTATCTTCTAACTTTTTAAATGATTCGGGTGGAAATTGGCTTTTATGAGAGGCTACTGCTTTGAGCTTAATCTTCATATGGTCTGTAATGTCCACATAGATGTTAGGTTTTCGAGTCCAGTAAAAAGCTATGAAGCCCACAGTGTGAGGCTCAAGTCCATTTTTCATATCATCTGGATTAGCATGAGGGAGCGTTGCGAAAAATGCTGCTTCAGCCGCAAGAAAACCCGTTGCTATATGATCTGGATGAGCCTCATAAGTTAACCATGGATCAACCGTTAATATAACATTAGGCCTAAATTTTCTTATTACACTTATAAGTTTGTTTCTAGCTTCAATTGTAGATTTAAGCTCGGAATCTCTATAATTTAGCCAAATTAAATTCTTGACTCCTAGAATCTTGGCAGCTTCTTTCTGTTCAGTTCTTCTAATTGTAGCAAGTTCTTCGGGACGCATTTTTGGATTCAAGGTACCCATCTCTCCATCAGTCATAGTAACATACGTAACTTCACATCCTTGTTCAGAAAGCTTAGCTACTAAACCTCCAGCAGCCAAGTCATTATCATCTGGATGAGGTTGGATGCATAGAACCTTCCGCGCATTTTTGAAGGCTTCATTTAAACCTTCAGACTCAGCTTTGAGGATGGTTTTATAAGCCTTATCATATTCAAAAGGAGATATATCTTCTTCCAGAGTCATTTATTAATCCTCCAATTAACTAAAGCGATTATAAAGCAGGAACGTTAATTTATTTTTACACAAAGAAAGTTAATTTTTGGGAGAAATAAAAATGTAAAGAATTTTTCTTGAAATGCCTTTGAACGCCAGAGGATCAGGTAAATTCTATTTTAACCATCGGGGAATTTTTTGTCTCCTAACCAGATCCTCAAAGTTTTCTCTTTCCCTTATTAAAGAGTATTTTCCATCCTTGACTAAAACCTCTGCACATCTGGGTCTAGAATTATATTGAGAACTCATTGAGAAGCCATAAGCTCCCGCATTCAATATTGCCAGTAAATCGCCTTCAAAGATTTTTGGGAGTAACCTATCTCTAGCTAATATATCACCTGATTCGCAAAGAGGCCCAGCGACATCATATACTTCTTCCTCTGGAGCATTAAGCCTGTTAGCGACAACTATCGGATGATAAGATCCGTACATGGCTGGTCTAATTAATGTGTTGAATCCAGCATCAACGCCAACAAATTTCTTGAAAGGTGTTATTTTTAATGTATTTACTTTTGTTAAAAGCACACCTGCGTCGCAAACTATGAAGCGGCCTGGCTCAATATAGAAAAATGGCTCACCTAAATTATATTTTTTAATTCTATTCTTGAATAGGTTAAGCATTTTATCAGCAAATTCTTCTACGTCTAAGGGTTTTTCATCGGGCTTATATGGAACCCCCAATCCTCCACCGAAGTCTATAAATTCAAAGTTTATGCCTAGAGCTTTATGGATTTTATGGGCTATCTCTAGAAGCTTTTCAGCTGCTAAAAGAAATGGTTTAACTGTCAATATGCCAGATCCAATGTGCATGTGTATGCCAAAACGTTTAACTCCTGCGTTTTGTGCTATTTTGTAGGCTTCTAAGACGTTTGCTTCCCATATGCCGAATTTAGAGTTCTTACCAGCTGTAATTACATGTTCATGGTGTCCCGCTCCAATCTCTGGATTAACCCTGACAGACAATTTTTCTGGAACATGAAATCTTAGGAGTCTTTTTAGTTGTGAAAGCGAGTCAACATTGATTGTTACATTAGAGTCGAGGAGAAATCTAAGTTCATCATCTCTAACACTTGTTCCAGTAAAGAGAATTCTCTCCGGCCGAAAACCAGCTCTAAATGCTAAAAATACTTCCCCTAGGCTCACAGTGTCGATGCAGGATCCTTCGCTTTCTAGTATTTTCAGAACAGCTAGGCTTGTATTTGCTTTAGCAGAATAATAAATCTTAATTTTCTCGTAATGTTTCAGTAGAGCGCCTTTAAGCCTTCGGAAGTTTTCACGTATACGATTCTCGCTTAAAACATAGAGGGGTGTATCAAATTTTTCTGCGAGATCGATCGCTGAAACATTATCTACGTAAAGAACACCATTCTTATTCTCTAAGTAACTATGAAATGAAAGTGCTGACAACATATTTAACTCCTTTTTTTTCTAGAGGTATCCCTGGGCAACCATAAGTTCAGCACTTAGTATGCCGGCGCCAGCTGCTCCTCTGATGGTGTTATGTCCGAGGCAGAGATATTTAATGGTCATCACTGGATCTTCACGTATACGTCCAACAACAACGCTCATGCCTTTTCCAGCATTTCTATCAAATCTGGGTTGAGGTCTGTCGATTTCATTTCTAACAATTATTGGTTTTTCAGGAGCACTTGGCAATTTTAATTTCTGAGGGATGCCAGTAAAACTTCTAAAGGCTTCTTTAACTTCTTCAACACTGGGTTTTTCTTCTAGATCAACATATATAACCTCTAGATGTCCATCTTTAACATTTACCCTATTACAGCTAGCACTTATAGCGATGTCTGCTGGTTTAATTTTATCATTTTCAAAGATTCCAAGAATCTTTTTAGCCTCAGTTTCAAGCTTTTCTTCCTCTTTAGCAATGTATGGAACAACGTTATCAATTATGTCAAGGGAAGCAACCCCGGGATATCCGGCCCCACTTAAGGCTTGCATTGTTGTAACTACAACTCTTTTTAAGCCAAATTTCATTAACGGCTTCAAGGTCATAACCATTTGAATTGTTGAACAGTTTGGATCAGTCGATATAAAGCCACTCCATCCTCGCTTACGCTTTTGTATAGGTATAAGCTTTAACTGTTCAGGGTTAACTTCAGGTATTAAAAGTGGGACATCTTCATCCATTCTGTGAGCTGAAGCCTTGCTGAGCACGGGAAATTCCGATGCAAAAGTCTCTTCTATTGGCCCAGCGACGCTTCCAGGCAGAGCGGAGAAGATGAAGTCTACGTCGCCAGCTTCTTTAACTGATTTAAGATTAGTATTAACAACAGTCATTTCACCTATTTCTTTGGGCATTTCCGTCTCCATGTGCCATGAGCAAGCGTCTCTGTATTTTTTACCTGCAGATCGTTCTGACGCAGCTAAAACCGATATTTCGAACCATGGATGATTCTCTAAGAGCTGAACGAATCTTTGACCTACAGCACCAGTTGCAGCTAATATTGCAACTTTTCTACGCTTCAAGAGCATCCCTCACAACTTCAGCCGCTTCTTTAACTTTTCTTTCATCTATAAATATGCTTATCGCCGCCTTGCTAGTTGTAATTTCAAGTATATTTATATCTTTAGACGCTAGGGCATTGGCTATCTTCGCAACCCATCCTGGTGAATCAACAAAAATTGGATGGAACACTTCTACAAGCCCTACATTGGTTAAGCAGCTTATAGCTTTAACAGCAGTTAATTCATGTAATTTATTCATTAAATTTTTCAGATTGGGGGTCGAGATGAAGATTGTGACTGAACCCTTACCAGTACTAACTCCCAAAATTTTGTTGCCAATCAGCGCAGTAAAAATTTGGCTTAGAGTTTCAGATTTTATGTCACAAACCAAACTTATGGCCACTAAGCCTGTTTCTTCTTTGATTTCAAATGAATTTGAGTTAAAAACTCCAATTATTTCTGTTCCTTGAGATTTCAGATCACCTGAAGAGAAACTGACCACTTTCAACTTTTGGTTTGGAAGTTTGTATTTTAAAGCTTCAGCCTTGATTATTTTAGCGCCGCCATGAGCTAGGGCGAACATCTCATAAATGCTTAATCTATCTAATATGCGGGGGGTTGAAACGATCTTAGGATCAGCTGATAGAACGCCCTCCGTTTCTTTAACAAGTATAACTTCGTCAGCATTTAGACAGTGTGCTAATATAAGAGCTGTTGTATCGCTTCCTCCTCTTCCAAGCGTAGTTACGTTTCCATTCTTGTCTCTTCCAAGAAAACCACATACAACAACTATTTTTCCATCTGAGAGCAGAGGTTTAATATATTTTTGAACTCGTCTGCACGTTTCTTTCATGTCGGGTTTAGCATCTTTAAAGTTAGAATCGGTTATAATAGGCCATTCCTCGTGGCTTGGTTCAATATAGACTGCGTTAGCACCTAGCGTTTTTAATGCGGAGTAGAATACACGCGCACTTATCCGCTCACCCATAGACACTATGTCAGCATAATCTCTATCGCTAACGCCGCCTATTTGTGTTATGATATTAATAAGCCTATTGGTTGTATCACCCATAGCGGAAACAACAACAAGAGTTTCTTTGAATCCAGCCTTTAAAACCATTTCAGCTGCTCTTCTAACCTTATCTCCAGTAGCTAAATCTGCCCCGCCGAACTTGACGACCACTCTGCTACTCATTGTATTGCTTCGCTTCCCCCTTAAACTCCGCCTAACACGTCATCCATACTATAAATTCCAGGTTTCTCCTGCTTATAAACCCATTCAACAGCATATAAAGCTCCCTGAGCGAAAACTTTTCTTGAAAATGCTGTATGTTCGATACGTATCATTTCATGGGGACCAGCGATGATAATTTCATGTACGCCTGGAACTCCGCCAGCTCGGACAGATAGGATTTCAAGTTCATTGGGCTTTCTAACGCTTAAACCTTCTCGTCCATAAACTATGCTCGTGTAGTCTCTGGTCTCAGAGATTATCTTGCCTATTCTTTTAGCTGTACCACTTGGCGCGTCCTTTTTGCCAGTATGATGAATTTCTAAAATGCTGAAGTCATAATCCTTCGGGAAAATCTTCATCATGCGTAAGAGCCTAAACAGTATGTTTACGCCTATAGAGTAATTTGGTGAGAAAACTGCTGGAACTTTACCGGAAACAGCATCCCGAATCTTTTTCATCTGCTCATTGGTGAAGCCAGTTGTTCCCATAACTATTTTTTTACCTAAATCAGCTACGATTGGTAAGTTGGCGACTTCAGCTTCAGGGGTTGTGAAGGATACATATACGTCTGCATCTCCAACAACTTCCGGGATCCTAGGTGGATCAACAATTTTAACATTTAAGTCGCAGATTTCAGCTTCTCTCAAAGTCTTACCTATGTTAGGATCCTCTTTTCCTGCAACAGCACCGACAATCTTAAAATTTCTTGCAATCGCTTCTCTAATTAAGGTGCTACCCATTCTACCCGTTGCGCCGGCAACACATAATCTAATACTGGTCGTATGTTAATCCCTCCCAACTGCTCTCATCATAAAGACGTTTGCTTAAATCAACATCAAAGAAATCTTCTATCGGTTTAAGAATTTCAGGGTTTCTCTCATAAACTGTTCGAATAGTTTTTAAAACGGTTTCTAGCCCCTTTTTAGTCATTTTTCCAAGTGGGCGTCTACAGGGACCAGAAGGCATACCGAGAACATTCATGAGTGTTTTGTATGGAAGCGGATTTCTAGCCTTACACAAAACTGTGCCGTACGCTGTTTTCTCTTCGGTTTTAACAGTAACCATCGAGAATAATGGTTTAAGAGCCTTGAGAAGATCTTCAGCCTCCTCGCTTCTTCCTTCAAGAATAGCTTTTGTGAGCCTTTGAGTTGCTTTTGGCACGATGTTTGAAACGACGGAAATTACGCCACTTGCACGTATTTCTGGATTAGTCATCATCTCGTAAGTTTTATCATCATCACCAGAGAGTATATAGAAGTCTTTTCCACATAGCTTTCTTGTTAGCTTCATATTCTCAATGTTTCCAGTAGCTTCTTTAACAGCTCTAACATTCTCGAATTGGGAGTGAAGGATCGCCAAGTCTTGTGGTAAAAGCTGCGTTCCGCTTCTACCAGGGATAACATAAGGTATTATTTGAACATCTGGAAACATACGTGCAACTGGCTCAACATATTCTCTTCTTATTTCTAGAGAACTTGGTCCATTATAATATGGATCGACAAGTAAAACGCATCTAACTCCGAAATCATGTACTTCTCTTGTTGATTTAATAGTTTTCTCCGTACAGTTACTTCCAGTTCCACCTATAACTACGCATTTGTCACCTGCAATTTCATACACTTCTCTAATAACTTTAATGCTTTCTTCATGATTTAAAGTTGGGCTTTCACCAGTCGTTCCAACAGCCAATAGTCCACTTACACCCTCTTCAATCTGAAATTCAACAAGTCTTCTTAATCCATTAAAGTCAACTTCACGATCTTCTCTCATTGGCGTTATTAATGCCGTATAGCATCCCTCAAATTTTTCTATCTTCATCTTTAACTCACCACATGGGTATTTTGAGTAAATGATTATGATTATTTATGTTTTTCGTTCAATGTATACGAAAAACGTAAATAGGATCTTTCCGTCAGCTAACTCCATCAAAAAGAAGTTTATATATTATGTTTTTATCAATAAAGATTCATCAAATAATTATTTTAGCAAAGGGTAAACGTGATTTATTTGAAGTCTCAATCTACGATTTTCGCAAAAATATTTAAAAAGGAAGATTAATAATTCAATTTGTGGACCAAGTAGATCTTAAGATATTGAGCATATTAAAAGATAATGCGAGAACTAAATATGTGGAGATAGCGAGGAGTGTAGGTTTAACGGAAGGTGCAATAAGAAGGAGAATAAAACAACTGAAGGATGAAGGAATAATAAAGAAATTTACGATTGAGACAAGCATAGAATTCGAGGGAATAGTTTTAGTTGAAACTGAACCTGCTAAAACGGGGGAAGTAACCCGGAGAGTAAGAGAAATTGCAGATAAAGTTTTTGAGGTTTCAGGTGAATATGATATCGCTGCACTAATTCAAGCCTATACCATTGAGGAATTGAATAGTAAAATCGATAAGATAAGGAAACTTCCTTCGGTTCTAAATACAAAAACTTTGATAAAACTTAAAGATTAAAAATGGAGGTTAAGTTTTAATATTAGATGCTCGGAGGGCTTTAAGAGCACGATACATTTTCTCATAAGCTTCAGCAAATTCTTTATCCTTAGAAAGTAATCTACGTGTGGACATATAGAATTTTATGAAGCCATTAAAATCCTTGTTTTCGATTATCTCCTTCAATAATGCAGCTTTAGACATGAATTTTTTCAGATACTTAGCCGCATATTTGTTGTCGATTTGTATTGAGGCGTAAAGAGATGGTTTTTCAGTCATAACGCCCTCACTTAGGGCTAATTGTAACATGAATGTTGTTCCACCTAGCCGTCTGAGAAACTCTAAGTTTTCCTCGCTCACCACTGATGCGAAGACAATATTCACGAAATGTGTTAACGCTAGGGTTAATGCCATAACATCATCATGAAGTTCGCCGTCTACAACTATTATCTCTGCATCAGGGAAAAATTTTTTAGCCAAGGTTTCCTCCGACTCTTGATCATGTAGTGGTATAAGCGCAATTTTTTCACCTGCCATTCCCCTGGCACCAGATCCAAAAAGTGGATGAATTGACAGAGCTTTTATTCCACGCTTAACGATGCGACTCATTACTGGGAGAACCTTAAATTTAAGTGAGGAAATCTCCACAACAATTTTAGGTTTTTTTAGTTCCGGCAGTATTTCAATCAAAACTTTTGGCGTCACATTGATTGGCGTCGATAAAAAAGATAAATCAGACATTCTAACTGCTTCAAGGTTGTTTTTAGCCAATTTTACACCTAAGGTCTTGGCGACTGCTTCAGCCTCATTCCTTCTCACATCCGATATTATAACATCATATCCACATTTAACAAAGTATCTAGCAAACCACACGCCCATTTTTCCAGCCCCACCAATTATTGCAACACGCAATCTCAAACCTCCAAACATTATATGTATAGACTACATTTTCATGATGTCTCGTTGAACACGTTTGGATTCCTCAATCAGAAGATTTAGGAGCTTAAGTGAAAAATTCACGTTTATATTGTGTTTTTGACTTAAATCTATAACCTTACTCCTTAACTCTTGCTCGATCAACGGGTCTTCTATTGGCATATTGTTTCTGGCTTTTATTTCACCTATTTTCTTGGCTAGGGCCATTCTTTCTCCGGATAAGCGGATTATTTCAAGAGTTATTTTCGTTATTTTATTTCTGAGATCTTTTAGTTCTTCTATTGAGTCTATAACCAAAATTTTCCCCTCAACACTGCAGATGTTACTTTTTAATGTAAAACATTTACAACAAAAATATAAAATGCTTAGTCTCATAATTATTCTAGTGTCTTCCACATTCTGGAGGATGAAAAATAAAATGCATCTGATAAACTTCAAGGAATTATCCGGTCAGCAAATTATGGAAATAGTTGATAAGGGCATAGAGATAAAGCATAATCCAGAAAAATATCAGGATTCCCTAAAGGGTAAAACATTAGCCATGATTTTTCAGAAAACATCAACTAGAACCAGAGTTTCTTTTGAAGTCGCCATGACGCAGCTTGGCGGTCACGCAATATACATGGATTGGAGAGAGACAAACTTTACCCTAGCAGACATATATGATGAAACCCAATATCTTTCACGCAATGTTGATTGTATACTGGCTCGACTATTGAAAAACTCCGATTTACAAGTTATGGCTAAAGCTTCTCGAGTTCCGGTTATAAATGGTTGCGACGAAAAATATCATCCATCTCAAGCTATAGCGGATCTTTTAACAATGAAGGAAAAGAAAGGAACATTAAAGAACACTAAGCTTGTTTACGTTGGAATACATAATAATGTCTGCAATTCGCTGATTGAAGCATGCACAAAAGTTGGTGTTGAGATAATAACTGTTACGCCAATATTTAACGAACCTTCAAGAGATGATGAGCTCTTGAAAGAGGCTAGAAAAACTGGTCTATATAAGACTACTCTAGATCTTAAGGAGGCTTTGAAAGATGCCGATTTTGTTTACACAGACACATGGGTTGATATGGAGTTCTTTACAGATCCAAAGTATGCCAAAGAAAAAGAAAGACGTATAAAAATTATGATGCCCTATCAAATAAACAAAGAGAATATGGCAGGAAGTAATGCGTGGATAATGCATGATATGCCAATTCATCGCGGATATGAAATAAGCCCAGAAATGATTGAGGATCCAAGATCAATAATATATGAGCAAAGTGAAAATAGGTTGTATTCAGCTAAGGCAATACTGCTAAAGCTTCTTGGCAAGTATTAATGGATCTATGAGAAATTAATCAGTCCTTAATCTTAGGAGATCTCCCTCTAAATCTTATTTTGGAGATTTTCAAGAGTTTCTCTAAAGATATTGAATGTTTCGTCATCGTACAAACAGAAGATTATTCTCTTTATGTTTGTTCCACCTTTAACATATGATATAGCTGCTGGAAGCATTATTTCAGCGCACTTTCTCTTAGGTAATCCAAAATAGCCTGTTGAAATAGCTGGGAAAGCTATACTGGATATATTATACTGTTCAGCGAGTTTTAAACTGTTTAGTGTCGCCTTCCTTAGTTTTCTTTCTTCATCTCCTTCTCCATAAATGGGTCCAACGGCGTGTATCACATATTTGGCTTTGAGATTTCCACCGCTGGTTATGGCAGCTTCACCTACTGGTATGGCCCCTCTTTTAGAGACTATTTTATCGCACTCCTCCTGTATTTTTTGTCCTCCTTTTCTCCTGATTGCGCCTGCGACTCCACCACCCATCTTAAGCATGCTGTTAGCAGCATTAACTATACAATCAACTTGAAGTTCTGTTATATCGCCTTTAACAAGCTCGATCAATGTTTCACCAACTTTAATTTGCATCCTATATCACCAGAATACTTGTAAGAAAAAGCTAATTATTAAGGGTTTCAGAAAGAAATTCTTGAGGAAAAAATTCCGGTTAGGTATGGAAATGGGCAATTGTATAGATCTGGATCTTCAGAATAAATCTTCAATCAAAAGATCAAGAAAAATCAAAGACTACTTAATAATACTTTTGTTGTTCATTCTATTATTGATTGTTAACTTCTCGCAGCTAACGTATAAAACAGAAGTTGAGAGAACTTTAACTTTCACTCTAACAATTAAGGTGAGATATGAAAATAAAGATCTACATGAAACATGGATTTTAACTGAAAAAGATATATCACTAGGCTTGTTTATGAATAACAGCTGGCAAACAGTTTATTTAACGCATGCCTCCTATACAATTAGAAAATTCATTTATGATTCAGACGGGAACCTACTAGCTTTATTAGATATTGGCGATGCTACGTTAAGTCCAAATGAAAAAATAGGCTATAACGTAACTTATAAGCTTGTATTTAAACATCGGGATATACCTGCAATATCTGAAGATGAATCAGGAACCTTAAAAGATATACCAGAAAACTTAAGAGATAAGTATTGCAAGCCGACTCGGCTTTGGCCATCAAATAGTACAATCTTTAGAAAGAAGGCACTAGACATAGCTAATAATGAAACAAAGGTTTTAACAATAGTCAAAAAATTTGTTGAGTGGATAGCAAATAACATTAGATATTATTCTTCAGAGGTTCCGAAATATCCTAACGAAACTATTTCTTCATACAAGGGTGACTGTGATGATCAAGCGAATCTTCTGATAACTTTTTGTCGATCTATAGGCATACCAGCCTATCTACAGATTGGATGCATCTACATATCACAATATAGCGTAAATCGTACGTATTGGAATGGGCATTTGGTAATTAGACAAAATAGAATTGGTTGGCATGGTTGGGCGATGGTTTATATTCCACCTTGGGGTTGGCTACCTGTTGATTTAACTTACGTTAAAGGAGATTTAAGGAAAGAGCCATTAAACTCCATAAAATTTTCAGCGCTTTTAAGTGAATATACGTTTCAGTATCTAAATATTGTAGAGACGGATTATGCTGCTGAGGCAAGAAACTTAAAAGATTTTCTGGAGAAGCATGAATTTTACATCTATGAAGAAGATGAAATGAGGGAAAATAATATAGAGGAACTTCCATCAGGACTTATCTTAATACCTACTTTTATTATCTACTCATCTTCCGATTTTAATCATTTGAATATTAATATTAAATTTAAATTTTATAGAATGCGAATAGTTTATATGGTTAAACATTCTTTTCAAGAATTTGTTTCTTAAAGGTGTGTGGCGAAAATGGCAAAATTTAAAATAGTAATCTCTGATCCAAAAACCGGAAAAGCAAAATCCGTTGAGGTTGAAGGAGACAAAGCAACACCACTAATAGGGCGGAAAATAGGGGACTTAATTGATGGAACGATAGTAGGTATGCCAGGAACAAAACTTTTAATAACTGGCGGAAGCGATAAAGATGGCTTCCCAATGAGGCCGGATATTCACGGCGGAGTTAAGATGAGAGTTCTTTTAAGCGGAGGAGTTGGCTTTAAGCCTAGAAATAAAGGTGAAAGAAGAAGAAAAACTGTTAGGGGAAACACTATCACAGAGGATATAATGCAAATAAACATGAAAATTGTAGAGGAAGAGAAACCCGATGTAAACTAATAAAACATTTTTACGCCTTAAACCATCTGAAAATTAAATATTCTATTTTATTCTTCTCTAGATCTGGAACCGCTATAATGAACCGTTTTCTAACAGTTGTTGCAAGTCTTCCAGCTTTAACTATCTCTGTGGGAGTTATCTCGTCTTTTCTGCTTCTAACAGAAACCATATAAGGAGCATGCTCTAAACCTGGTCCCCGTTTGTAAACTGCAAAATCGCACCCAAATTTAACTCCTGGAGTCACAACAAGTCCTTTATCCCGCAGATCTTTATATACGGTGTATTTTAGATTAAAATCATCATAAACTTTCTTAGCTCTGCTTTTCAGAGTTCTAAATTTAACTTTGGTCTTTTCCTTTCCTTCGAAAACGTTTATTACGTCTTTTTCTAGCAGATATAGCCCTTCCATTAAGTCGAGAATTAGGGGAACATTAAAGTCGGGGCTTTTTGGTTTTGGTATTCCCAAAGGTTTACCGTAAAAACCCATTTTATAAAGTTCCGATCCACTCTTTGGATCCCAAACTACCAGAAAATTTTCTACAAACTCTGCCTCGATTTTCCTTTTTTTACCCATAGTTTTAGCATTGCCCCCTATAATGCTAGAGCGAGAATTCTTGCAGCGTCAGATGCATCCTCAATCTTGTCGGCTGTTTCTTCCAGTAGCTGAATTACGTCTCTTGATAGAAGCGTTCTGGATATATCCATCTTTCTATCTAAAATTAATATTTCTAGTTTCCTGTAAAGGTTATCAACTACTCTCTCAGCTACTTCAACATTCTTGGCCCTTTCAGATATCTGCGGTGAACCGTAATTTAATGCCATCACAACTTCTCTGAGCTTTATCATGGCATCAAAAACTGCATCGGAAAGCTCTGCTATGCTTTTCTTTATGTCTTCCGGGATATCCCATTTTCGTTCAATCATCGCCAATATGCGGAAAGACACTCCTTTGAATAATTCAGCGATTTCACTTACTAGATAGGTGAACCTTAAAAAGTCCTCTCGATTAAGTAGTATAGCCCCTATTTCAATTAGCTCCTGCGCAACCATCCTTTTTGAATCATCAACCTCATCGCTAATTTTCTGTAAATCCTCATATAACTCCGCAATTGGCTCCGTATTGCCAGTAACGAAAGCGTCTATAATCTGCGTTGTTTTTCGGGCGACTTCCATAACTCTCCTTAGATGATCTTGACAGAGATTTAAAGCTCTTCTCTTAGCACGTGGCTCAGCTTCCACAGGAAATACCAAAGCATCCCCGCCTCAATAATTAAGATAATAATCCCAAAAAAATAAAGTTAAGAAAATTTAAAAATTTACCTAAAAAATAAAAAATAAAATTTGGGTTATTAATAAATTAAATCAGCTAACTATTTTTCAACTGGAGAACCTAAATCTTCAAAATTAATTTTAAAACGGAAGTAATTATACAGAAGTGATGGAAGATCTTTTATTTTAGCTCTGATTTGTTTCCAAGTATCTCTGTCACGTAGAGTTACTGTTTCATCTTTTAATGTTTGGTAATCTATTGTGATACATAATGGAACGCCAATTTCATCGAAACGAGCATAGCGTTTACCAATATAGCCGGATTCATCATATTCAACTGTGAAGCCCTCATCTATCAGAAGCTTATAAACTTCTCTGGCTTTCTCTGGAAGCCCATTTTTGCTCACTAAGGGCAGAATGGCCAGCTGAACTGGCGCAATATCCCTAGGTAATCTGAGAACAACTCGATTGTTCTTTAGGGTGTACGCGTATTCTAAAGCGGCATAAGCTAGACGGTCTGATCCGAAACTCGGCTCGATAACATGAGGTATGAAACGTCTGCCTTTTTCTTTAATTTCTTTACGTACAATTTCAACATGTTCTGATGTAATTTTAAAATCGTTAACTTGGTAGAATCCTTGTTTTTCCAAAGCTTCCGCTAAGGTTTCAGGCTCTATATTCTGCAATGCTTTTATGATTTCTGGGGCTTTATCACCAAACGCTTTGTTTATGTTAGCAATCAATAGTTTAGTTTTTACTTCAACTCTTATGTTTTCTTTATCGCTTAGCTTAAAAACTCTAAGGTCTTCTCCACTTTCTTTCATATGTCCTTTTAGATCGTAATCTGTTCTATAATTAAAGCCTGCAACTTCAACCCAGCCCCAGCGATCTAAGTAAACTTCCTGATCAAACCCTTGAGCAGAATAGTGAGCCCTTTCCCAAGGATGCTTTTCTATGAAACGTTGTCTATTCTCCGGTATGCCTAAGCTTGTGATGAAGCGTTTAGCTAAAGCCATAAAATAGGCTTGCCATTCAACTTTAATGTAACCTTTAGCCACAATATCTTTAACGGAGAGCTCAACCGGAGTCTCATCACCTTTAACTCTATTCTCAATTAAAACGAGCCTCAATTTCTCATCGGCAACTTCGTCTATAAATGGACAGTGAGGATTCTCAGGATCAAAGAAAAATTCTAAGTCTATTATTGTAAATTCTCTAAGCCTTATTGGTCCTTGTCGGGGGGATATCTCATTTCTCAAGGCATGACCTATCTGAGCAAATCCTATTGGAAGACGCTCCCTTGTATGCTCGTAAAGTCGTTTAAACTCAACAAAAATTCCTTGAGCAGCTTCTGGACGCCCATACCCAATATTCTCAGAGTATGGTCCAATGTTTGTTTGGAACATTGTTAAGAAATATTTCGGTTCAGAGAACTCTCCGTTACATTCTGGACATCTAATATTTTGGCGTTCAATAACGTCTCCGATTTCCTCTAATCCCATTTTATCGGTTTCTTGCGAACTCAAATCAGCGAATTCTTGGAGTAAGTGATCTGCCCTAAACTTTCTTCCACATCTTTTGCATTCAACCATTGGTTCTTTAAAGTTTTCAACGTGACCTGAAGCCTTAAAAACTCGTTCAGGAGCAATTATCGGAGTTTCAATCTCATAAAAATTTAATCGTCTCAAGAAAATGTCTCTAAATTTATCTTCAATTTTTCGTTTCATAACTGATCCAAGCGGACCCCAATTTATGAAGCCGCTTGCACCGCCGTATATCTCATAAGATGGCCAGAAAAAACCTCTTCTACGAGCCATTTCACTTACTTTTTCAAATTTATCTCCATTTTTCATCTTCGATGCATCCCTTTTCTTATGGTAAGCTGATTTTTACTTAAGTTAAGTTTACTTTATTATTCGAGTTTTCTAAATTATTGAATTATCCCTTAATATAGATTTTTACTCATGTAAGGTCCGTCATATGAGTAGCCAAATCGTTTATAATATTGTTTCGTTCCTAAAGCGCTTGTGACAAGAATCTTTTCACAACCCTGCTCAATACTTATCTCTTCAGCCTTTTTCAGTAGGAGTTTACCGCAACCCTTATGCTGATACTCTTCTCTAGGACGTTTATTTACTGGAACAAGAGGGCCGAGAACTCGTAGTTCCCTAATTATTGAAGCGTCTTTACTAGATATTTCAGGTCTATGAGCTTTGCTGGACGGTATCCTTAGCCTTAAATAACCAATAAGTACATCATTTACCGGATCTTCAACTGATATGAAAAATTCTTTACCTCCAGAAGCTTCATAATTTCTAACTAAAACTTCTATATTATTTGGATCAGGTTTGATATGATCTTTTAGCCATCTATGTCCAACCTCACGGCATCTTATACATCTGCAACGCATTCCCTTAGCTCTAAGTTTTCTCAAAGCGATCTCTCTCAGGTTACTTTTTTTAACGCCTGCCTCAATGAGATAAGCAGGGATATCCCTTTGAATCCGCATAATTCTAACCCATTCTGGAACTATTTTCTTTATCTCAGCTATTAATTCAGCCGCTTCTTCAGTCGTGTAAGGTCTATATAAACCCTTAACCCACCAATCGTAAATCTTAGTTCCTTTAACAACTAAACATGGATAAATTTTAAGCATATCAGGCTTGAACGCTGGATCTGAGAAAATTTTCTTGAAAGCCTCAAGATCTCTATTAAAATCTGATCCTGGTAAACCAGGCATCATATGGTAAACAACTTTTAAGCCTGAGTCCTTAAGTATTCTTGTAGCCTCAATAACATCTTCAACGGTGTGACCTCTATTAACTAATGCATATATATCATCGTAAATATTTTGGACGCCGACCTCAACTCTGGTTACACCAAAAGATAACATTCTATCTACATGAGGTTCTTTACACCAATCTGGACGGGTTTCAACCGTTATCCCGACATTCTTAATTCGACTTACCTCAGCGTTTCTTTTAGCTTCTTCAAGTGAGTGGGAGCGCATGTTAGTGATCGCATCTAAACACTCTTTAATAAAGTGTTTTTGGTACTCCATTGGCATAGCAGGGAAAGTTCCACCCATGATTATTAATTCAACCTTGTCTACATCGTGTCCTATGGCTTCGAGCTGTTTAATCCTGTGCTTAACCTGTCTGTAAGGATCAAAATAATGCTGTAAACCTCTCATTGCAGCTGGTTCATGCCCAGTATAACTTTGTGGTACGCCGTAAGCTGGGCCTCCTGGACAGTAGGCGCATGGCTCCTTCTGTGGGCACGGCCAAGGCTTTGTCATAACAGCGATTATTGTGACTCCGGAGATTGTTCGAACGCTTTTTCTTCGTAGAACTTTTAGGAGTTGCGCTTTTTCTTCAGGCTTTAGATAACGTATAAGTTCAGAGTTTGAGGGGATAACGCTTAAGCCGTATTTTTCTGCAATTACAGTCTTGGCTATGTTAACGTCTTTTAGGGAAGGGTTTTGAATATTCATTAAGTATTCGATGATTTCTCTGCATATGACTTTGTTCATCAACTAATTAATGCTAAAATTAGCATTATAAACTTACTTGCTTCTGGCTCTTGTGTTTAGCATTAGAGAACCAAAAAGATGGTATTTATGATAGATTGACAGCTAGCATTCAACTTTAGGATACATATTTATTTAGGAAACTCCTATGGAGATGAAAGAGTCTTCTAAGACTCTTACTCAAACTATTCTGTATTTCCTGTAGCTCTTTGTATATTTTAGCATTATAGGGATTGGGGGAAACAAGCGTATTTTCATCCACCTCCACATATCGGTCAGTTATTTCCTGTATTGAGATTTTTTCACCCATATAATTGCGATACGCCCATATTGCTTGCAATGCTGCACCATATGCTGCGCCTTCATCAATTTTTAAACAGACAACATCTGTGTTGAATATGTCTGCTGCAATCTGCCGCCAAGCTCTATTCTTAGAACCGCCACCAGTAAGCCTAATTTGTTTGGGATTTATCCCAAGTTCTCTCATTCTATTCAAGCCATAATTCATCCCTAATGTTACGCCTTCCATTGATGCTCTTGCAAGATGAGCTGGATTAAATGTTTTGCTATTCAAGCCGAAGAATACTCCTGTTCCATCTGGAACATTTGGCGTTCTCTCCCCCTCAAAGTATGGCAGGAGTATTAGTCCATCCGAACCAGCTGGCACGCTTTCAATTGCTTCCGTCATTTCCCCATGAGTCATATTAAATAGGTTTCTAACAAATTCTGTTGCGACGGTGACGTTCATTGTGCAGAGTAGCGGCAACCATGCGTTTGTTGAATCACAAAAAGCCGCTATTTCACCTTTTGGATCAATTATTGGCGTGTCTGAGTAAGCATAGATTGTGCCAGAGGTTCCAAAGCTGGCAGTTACAATGCCTTTTCGTGTATTTCCGGTTCCAATTGCACTCATCATGTTATCTCCCCCACCAGCACTCACCAGTACGTCGTCTTTAAAACCAAATAGTTCGGCGACTTCCTTTCTGACAAAACCAGCTGGTTTATCAGAACTCTGTAATGGCGGAAGTTTTTCTTCTAAATTAGGATCAATTGCTTCAAGAACTTCTTTGCACCAAGTTCTTGTTCTAACATCCATAAGTGCTGTTCCAGAGGCGTCTCCATACTCCATGACTTTTCTACCAGTAAGATAGAAGTTTAAATAATCATGTGGGAGAAGAATTGTTTTAAGACGTTTATAGTTCCATGGTTCATGACGTTTAAGCCAAAGAATTTTTGGCGCCGTGAAGCCGGGTGGAATGGAGAGTCCGAGAAGATCGATGACTCTCTTTAATCCGCCAAGTTTTTTAATCAGATATTCACTTTCTTTGAAGGTGCTTGTATCATTCCAGAGTTTAGCTGGTCTAATGACCCTTCCATGCTCATCTAAGGGAACTAAACCATGTTGCTGTCCAGAGACGCCTATTGCTTTAACATATTTCGGATCAATTTTAGCGTTTTTCATAGCCGCTCTGAGAGTGTCAATTAAGGCATTAATCCACATAGCTGGATCTTGTTCTTTATGTCCAGGGGGCAATCCTTCTATAAGTTTGTGTTTTTTTGTCGCTTTCCCTAAAACTTTACCTGTTTCTCCATCAACGATTATTGTTTTTGTGCTTTGGGTACCATTATCGATTCCGATGAAATATTCTTTTTTGCTCATTTTCAGGGCATCCTCTTTTTCACGTTTTTTATTAAATGGGTATTTTTCCAATAAAATTATTATAAGCGAAGTTTTTCATATTTTAGCATTAATATGGAAATGTTAATTTCACTCTCGATCCTAGAGTACGAATCGAAGTTATCGGAGAACATAGATAACTTAGATCATTCAGAGGCTTTCTCAAAAATAATGGATCTTATAGAAACTGGACAGCTATATGATGTTCACATAGATGTTATGAGACCACCTATGATACCTGATAAAAATAAGTTTTCAATTCCTCTTATAAAAAAGATATACGAAAAGCTTCATGACAAGATTCCTATAACTTTACATTTAATGGTTAGTGATCCCTTCAAAATAATAGGGGAGATAAATAAGTTCATAAAGAAAAGAGAAAGGGCGAAAGTAACTATCATAATTCAGGTTGAATCTTTCAATTCAGAAGATGAAGTCATAAAAGCTATCAAAGCTGTAAAAAAATATGGTTATAAGACTGGAATATGCCTAAACCTTCCAACGCCTAAAAATAGACTAACTGATAATATCGCCAGCAACGCAGACATCATCCTATTTATGAGTGTTCCTATGGGAGCTGGTGGACAAAAATTTCACGAAGAAGCTATCCCAAGAATCATGGAATTCTCTCAAAAATTTCCAGATAAAATTATTAAGGTTGATGGAGGCATAAATTCGGAGACAATAATTAAAGTTTGGAAGGCTGGCGCAAGGATTGCCGTAGTTGGTTCTTATATAACTGCTAATGAGAAACCAAGGCAAGCTTTGCTAAGCCTTAAAAAGGCATTGAGGGATTACGCTAAAAACTTTGATTAATTAACTATGCTCATTTAAGGAATTTTCCATGTAGTTTTTGTTTCATAGCCCTGTTTAGTGCTCACGGTGATGGTTATTCTTTCACCACGATAGGCAGTCCAATTCCATTCGCATATAAAAGATATCGTTGAATTTCTATCAATAACGTGTGGAAGATCTGGAGTTATTTTTTCCGGCTTTATAGCTGTGCCATTTTTTAATGTAATACTAATATCTGTAATTTTTAATGCTATCATAGAAATCTCGGAATTAGCTATTGTCAAGTTGAAGCATGATGTGTTTGTCAAATTGAATTCAACTTTTTGAATAGTAAAAATAGCGTAGGTTGGTATAGTATGTTTCTTTTTTGTGAAGTAACCTTGTATTGTGTTAATTGCTAATGTGACATCTTCACCTTGATAATTAGCCCAGTTCCACATGCAGGTGAGATTGATAGAGTCGCCAGGTTCAAGATCAACTGGCAGAGTAGGCTGGGTATTCACTCTATGAACCGAATTATCTACTATGACATTTATTTCTGTTAGAGTAACGTTGGTAGCCGATAGATTTGAGTTGGCTACCGTCATATTAAAGCGGTTTCCAAATTCCGGATCAAATTCGATGTTTACAATATTGATTTTCGTTAAAGGTAGAGTTGTTTGGAAAGAGGCTCCAGAACCCTCTTTAACTAACACTATTATGTTAACCGTTTGCCCCGTATATTTCGTCCAATTCCAAGAACATTTAAATGTTTCCGAATCTCCCGGATTTAAAACGTAACCTTCTCCCGGTATCTGAGGGGTGATGAAAGTTATATAATGAATATTTTTGTCTTTGGTTAAAACTTCAATACCTAATATTTTTGCTTCCTTAGGGGAGAATGAAGGATTTAGAATGGTGATATTAAAGAATGTTGGATCCTTAGCTGAAATTACAAAATCATGTACACATATTACTGGTTTATCAGGAATTTTGAGTTCTAATGAAACATAATAGCCTACAGTCCATAAATAGGAGAGAAAGGCTCCAGCCGTAAAAACGGCTACCAAAATTATAACGAATAGTAGCTTACTTATGTTTGAACCCATTAGATTTTTCCTTCCTTAAACTCCAAATATTTAATCCATATTTACATGTCTGTATATAATAGGCAAAAAATTGACATTTAACCTATAAATTTAACGCTTTGAAGATTATTAAAGGAAAATTGCTTTAGTCATTGTTGAGTATAAATATTTACTTGAATGACCTTAAGAAGTTTTCAAGCCGCTCCAGTCTCATATTAGTTGCATTTAAGGCTTTTTGTAGCTCACTTAATTGATTCTTGAGAATATCTATTTCGTTCTGTAGTTTTTCAATTCGATTCTCGATTTTATTTATGTCCTCAAGTGAAGCAACATCATAACCTTCAACTATACCTCTAATAACAACCTTATGAGAACGATATGAGGGTTCTTTTCTTTCTTTAGCCACGGACATGAAGAATACACTCTCCCTAATAAAATACAGAATAGTAATAGACAATAAATAATTTTTGGCCTATTAATGAAACTTTATAAAATGCCGATGCCTCTTTTTAAGTATTTACGGCGGGTGAGTGGGGCCACCTCCACCCGTTCCGCCATATAAACCCCGGTGTAGGAGGTGGAAAAAATGAAGATTGGTAGTAGAGAAATAGCATTAACAGCAATTTTCGCTGCGATGTATGCTATCGGCGTCATTCTTCTGGCTCCTATAAGCTTCGGAATATATCAGGTTAGGGTTGCTGATGCCTTGTTACCTTTATCGATAATTTTCGGTTTTCCTGCGGCTTTGGGATTGAGCTTAGGTTGTTTCATTGCGAATCTCTATGCTAATCTATCGATTGTTGATGTTTTTGGCGGTGCAATTGCAAATTTTGTGGCTTGTGTTTTAGCGTGGTTTATTGGTAGAGGCGGAATTATACGTAGGTTTCTTGCCTGTCTTATTGAAACTCTCATTATAACAGTGATAGTTGGGGGGTATCTGTCACTTATTTTCGAGGTGCCTGTGGAGGTTAGCTTACTTGGAGTTTTAGTTGGTTCGTTAATCGCAATTAACATTCTGGGTTTCATGCTTTTAGAGGGATTATATCGAAGCGGTATGGCAGAAAGATATAGAGACTAAAAATTGTTATCTAGTTAATGAGCTACTATTATCTTACTTTTTTATTTTACGTAATAATATTGTCCGATTTTCTTTTGATACTTGTCGAGCCTTGAACCTTCCTTATTTACTCGAGGTCTCTTTGTGTCCGGATCTCTCCGAAAAGTTATGTTCATCTCTTTCAGAAACATATTCATTCCATCAAGCAGGTTTGTTGGCGTTTTTGCTACTCCATGAACTCCAGGTTCACCAGTGAATATCATGAGCCTATCAGCTATGAAGTCTTGAGCGACAATATCATGCTCAACAACAAAAGCGGTTGCGTTCTTTTCTTCAATTATTCGCCTTATCGTTTTCGCCATAGCTAATCTCTCTTCAACATCCAAATACGCGCTTGGTTCATCCAAAAGGTATAGGTCGGCTTCGCGTGAGAGACATGTTGCTATAGCAACTTTCTGAAGCTCACCGCCACTTAGTTCTTTAACTTTCCTGTCAAATAGAGGGCTTAAGTTAAGCGGATTTATTATTTCGGTTTGATACCAGCTTGATGAAAATTGTTCCTTGGCCACTGTTCTTAGGAGGTCTTCAACTGTTCCCTCATATTCTGTTGATATATATTGAGGCTTGTAGCTAATCTTGAGGGCATCTTTAGTGGGCGATGAGCCCCGATCAGGTTTTTCTATTCCTGCCAGAATTTTAATAAATGTTGTTTTGCCAATTCCATTTGGTCCTAATATGCCTATTACTTCACCAGCCTTTGCATCGCCTTCTTCAATTTTTAAGGTAAAATCCCCATATGTTTTACTTATTTCACCCCACTTGAGAATTGGTACGTTTGTTGATGAGCCAGCCAACGGCGGTTTAACATGGAATATTATTGGTTCTTTTCTAAAACGCATATTTTCATCCGGGATGAATCCATTAAGGTATATGTTTATTCCAGTTCTAACACTATGAACGTGTGAGACTATTCCATATATGCCTGGTTTACCATAAAAGATGCATACTTGATCCGAAAGATAGTCTAATACGGCTAAATCATGTTCAGCTACAATTATGATCTTGTTATCTTCTTTTAGACTTCTTATGACTTTAGCAGCTTCTAGTCTCTGTTTGACATCTAAATAACTTGAAGGTTCATCAAAAAGGTATACGTCTACATCGCGACAAACAGCTGCCGCTATAGCGACTCTCTGAAGCTCACCGCCACTTAAAACATCTAGCTCTCTATCCCAGATAACCTTAAGCTGAAGCTTCTCTGAAATCTCATCTAACTTACCTCTCTCATCAATATGTTCAAGTATCTCCCCAACTTTTCCCTTGACTACACGCGGTATTTTATCAACATATTGCGGTTTATGGACAATTTTGAGCTTTCCTTCACTTAATCTTTGAAAATATATCTGAAGAGTTGAACCTCTAAAATATCGTATAATTTCAGTCCAGTCCGGCGGCTCATCGTATCTTTCAAGATTCGGCTTAATTTCTCCAGAAAATATTTTAAGAGTTGTTGATTTTCCAATGCCATTTTGTCCAAGTAAACCAAGAACTATTCCTGGGGATGGAACAGGTAGACGGAACAATTTGAATGTGTTTGGGCCAAATCTATGTACGCAATCCTTTTTAAGTTCTTCCGGAACATTGACGATATGTATTGCTTTGAAGGGGCATTTTTTAACGCATATGCCGCAACCTGTGCATAAGAGCTCCGATATAACTGGCTTATTATTTTCAAATCTTATGGCTTCAACTCTACTTCTAACTTGCGGACAGAATCGATAGCATGCTCTATCGCATCGTGCAGGTTTACATTTATCAAGGTCTACAACGGCTATTCTGATGTTGATCTGCCTCCTAGAATTTAAGAGGGAGAAAAGCGAGTAATAAATTTGCCTATTTCAGTGAATATTGTTGTTTGATAATAAATCAAATATTCTGTGCGAGCTTGGCTATTATTTGTCTATATTACCTCCAACTATGCTTCTTATTTCATTCTCTATTGATTTAAGAACATCCTGATACCATACTTGACCATTCTCTATGGCATCTATTGTTACTTCAAGGTTTCTAGTTAGATCCTCCGAAACCAGCGATTCAAAATTCTTGGATAAATATTCGTAGACTGCTCGTCCAAGCTTTGTGCTGAATACCGCCCTATTCTTTTCGATTATATATTTTCTCTTTAGTAGTATGTTGATTATTTTTGAATAGGTGCTTGGTCTTCCGATTCCCTTTTCCTTCATGAGAGCTATTAGATCGCCTTCACGGTAGGGTCTTACTAGAGGTATGCGTCTGACCTTCATGTTGAGAACCTTGTATTCCCCTTCTTTAACTTCTTTTTCAAGTCTAATAGTCGGGTTTATCGCTAAGAAGCCTTGCTCGATAGTTTTTATTATTTTGCTATGCCTAGACTTTGAACCATCTATCTTGAGGTCAAACTCCTGTATAACCACTTTAGCCTCGCTCATTTGGCTAGCGATGAACCTTCTGAATATCATATCGTAGAGTTTCAGGTGGTCAGCGCTGAGCTTTTGCGGTATTCTTATGACGCCGGAGGAAAGATAGAAGCGCAGTTGCCTAGCATTTAGTGGTTTCGTAGGTCTTATACATTCATGCGCTCCCTCTCGCCTATATCCTCTAGGCTTGAATAGATTGGGATAGTTCTCCTCTAAGAATCGTTTTGCAACATCCATGCCTGTTGTTGAAACAGTTGTTGAGTCGGTTCTATGATACGTTATCAAACCAGATTCAAAGAGCATTTGCGCCAAATTCATGGTGTATCCAACTGAGAAACCTAATTTTTGAGCCGCATCCTTAAGCATGCTGTCCGTTGTGTAGGGTGGCGGCGGATAAATATTTTCTTCTTTAAAGGATATATTCTCGATCGACGCCGTTAATTTTCCATCCTTAAATTTCTTCTTTAGCTCGTAAGCATTCGGCAAGTTTACAAGCCTAAAGAATAAACCATTCTCCAATTGTATTTCGGCTACTGGAACCTTCTTTTTTAATTCATCCACACGTTTTATAACCCAGCCCAGAACCGGAGTCTGAACTCTGCCAGCTGATAGGGTCTTTATCCTAAATTTTTCCCAGAGCTTTCTGCTTAGTTCAAACCCGATCCATCGGTCTTCGATTCTTCGGACCACTTGAGCTTGGACAAGCGGAAGCTTAATGCTTCTAGGCTCCATGAGAGCTTTTCTTAGGGCTCTACGTGTAACTTCATGGAATTCGAGCCTTTCAATATTCTTGCAGTATGGTTTAACCATGGTGTATATGTCGTATCCTATTTTTTCGCCTTCAGCATCCGGATCGGTTGCGATGAATACTTTATTTGCCTCAATAGCTAGCTTTCTGAGTAGTTCAACAACTTCTCTTTTTGAGCGAATGTTTTTTGATCCGCATGCAGGGCATTCACTTCGATCTGTGAATTGTTCGCCGCAGTCACCGCATCTCCTTACATCCGTATAGATGGGAATATAATAGCCATCTTCTTTCAAAACCCCGTGGAATCCGCCTTCCGTTGTTAGGTCAAATATGTGTCCACCGGATGCGATTATGTTTAGGATCAGCTGCCCGCTTGCTACCTCGTAGACTGTGAAACCGTTTATGGTTCTTCTAGCTGGCTTACCAAAGAAGTATGCTATTGCCCTAGCTTTCGTGGGGGATTCAACAATTATAAGCGCCGATCTAATAATGTCTACGGCTTCTACACTAAATTCGCCTCTACGTATTCTTTTAATGATTTCTCTGTCTTTGTCCACCTGCTTTAGCTCCTCCAGAGCTCTTTCAAGAGCATATTCCTCAAACTCCTCATCAGTTGCTAGCTGGATTCTCTTGTTTAACCCGTAAAACGCCTTCTCATCATCAACTAAAATTATTGATAAGCCGCGGCTTATTCCCATAGCATAGAACCTTGATGATCTACCGGAGGCTTGAATGTATCCATCAACATCGGGTATGATGAGCACGTATTCTCTTCCTTCGATCTTCACGTCCACATCTAATCTTTCAGCTACTTTTCTTAAGTCTATGTCCTCCATTATTCTGGCTAGAAGCTCCCTGGCTTCTCTGACAATGCGTAAAACATAACCTGCAAAGCCTTCAAGATCAATTTTCTTTTCATCAGCCTCTCTTATCTTATCGATCAGCTCTTTATTAACTGGCACGATCTTAGATAGAGCCGAGAGTACTGGAGCTGCCTCTTTAAAGAGTTTATCTTTGAAGAAGGGTGATAAAGCCTTGAGAAGAGTAAGTATCTTCTGCGGGTTACATTCTTCTATTCCAACCCTTATTTCTCTTCTAGGCACACCAGCGAAAACAACATACCTGATTGTTTCAGGTAAATCTAAGCCTCTAGCCAGCGGGCTTCTATTACTGGCGACTCCGGCTAAAACATCATATTCTCCGCTTACAAACTTCTCCAGCATTTTTGGATTCATTCTTTCATAGACGAATGTTTTTATTCCAGCCTCCTCCAATGACTCAGCAACTTCCTTAGCGTATTCTACGCCTTTAACCTGTGGAACAAAAACTAAACATCCTGGACCATGTCTCTTAACTATCTCCACGGTCTCTCTCTTAATATCATCTACAGATTTGATGAAGAGATTCGCAACATTTCTCACAAATTCTGGGCTGAAGCCCGGCTCAAAACCAAATAGCTGCCTGAATATTCTGATACGTTTAGTTCTTTTCCCCCTTAATGTTGCGCCTGAAACAACTAGGATCCTATCATGCTTTGCTTTCTCGTTGTCAAGGTTAGTTTTTCCGCTACTTAATATCTTTTCGACGTCCTCAGGATTGAAACCCATTAAAAGAACAACTTTATCTATGTTTTTAGGTGATTTTAGGAATGAATCAACGTCATCGACGAATATGAAGTCAAATTTAATATTTTTAATAAGGTCAAATTTACTGTAGAGGAATCTGTCAGTTGTTATTAGGATGGAGAAGTCTTGATTTGCAATACGCTCCAGAGTTTCCTTAATCTGTTTTTTCCTCATAGTAGAATAGTAGCCTATAACCGTTGGATTCGGCATACCTTTTTCATTCATTGCCTTAAGAAAAATGTGGACTTTCTCTAGTAGATGTTCAACTAGTAGGCTCGTCGGCACAATAATATAGCTCTTTTTATCCTTCCTGGCTAGGTATAACGCCATCATAAGTCCAAAAAGAGTCTTGCCGATTCCTGTTGGAGCGACTATTGAAAAGCTTCGCCCCATTAAGACGCGTTTAGCCCAAACCTCTTGGAGAGCCCATGGTTTGGAGCCTACAAGTAAACTGAAAAATTCTCTAAATTTTTCAAGCTCAAACTCTATTTCTAGAAATCTTGCGTATTCACCGGCTCTTCCTTTTTCAATTAATTTTTGGTAAATCTTTTCTTTATCCATTATAGGCGTTGGGAGACATTTGCTACAAACCCCCGAGCTTAACAGCTCCCGGTCGATGATGTCTCCTCCACAGTTCGGGCACATTTCACGATATATTGCCTTTAAACCTTCAAATGTCTTCTCCATCTGAATACACAGCTCTTTTTTCAATTTTAACCTACAATTTTGAGCATTGGTTCTTTTATCGGGTATTTAAAGAAAGGCTAAATAAAAAGTTTTTAGAGAGAATTAAAATGTTTAGTGGAGTATTGGAGATTATGGTTGGATTTGAAAGCCTTTTACCTTATCTCAGGAAGGGGAATGATTCTAAGCAACCTGTGATAATAGTGGATAGTAGGGAGGCTAGTGCAACACCTAAGATAGTTAAGGGTTTAAAGGAGCTTGGCGCAATAATAAGGATTGAAACTCTTGATAAGGGCGATTATGTGATTTCTGACGAATGCGCCTTCGAGAGAAAAACCGTGCGGGATTTTGTTTACACCTTAACGCATCGATATTTGTTTGAGCAGCTATTTTTATTGAAGGAGGCTTATCCGAAACCCTTCATTCTTATTGAAGGTTACTTTCCAATTATCTATAAATTTAGTAGGATAAAACCTTCCTCTGTTTGGGGAGCTATCTTCGCGCTGGCGAAGAATGGCATAAACATGATTCATACAACAAGCTATAAAGAAACAATAGACTTTCTTTACACATCGGCTAAGCAGGAGCAGTTTGTTGAAAAGAGAATCCCTGTTGTTCATCCAGCTAAAAAGATTGAAACATTGACGGATGCGCAGATTTATTTTCTTGCAAGTCTACCGAATATAGGGCGGGAGAAGGCGTTAAGCCTGCTAAAGACCTATAAAACGCCTTTTAATGCCCTAACTAAGGTTGACCGGTGGCCAATAGATGTTTATGGTTTAGGTCCGAAGATAAGTAAGAGAGTTAAGGAGGTTCTGAATACCCCCTACACTGAAAGTAAAAGCGATGGAAAACTGAATAAAAAAAGAGATAAAAGAATGCTTTAGTTTATACGACATTCTCCTCATAAGATCATTATATTGGAGAATTTTAACCTTTTATAACAGCTATTGGAAGGAGCCTAGCTACGTAAGTCGCTATGCCAACAGCATTACTAACTTCAGCAACTTTATCAACATTCTTGTATGCTGGATCGGCTTCTTCAGCTAAAACAGTCATACTTGCAGCTCTAACAACTATGCCTCTACTTTCAAGATCCCTTCTTATTTGACCTCCAGTGAAACGTCTTGTCGCCGCTCTTCGGCTTAGCATTCTACCAGCTCCATGAGCTGTTGAGCCGAATGTTATTTCCATGGCTTTAGGCGTGCCAACAAGAACCCATGAGCTGGTGCCCATTGAACCGGGTATGATAACTGGTTGACCCAGACTTCTGTAATCTGCCGGAACATCTTTATGACCGGGTGGGAACGCTCTTGTCGCGCCTTTCCTATGAACCCAAACCTTAACCGTTTTGCCATTTACTGAATGTTCCTCAATCTTCGCAATGTTGTGGGCTACATCGTAAACTAGGTCCAGGCCAATCTTATCTGATGATGTTTTGAAAACCCGTTCAAAGCTCTGTCTAACCCAGTGAGTGATCATCTGCCTGTTGGCAAATGCGTAATTTACTGCGCATGCTAAAGCCTGATAGTAGTCTTGGGCTTCCCTACTTGTTCCAGGGGCGCATGCAAGTTCTCTATCCGGTATTCTAATCTTATATTTGTGGACGGCTCGCTCCATTATACGCAGGTAATCTGAGCATATTTGGTGACCGTATCCACGTGATCCGCAGTGTATCATAACTGTGATCTGGCCTTCATGGGTTATGCCGAAGGCTTTGGCAACTTTCTCATTGAATATTTTGTCAACTTTTTGGATTTCTAGGAAGTGGTTTCCGGATCCTAGGGTTCCAAGCTGTGATAAGCCTCTTTTCTTGGCTGTGTTTGAAACTTTGTTTGGGTTGGCTCCAGACATTTTTCCGCCTTCCTCACAATGTTTGATGTCTTCAGGTCTACCGTAGCCCTTATCAATTAGGTGTGGAACGCCTTCTCTAACTATTTGGTCAAGTTCGTTGTAGGATACGCTGAAGTCTCTTCTGCGGCTTCCAAGCCCGCTTGGAACATTATGAAAGATTGTTGTTGCTAGCTCATTTAGCTTTGGGCGGATATCCTTCTCTGAGAGATTTGTTGTTAGAAGTCTAACACCGCAGTTGATGTCATAGCCGACACCGCCCGGGCTGATAACTCCCTCCTCATAATCTGTCGCCGCCACACCGCCTATTGGGAAACCATAACCTTCATGACCATCAGGCAGGGTTATAGCGTATTTATATATGCCTGGTAAGTGAGCTACGTTTGCGCACTGCTCTAGTGTTCTATCCGTCTTCATTTTTTCAATGAGTTCATCATCTGCAAATACTATTCCTGGAACACGCATGCCAGCCCTATATTTGGGTATCCGCCAAGTGTATCTATCAATTCTTTCTAGGGGGATGTTCATTATAAATACACCATTGGTTATATCCTATTGATCGCTATATAAACTATTTTTTAATGATTATTAGGGAACCCATCAATATAAACCTATATTTCTGGAGACTGCTAGTTAGGGTATTCATTCATCCGTTGAGTTTTAAATGAAAAATGATAATTGAGGAGTATTTTTCCCATTATTGTTTTTGTAGGTCGTTTAGACTTAAAAGGGGGAAAGACGTATCTTTGTTAATGTTTAAGGTTTATTTCTTGAATAAACAACTACATCATTTTATCCTAGTAAATGTTTGAGCCCGTTTATTATGTATTGGATTGCTATTGCCGCTATTAGGAGAGCCATAACCCTCGCTACTACAACCGATCCGTTTTTCCCTAATACTTTGTATATTGGTTCAATATATCGTAAAACCAGCCATACGATTGTGAATACTATAATTATGGAGATTGTGGTTATTAGTATGCCGAATTCTTGAAGGTTGAAAATGGCTGTTGTTATTGCCCCTGGACCAGCAAGTAATGGAACAGCTATAGGGACAACTCCTACGCTTTCAGGGGTTATGTGAGGTTCTTCCCAACCGCCCATCACTAGGATTCTGATGGCGATTATTAGGAGGAGTATTCCGCCGGCGATCATGAAGCTCTGAAGTGTTATTCCGAAAAAGTTGAGTATTTCCTTCCCCGCTAGGGCGAATGCTAATAGGAGGACGAAGCCTGTTATGGTGGCTGTGTTGAACACTTTTCTCCTATTTTCTCTTCTTAAATTTTCAGTTAGACTTATGAAGATCGGTATGTTCCCTAGAGGATCAACAATTATGAATAGAGATACTACGCTTTTGGTTAATGAAGGAAGCATCATGAGGAGACTTTCTAACATAAGATATTTATGTTAAGGTTCAGTATTTTAGTTTAGCTTCCCAAATTTTAGTTTGATTAATTTGAAGATCACGGAACCATTAGAAAGCGGTTAATTTTTCATTTTAATTTTTTAAGAGGAATGCAATGTTTATGGTTGGCTTTAAAGGAAAACTCAGCAATCCTCCTTTAGTATTAATTCTACTTGCATCCATTGAATGAGATTTTAACGATTAGATGTCTACCCCTCCCCCTATTCTCTATTTTGTGAAGACTCCAGGGGGAGAGATGGTATTTATCCGGCTATTTCTCGTGACCTTTACTTTGGATTAGGGTTTACTTCTACGAGATGCGCATTTATTTGTGCCTTGTGGTTGGGCTGCGGTTGAGGTTTATGGAATTTCATTAGTTTCCACTTATGGTTATGTTGCTCTGTTTTTCTGTTTTAGTGATTTTCGGGGTTATAACAGAAAAATATATATGATAGTGAATAAATATTCTGCAGAAATATGTAAAAGAATACATAAGCTAGGAGGAATGACTTCTCCATCCCTATACGAATATGGAGTTCATTTCGCAAGCAAATAAAAACCTAGGAGGAATCCTTCTTGTCTGAGAAAGTCGAAGAACTACGTTCAATAGATGAAATAAATGAGAAAATTAAGCGTGGAGACGCTGTTGTCCTAACAGCTGAAGAAATGATCAAACTTGTTGAAAGTAGCGGCATTGAAGTTGCCGCTAAAGAAGTTGATGTTGTGACTACTGGAACATTTGGTGCGATGTGTAGCTCAGGGGTTTTTCTAAATTTTGGGCATTCTGATCCTCCGATAAAGATGACAAGGTGCTGGTTAAATGATGTTCCAGTCTATAAGGGGCTTGCTGCAGTGGATGGTTATTTGGGAGCTACGTCGATGAGTGAGACTAGAGGATTCGAGTATGGAGGCGGGCACGTCATAGAGGATTTGGTTTCAGGTAAAGAAGTTGTTTTAAGAGCTGAATCCTATGGAACAGACTGTTATCCTAGAAGACATATTGAAACAGTTATTACAATTGAAGATTTAAATCAAGCTATTCTGGTTAATCCGAGAAACTGTTATCAGAAATATGACGCAGCTACAAATAGCTCGGACAGGATTCTATATACTTATATGGGTATGCTTCTGCCAAACTATGGGAATGTAACCTTCTCTGGCGCTGGACAATTAAACCCGCTCTGCAAGGATCCCAATTATGAGACCATCGGTCTTGGAACAAGAATTTTCTTGGGCGGCGGAATAGGCTATATTATCGGTGAAGGAACCCAACATAGTCCTAAATCAGGTTATGGCACCCTTATGGTTAAAGGAGACTTAAAGCAGATGAATAGCAGGTATTTGCGTGGGGCTTCATTCCACAGGTATGGAACCACATTATATGTTGGCGTTGGCATACCGATCCCGATTATAAATATGAGAGTCGCTAAAACAGCTGCTCTAAAAGATGAAGACATATTTGTTAACATACATGATTACGCCGCGCCAACTAGACCTGACCTGAGACCTATTGTTAAGAGGGTCTCCTATGCCGAACTCAGATCCGGAAAAGTCTTTTTAGAGGATAGAGAGGTTCCATCATCATCTTTATCAAGCTATAAGATGGCTAGAGAAATAGCTGAAACTCTAAAGAAATGGATTCTTGAGGGAAAATTCTTTCTAACCAAGCCGATTGAGCCGCTTCCAAGGCAAAGAGAGCTTAAGCCGCTGAAGATTAAAGGCAAAGAGTTGAGGGTTGGCGATTTAATGAATCGTAACGTCATTACTGCTACGCCAAGCGATGACGTAAAGGCTGTGGCATCTAGACTCGTAGAGAAAGGTATAGACCATTTACCTGTTGTCGATAAGGAAGGGAGACTCTTGGGTATTGTAACATCTTGGGATTTAGCTAAGGCTCTGGCTCAGGATAGGAGAAGACTTGAGGAGATAATGACTAGGAGAGTTATAACGGCCTTCGAGAATGAGTCAATCGATGTTGTCGCACGTAGGATGGCTCGATATAACATATCCGGGGTTCCAGTAGTGGATAGGTTAAATCGCGTAGTTGGAATATTAACAACGGATGATATATCAAGAAAGATTGTTGGAGGGGGCAGAATACGCCATGAAGGTTAAACTTATCTACTCGCATGGAGTTGTTGAAAAACCTATCCTAGCCGACATAGTATTGAAAACGGGTGTGCGAATCAACATACTTGAGGCTAGGGTGAACGCGCAGAAAGGTGAGCTTATAGTCTCAATACCGGCAGCTGGAGATAAGCTCGAAGAAATACTTAGCTTATTTAGGGAATCTGGAGTAGAAGTTCAAGAATTCGCTGAAACATTACGAATAGATTGGGATAGATGCACGGCGTGCGGCGTATGTATATCTCCATGCCCGACAAAAGCATTAAAGTTTAAGGAAGACTGGACGCTGGGATTCGACGAGGAAAAATGCGTAGCATGTGGAATATGCGCGACAATATGCCCAGTAAAAGCTATAA
>CAYSKG010000005.1:0-52513 GCA_964431725.1 uncultured Candidatus Bathyarchaeia archaeon | reverse complement strand
AAACCCCGGTTTCCGCCGAAGTGAACACCTATTTATCCATACAGAGGGTTATGGAGGTGCGTTATGCTTGTTTCTTATGTGCTGGGACAGTTAATTTGGATTTGGAGCTCGCACTCCAAAAGGCTTGAAATAGTAATCGGCTGTTGAGGGAAAAAGCAAATACATCTTCTACCTCTATTGTAAACATGAGAGTACAGATATGGAAAACTCTTCAATCTTCAAGTTTAAGCAGGCTATTGTGCTACGGTCAGATTTAGAGATGAGCCCTGGGAAAGCAGCTGCTCAAGCGAGCCATGCGGCCGTATCAGCAGCTGAAAAGGCTAGAAAAAACCATCTACATTGGTGGAGAGAATGGTTTAAAAGCGGTCAAAGAAAGGTAGTTTTGAGAGTTGACTCCAAAGCTGACCTCTTAAACCTAGAGAAAAAAGCTAAGGATCTTGGACTCCCAACAGCTTTGATATCAGATATGGGGTTAACCGAGCTTAAGCCGGGCACTATAACAGCTCTTGGAATAGGCCCAGCTCCATCAAATCTAGTAGATAAGGTTACTGGCAACCTACCCCTATATTGAGGATACACATGATGCATAAAGTCTCCAATATAGAGGCTTGTATAGGCATAGAAGTTTACGCTTCAAAAACCCATGGCATAGGCGGAATCATCAAACGTTATCCGGAAGACTTCATAGTTGAAGAGATTTTAACGGATGGATCCAAGGCTTCTATAAATTTAGAAGAAAATAGGCTGGATTCACTTGCTGAACATGGTCGCTATTTGATATGCGTCCTAGTTAAGAGAAGCTGGGATACTCTCCTAGCTGTCGAAGAGCTAGCGAAGGCTATGGGAATAAGCTCCGATAGAATAGGATTTGCTGGAATAAAAGATACTTCCGCTCTAACGGCACAATATATAAGCATAGGCGGCGTGCCACTCAGCAAAATCAAGAAAATAAATATTAAGGATTTATATATAAAGCCGCTTGGCTTCTCAAGTGAGGAGATAAACCCCGAAAAACTCTTTGGCAACAGGTTTACAGTAACCGTTAGATCCATAGGGCTTAAGGAAGCAACCTTATGGGAGAGAATTAAAAAGATTAGCGGTGAATTAGCGGCTTTCGGCGGGGTACCCAACTTCTTTGGGCATCAGAGATTTGGGACAATTAGACCCATAACGCATATAGTTGGCAAACATATGATTAGGGGAGACTGGAGAAAAGCGATCCTAACGTTTCTATCCCATGAAAGCCCCTTTGAAAGTGAGAAAGCTAGAGAAGCGAGGAAAGAGCTACATGAGACCATGGATTTTAAAGCTGCTCTAAAAAGATTTCCAAAAAGCCTAATTTATGAGAGACTTATTCTCACCCATCTGTCAAAGAGTCCAAACGATTTTATAGGCGCCTTATATAAGATTCCAATAAACCTACGCAGACTCTTCGTGCAAGCTTACCAATCATTCTTATTTAACAGGTTTCTGAGCGAAAGAATAAAGCGCGGATTACCTCTGAATAAAGCGGTGACCGGAGACTACTTGGTGAGATTGAACAGTCTTGGATTACCAACAAGGAAAATTGTAAAAGCTGAAAAAAGTAACATTCGAAGTCTTAATGAAGAAATTCGGAAAGGAAAAATCGCGTTGGCAATCCCCCTAATAGGAATAAAACAACCTCCCTCAGATGGGTTACAGGGTGAAATTGAAAAAGAAATACTGGAGAAAGAAGGGATATCCCAAAAAGACTTTAAGAAACCTAAAGTGATCAAGGTTAATGTTCTAGGCGGTTTAAGAATCGCATTAGCGAAAATATTCGATCTCAGAATCTCTGTTACTGAAAATGAAACCGAACAACCTAAAAAATCCGTTAAATTCTCCTTTACATTACACAAGGGAACCTATGCAACCATACTTCTAAGAGAATTCATAAAGCCGTCAACAGATGAACAGCTGGTGAAAAGCGGATTCTAACATCAGAGAATTACCGCTGAATTTATAACTTAATCCGCTTTATAGTTTTCCATAAAAAGAAGAAAGGAAATTTATGGGGATTCTGTTTTATCAATCGCTGTAACAATAACTATTTTCACAACTTTCTCCGCTTCAAAGTTGATCAGCACAATCGCTCTATCATACTTATCCTTAGTCAGCAGTAGAAGAACCCTATCAACCTCTATGGTTACTTGCCCATCCTCTTGAACAGTCATTTTTACATGTACTGGTTTAATCGCTGTAACATTATAGCCTTCATCTAAGAGAGCCTGCACATCCTCGTCGCTCTCCGCTATTTCTATAACTTTCTCTTGAAAGCCTTCACTTAGCTCCAATCTTGGAAAACCAACGCTCCTCCACCATCGCATCAGCCTACGTTTTACGTTATGCTGGAAGCCCCAAGCAAAGTTTTGTTCACCTACGAAAAATGGCATTTCCTCAGGCTTCATTGCTATCCTCATTTCTTTCCGCTCGCTCCACTGCGCAGCTTTAACCCATGGATAGGATGCTAAACCACTGAAGCATGCATACGTTGGAATAATTATGGCGCCGAGCACAGCTAAGCCCAGAAAACCTAACAATATTGTTCTTTTCATGAGTCACACCGTAACATGAAACACTAAACAAATTATAAAAGAGTTTTTCAGAATTGCATCAGAATTTATCCCTATTCTTTACAAATTCTGAAAAGTAGAAGAGGCTTCACTTAAAAAAGATAATTACTATTTAAAATCAAAGATTTATTTGAAGCTCAAATATAGCAATGTTAGGAGCGCTATAAAAGTAAATACATCCGGCAACATAGCAAATGGCCCAAGTCCAAATGCTCGGAAGCCGAAGATTCTCTGTACGAATGGATTCGAAGTAACCGTGTAGAAGAGTAGTACTAAAGAGAATACCACGAGTCCAGCTGTGAATTCCGCTCTAGTCTTCAGATAAATATCTATGTAAGTGAAAAGTAGTATCATCACAAGTACGATGTTAACGGTGGAGATTATGGCTTTCATGGTATAGAATAATTGGATGTCAAGCAGATCTAGCGGTGGAGGCGGAGTAACCCCCCAAATTTTAAACTTTAGCCATAAGGCGGTTTTAAGCTCTTTGAGAGTGATTTCGCCTCTTCGATATTTTTCTATTAGCCCTTCAATCTCCTCCATCTGAGCTTGAGTGAGACCCCAGCGTCTTTTAATCTGCCGTTCTAATGAAGCGCCCGTAACAATTATACTGAAAAAGGTGGCGAGTAGGGTTACCGCTACTAGAACCAGAGCGATAATAACTATTCTTTTATCTCCATCCATTTCATTACCCATTTATTCAACCCCTCCTTTTTTCCTTTTTTCCAATTTTCTTCCAAATCTCCTCAAACACCATATAATTCTCCTCCATCTCAGAGGAAAGAAAATAAGTCACAGCGTATCTTTCTCCTGCCGAAACAATTATCTTATTCTTTTCCAGAACCTCAAGATGATGTCTTATGGTTCTATAATCAACGCCCAGAAGAGATGCTAGCTGGTTTGCGTTCATAGGCGCATCCTTTAACGCCATGATTATTCGCGCTCTCATAATGCCTCCTCGAGAACCCGCAATAAGCCAGCCAAGAACATATCTCAGATGCCGAGCGCGATAGCTCATCCATTCATCTCCAAGAGCCTTCAAGGGCTAATAAGCGGACGAAGCGTGCAGAGCGAAATCTTTACGAACAAAAATTATCCAACCGATTCTTAAATTATTTTACTAACTAAATTATACTTGTTTTTTCAGTTTAATTCTAGAAAATCTTTTAATAATTGGTTGATTAAAGCAAATAGGGAAAATCCTGTGAAGGGATCATAGATGAATGCTCTACAGGATTCTAAGATAACCGGAAAAACGACAGCGACTTTTGCAATAATATTGCTACTGTTGATTACAGGTCTATTTGCCGCTTCATTTTTAGGCTATTTAGTTGGATATAAAACGGCTCTAGAAGAAATAAACGAACTGCAAAACCAGATTCAAGATCTTAAACAACAGATTAAATATCTGCAATCATCTATAAACATCACCCAACATTCCTCTCTCACATTAAATGCAAGCCTCTCCCTATCCATAATCTATGAAAAAGTCAAAAACTCAGTTGTTATGGTTAGAGGAATAGTGCAGGAATTAGGACCCTTCGGATATTATTATACACATGTTCAAGGCTCAGGCTTCATTTACAACTATACCGGTCGAATGGTGGTGATAACAAACTATCATGTAGTTCATAACGCAATAAATATTACGGTAACCTTTGCAGATGGAAACAAGTATGAAGCATATGTATTAGGCTCAGATCCATATGCTGATCTAGCGGTGCTTTCAGTAGCGGCTCCAGAAAATGAATTTCACCCCCTAGAAATAGTGAGTTCAACAAACCTTAAAGTCGGCGATATGGTCATAACAGTTGGAAACCCGTATGGACTAGCCGGTTCAATGAGCGTCGGCATAATCAGTGCATTAGGCAGAACAATAACTGAAGACATAACTGGCGGTTATCCAATAGCCAACGTTATACAGACAACTGCTCCAATAAACCCAGGTAATTCAGGCGGTCCACTACTAAATTCTAGGGGACAAGTTATTGGAATAGCAACAGCTATCGTTAGCGGTTCTCAAGGCGTAGGCTTCGCCATACCCTCAAACACTATACTACGGGAAGTAGGGTCTTTAATAGAGAATGGATCATACAATAAGCATCCTTGGCTTGGGGCGAGAGGAATAGACATGACCTATGAAGTTGCAAAGGCAATGAACACAACTGTAACCTACGGGTGGCTAATAGTTGAAGTTGTAGAAAATGGACCAGCCTATAAAGCTGGATTGAGGGGAGGAAACAGATATGCTTACGTAGCCGGCGAACAGATACTGATTGGCGGAGACATAATAGTGGCAATAAACAATAAGAGGATAACGGGCATAGATGACCTTTCATCTTATTTGGAGGAGAACACAATACCAGGTCAAATAGTTAACGTAACCATAGTTAGAGATAATAAGGAAATGATTGTTCAAGTCGAGCTGGGCGCTCGACCACCACCAAGCTAAATGCAAAGCCTACGGGATTAGTCTAAATCGGTCTCTCGGAAAGAGAACAACCTCCCTAATATTCCTGACACCCGTCAACATCATTACTAAACGTTCTAGCCCTATTGCCCACCCGGCGTGAGGAGGCATACCATAATCGAAAACTTGAAGATGATACTTGAATGATTCAGGATTTAGATTTTGCTCCTTCATTCTCCTAATCAATAATTTTTTATCATGTATACGTGTTCCACCTGAAGCTATTTCAATCCAATTCCACATTAGATCAAAGCCCTCACTTACCTCAGGTTTGTCATCCCTAGGCTTTATGTAAAACGGCTTTATATGCGTAGGCCAATCAATTATAAAATAGAAGTAGGGGTGCATCTTACCTAAAGTTCTATAGGCAACTGTGGGTATGTCTTCACCCCAATTTATTTTTAAGCCAGCCTCCCTAAGTTCGTTAATCACCTCATCGTAAGTTAGTCTCTTGAACGGAACGGATGGAACCTCAACTTTATGCTTGAGTATTTCAAGCTCTCTACGGCATCTCTCATTAACCATTCTACACACATACTGTAGAAGATTTTCGGCGACCTCCATAACATCGTCAGCTGTTGCAAAGGCTTCCTCAATATCGATGGAAATAAATTCGGTTAGATGCCGTCTGGTATGAGACTTTTCAGCCCTGAAGGTTGGACCGATTTCGTAAACTTTCTCAAAATCTATTACAAGCTGCTCTTTGTACAGCTGCGGGCTCTGAGCTAGAAAAGCTTCACGCTCAAAATATGCTACTGGAAACAGGTTTGCTCCCCCTTCAGTCGCCGTCGCAATTATTTTAGGCGTGTGAATCTCGATGAAACCATTCTTTGAAAGATATTCTCTGGTTGCCTCTAAAGCCACGTGGCGAATCTTAAATATTGCACGGTTCTCATCTCGTATGAGATCCAATATTCTAGCATCCAATCTCACATCTATGTCCGCCGGTGTTCTACCAGTAATATCTAACGGGAGAGGTTGTTTTGCGATGTTAAGAACCGCTATATTTCTAGGTATAACTTCCACTCCCCTAGGAGCCTTCTCCATTTTTCTAACAATACCTCTAACACTTACGCAATCTTGACGCTGCAACTTGTCCGCTAATTCTATTATATGCTCATCCGTCTCATCCCTAGGAACAGTTATTTGAATCGTTCCCTCTTTATCCCTCAAAATTAGAAATTTTATACCGCCTAAATCCCTAATCTCCTTTATCCAGCCAGTTAACACAACCTCTTTTCCGTCGAGGTTGGAGGTGACTTCAACCGTATAATGCGTCCTCTTCCAGCTCCGCGGGGCATTCAAGCCCTCAGCGACCATAATTTTATACCACCGTTAACTTGCGAATTCCACTCGAAGCGTTATTCCCCTAACTTTTTTGGCAATCTCCTTCATAGCATCTATATTTAGGGAACTTCTCCTTCTACCTCCCTTAAGAATAACTTTGGTTTCAACTGAACCGTCAGGCAACCAAATCTTATTTATAGTTAATATAGTTAATGGGGCAAATAGATCCTCAAGAAACTTTCTTTCACTTGTATTATACTCTAATATGCGGACATCTTTACCAATCTTACCCTCTAAAAACCTAATTATTTTTCCACCATAACTCAATATTTTGCTTGCATCACCTCGCCTAACAAGTATAGCTAAAACATTATCCACTTCAACAGCCTTATGAAAAAATACATTCTGAAGCAGGGGATATTTATCCTCTATAGAAACCAGTAAACGCGCAATCTTTAAATCTAACTGCGTTACCTCTCCCTTCTCAAGCTTCGCTCTGCACCTTGAACATAATATTCCACTTCTTAAACAAAACTGACATAGCTTAGCTTTCACCTTTCTTGGATCCCTCCAAAAATAAAGGAGGGGCGGCGGAGCACGGTGCTAGTTAGAATGGAACTCCCTTTAGCGCACCAATGTTATCTCTATTGTACTAACGTTTGCCGGAGTGTTTCCTTCACCAGCCTGAATCTGCTCGGTTCCTATGCTAATATTTCCTACTTTCACGTCTGGCAGAAATCTACGCCTAACAATTTCAACGACGTCAACCGCTCTGCTTATCGCTCGACCTCTAGCTTTAACGCTTACTTCTTTTGCTCCGCCGTGGAACAATGTTATACATGCCAACACATAGTTCATTACTGGCTTGCGCCCAATTAGCACAGAGCCACTCTCAGACAAATCTACCGCCTCACTCCTCTGTTATATATTTCATGCACTATTGTAATATAACTAAATAAATATCTTACGGTAATTAGCCGAATAGTTTTTACGCCCTTTTCGTAAGACAACGTTCAGAATTTAAGCATTATATCTAGCGCTATCTTCGAATCCATAGCGGCTTTTAATGGGTGGCCTGGATACGGACCTATTTCAACATTTAAGAAGCCATTATATCCTATATTCCTCAATGCTTCAATAACGTTTCTCCATTGAATATCTCCTTCAAATAAAGGTTTGAATTGCATTCTTGACGTACTGAAATCTTTGACGTGTATGCAGACAATTAAATCCGCTAAATACTTTATCCACTGCTCCGGGAAACCCAAAATAAAAACGTTTCCAACATCAAAGTAAACTTTAACATTCGGATGGTTTATTTCTTCGATAAACCTTTTAAATTCGAGTGGACTATATAAAAATCGGTTCCAAACATTCTCAATGCCAATAATGATTCCATGATCTTCAGCTGACTTAGCTGCTTCTATAATGCTCCTTTTAGAAAGCTCCCAAATTTTCTGATAGGAGAGTTCAGGAGAGGCAACTGCTGGAACTACGAGAAAGATTGAGGCGCCGATGTCTGAAGCAAACTCACATCCCTGCTTGATCAATTCCATACCTCTCCTCCTCAAATGTTCATCTGGGCTAGCAAGGTTATATTTCCAAAAAAGACCTGTGCAAAGGCTCGGTAACTCTAGGTTGAAAGATTTAGCCTTCTCAGCGATTTCTTTTCTTAGGCTTTTACTCATCTTTAGCGTTTTCTCATCTAGATTTAACTCTACACCATCGTAACCGATTTCGCTTGAAAAACGTAATATCTCTTCAACCTTAAAATTAGACGGATAAATCCAAGCGTTAACGCCTTTTTTCATAATCTCACCCTTTAATTACTCTAATGGCAGAGTTATGGGTTTTCCGCTCTCCATAGATTTTATAGCTGCTAAAGTGAACTCCAAGGTTTTAGCCCCATCTTCTATCGGCGTCCTTGTATCTCTGTCGTTTAGAATAGCCTCAACTAAATCTTTTGCTTCAAGAAAATAGGTGTCTCTCTCCTCAGAAACAGAAATAATCCTAGCTGGAGGCTTTGTAGAATATAGAGTTAAAGCATTGATACCTTCAGCCTCAAACGTATGGTTTTTAGCCGCTATCCACCATCTGAGCCACCACTGAGCATAGGCACCGCCAATTGTTGCAGTAATTGCACCGATAGCTCCCGACTTAAATCTAAAAACTGTGCTACTAACATCTTCAATGGTCATACCTGGAATATCCTTCCAAAATTTACGGTTCATCTGTCCATAAACCACTTCTACATCACCACAAAGATATCGGAGAGAATCAAAAAGATGTGTAGATTGCTCAACTATCTGCCCGCCGCTTTTGCTTTTATTAATCCACCAGTCCCTTCTAATGAAATTGCACCAATATAATCCTAGGGCAAGGCCAACTTCGCCGGCTTCGCCGCTTTCTATGAGGTTTTTCGCCTTGTCTACAGCGTATCCAAACCTGCAATTATATCCAACTTGACTTTTTACACCGCTCTTTTCCACAGCCCTCACCATTTGTCTTGCAGTTTTCATATCCAACGCAATCGGCTTTTCAATAAATATGTGAATTCCCTTTTCCGCTGCAACAGCAACCTCATTTGTGTGAGCGAATGGCGGCAAGCAAATATACACTATATCAAGCTTCTCTCTATCCAGCATCTCTCGCCAATCTTTATAAAATACTCCGCCATACTTGGAAGCTAAAGCCTTAGCTTTCTCCTCAACTATATCGGCAAAAGAAACCATACGTATGCAATTCAAGTTTTTAAGTCGCTCAGCATGCACTGATGCTATTCCGCCACAACCAATAAAACCAACATTTAATTTCTTCATGGTTAGGGCATCCATTAATTTAGCATTAATCTTCCTCTACTTAATTAAAAAATAAAAATCTTTGCGAAAAGGTGGAGGATCAATTCATTCTCTTTAGTGAAAATCTAATATTTTTATTAAATTATGAACATAAGAAGTAAATAGAACCATATATAAAGCAAGATAATCCTTAACAATTTTTATCTGCGGGTTCCTTCTTTCCGCTCTTTTGGGAAATCTGGGAGATTCATTTTTATTTTGCTCTCAGCAACCATAGCCGCCTCCTCTAAAATTCTTTCAGCTTCCTCACTTTCCACATTAAAATCTAGGTTTACACTCACATTTTCTCCAGTGTTTAATATCATATCGTTAAGCAAAGTCTCAATGTGGTTGAGTTCTGGGCTTATGCCGGGAATAAGACTTGATATGCTTGAGCGTACATTTCGCACAACTTCTCTAGCAGAACATACAATCGACATAAAGTTTCCGAACTCGTATATTGTGCGTAACCTTAGGGCGGCTTTATCCAGAGACATTTTTGACGCCATAAGCAAATCTTTATGTTTACGTATTTCCGCAAGCTCATTAGCAAATATTTTTGCTCGGGCTTCATCATGATTCTCAAAAGCCTTAAGAATTTTCTCTGAAAGCTCTCTATCACGTCTTGTATAATGTTCGATGTAACCATTTATTCTACTTATTTGTCTTTCAATTTGTCTTACAGCCAAGTTAACTTTTCTCTTCAGAGGCTCGCTGGCTCGAATCGCCCCTTTTATACCGCCTAAATCTCCCTCCCATCTTTTGGAAAATTTCTTCGTCAATTATTACACCATCCATTAGCCTAAAAGACACAAAAAATAGACTGCAGAGGGGATAATAGGGTTTTCTAATATGGAGAGATACATGATCTCGATATAAGACGAAAAATAATATTTATATTATGGAGGAAAACAAGAATGTAGTAGATAATATATTCTTAAAAATAATTAGTATGGATTTTAAATGTTTTAGGAGGATTGAAATTTATGGTTATTGATAGAGTGTTAACAGGGATACCTGGTTTCGATGAAATATTAAATGGTGGAATACCGAGACGGAATGTAGTTCTATTATCCGGTGGACCTGGAACTGGAAAATCAATATTTGGCTATCAATATATCTTTAATGGGTTGCTTAGAGAACAGCCAGGAGTACTTGTAGCTCTAGAGGAACATCCAGTTCAGATAAGAGTTTCTATGGCTCAGTTTGGCTGGAATGTTTCGCCTTATGAGGAGAAGGGATTATTCGCTTTAGTTGACGCCTTTACAGCTGGAATAGGGGAAGCTGCTAAGAGAGAGAAATATGTTGTTAGAGCACCGGATGATTTTCAAATGTTAATAGATATACTTAGATCCGCTATTAGAGACATTAATGCGGAGAGAGTTGTAGTTGATTCCGTTACAACCCTCTATATAACTAAGCCAGCACTAGCCAGAAGTATGGTTCTTCAACTTAAAAAAGTCTTATCGGGATTAGGTTGCACTTCAATACTTATCTCGCAAGTAAGCGTTACGGAAAGAGGGTTTGGTGGACCTGGAGTTGAACATGCAGCTGATGGGATAGTCAGATTAGATTTAGATGAAGTGAATGGTGAGCTTAAACGTAGCGTTATTGTTTGGAAGATGCGTGGGACAGCTCACTCCATGAGGAGACATCCATTTGAAATAACTGGTAAAGGAATTATTATTAAACCAGAAGAAGTTATCACGGTAACCCAAAGGAGAGGTGAATAAATTTGAGTGAAGTACCACTTTCACCAGTTGGAAGAGAACAAATCCATAAGCTTGAATCGGTACTTTTAGTAAATAGTATTCTGAGACCAGATGTTCTAGAAGAACTAAAAAATCCAGAGGAACGGATAACATGGGTTGACAGCTTAGCTGTTGCAGCAGCGGCTTTAGCTAGAGAGAAAGCTAAAATGCCAGTGTCTCAAATAGCTGAAGAGCTGGGTAGAACGGAAACGACGATAAGGAATCATCTACAAGGAAAAACTAGAGCTGGGCAAATTGTAAGAGAAACCTATGAGAAAATAGCTAGAGAAGGCACGGGCATAACTCTACCTGAAGCATTTGCGTCAGAGGAAATTTCCCGTCTAAAAACTGAGCTAGAGGAAGAGAAGAAACGAAGACAAGAAATGCAAAAGCTACTTGAAGACATAAGAAATACGCTAACTCAATTAATCAATAAAATAGGCATATAAAATTTTTGACTCTAGAAGAAGAGAAAGTTTCCCTAATAATTTAAGTAGTGGAGATTATTATTGTACTGTATACCGAAGAATGTTCATTTTATTCAATAACGATTAGAGGAGGAAAAATAGAGATGATTTATGAAAAAATAAAGGAGAGACGTACAATCAGAAAGTTTCTGGATAAAGATGTTCCAAGAGAAATTTTGATAAAATGTGTAGATGCAGCGAGATTATCTCCCTCAGCAGCTAACCTTCAACCATTAAAGTATATAATTGTTGATGATAAAAAATTGTTAAGGGAGGTTTTTAGCGCACTAAGGTGGGCGGGATATTTATCAGAGGAATATAAGCCCAAAGAAAAAGATATGCCGAGAGCATACATAGTTATATTGTTAGACAAAAACATCCGGCAGACACCAGGTCACGATGCAGGTATAGCGGCGATGAGCATCTCTCTTGTGGCGCATGATGAAGGATTGGGATCGTGCATTCTTGGGAACATAGATAGAAAAAGACTAAGAGAGATCCTGAATGTACCGGAACATCTTGAAATAATCCTTGTAATCGCTCTTGGCTATCCAGCTGAGAAACCCGTCGTTGATAAGCTAAGAGATGATGATATAAGATATTGGGTTGATGAGAAAGGCGTATTACATGTCCCAAAAAGAGAATTAGAAAGCATAGTTATGTGGAATAAATGCCAATAATAGAGTACAAAGGAGGATTGAAGCATAGACATATTCGAACTAATCAAATCCAGAAGAAGCATACGCTCCTTCAAACCAGAAGATATACCAGATGAGTATGTAGAGAAAATTCTTGAGGCTGCTAGGTGGGCTCCTTCAGCCGGAAATGTTCAACCTTGGGAGTTTATTGTTATTAAGAAACCTGAAGTTAAGAGGGAGATCGCTAGAGCCGCTTTAAATCAAACCTTCATAGAAAAGGCGCCTGTAGTTATAGTTGTTTGTGCAGACGAGACTAGATCCGGCCGGGCATATGGCGCTAGAGGATCAAATCTTTATTGTATACAGGATACTGCCGCAGCCACTGAAAACATGCTCTTAGCTATACGTGCACTTGGTTTGGGAGCATGTTGGGTTGGCGCCTTTCATGAGGATGAGGTTAGACAAGTTCTAAGAATACCTAGAGGCTTGAGACCTGTAGCAATAGTGCCCATCGGGTATCCGGCTGAGACCCCTAACCCTCCTCGTAAGAGAAGATTGGAGGAAATTGTTCACTACGAAAGCTTTTAGTTTGGCTTTTCGCCATATTGATTTCATCATATTTTCTGGATATTGCATAATTTTTTAGCGGTTTCGAGAACCTCTTCTGCATGCTTCTCTGTTAGCGGATACCCATGCCAGCACTTGCCTTTAATCCTTAGACCGCCTAAAACTGTTTCCTTAATTAACAACGGAGGTGTAAACTTGTATAATTCACTAAATATTATTGCTCCTCTCCATCCCATTCTTTCGCATTCTCTTCTCTCCTCATCCGAAAGTTCACTCTTATTAACAAACTTCTCTATTATACCATAGCCAACGAAGGAGTCTCCCTTATCAGAGCGCATAACTAGAAAAATTAAGTAGCCTTTTTTCCAATGCCTAGCGATTCCAGGATAATACTTTTTCAAAGTGAAAACCTGCTTGAACCATTTTTCTTTGGCTATTCGTAAGACAAAATTTTTAGATGTAAACCTAGCTTTTCGATTCAAGGTTATTACCAAAAATATTTAAATATCTTAGTAATTTAAAAGCCTAATTATTCATTATTTAATTATCCCATAACCAATTAATCTCCATCTACCTGTTATTTTCCGGCTTATAGCAACCCTTGAGTTTTCTTCTGCACAAACTGGACGTGTAAGTTTTAGCTCTACGGAGCTACCTCTAACATGCGTTACAATCCCAGTTGTGATGGATGTCCCAACGTCCAAAAGAAGAATTTCTCTAGCACTTATTTGTTTAACCTCGGTCTGCTCTTTGGTTCCAACAACACGCCTGAAAAGATGAACTTCTATAGTTAAATCATATCTTGTAGGCGGAAGCATATCTGGTTTCCCAACAACATTCCCAGTTAATCCATCCGCCTTCGTTAGTGAAGGATCAAGAAGCGTGCCTACACCAACTAGACCACCGCACACAGCTTCCTCAACATACTGGCCGCCAGCATGCAAGCTCGTTATCTTTGTGAATAATGATTCATACATGTTTCTAGTCGCTGAAACTCTTATTCCAGGTCTTATTTCAATATCATCTCCAACCCTAAACTTACCCTGAATTATTGACCCCCCTACAACCCCACCCACAAGCTTCTCAATAGGAGTACCAGGCTTGTTTACATCAAAAGACCGCACAACGTACATGCGTGGAGGTTTATTTGGATCTCGTTTCGGTGTGGGAATATGCTTCTCGATGGCATATAACAAGAGATCTATATTGACTGAATGAAGCGCTGATATGGGGATTATAGGCGCCCCTTCAGCAATTGTTCCCTTTGTGAACTCAATTATTTCCTTATAGCTTTCAAGAGCTCTCTTCTTATCTACAAGATCTATTTTTGTCTGAGCTATAACTATTTTGTCAACACCAACAATTTCTATTGCAGCAAGATGCTCACGAGTCTGAGGTTGAGGACATGGTTCATCAGCGGCTATAACTAATATAACACCGTCCATGACCGCTGCTCCAGAGAGCATAGTCGCCATCAAAGCTTCATGGCCGGGCGAATCTACAAAGCTGAGCGCTCGAACAAATTCTCCTTTTGAACCGCATCGTGGACAAATCTCGCTAGTTGAGTAATTATGTGGGCTTTCACATACAGGACATTTATAAACTGGTGCATCAGCATACCCAAGTTTTATAGTTATACCTCTCTTTAATTCTTCACTATGCCTAGCAGCCCAAACACCAGTAAGCGCCTCAACTAAGGTTGTTTTTCCATGATCCACATGACCTATTGTACCGATATTTATTTCTGGTTGCCGTGGAAGTCTAATATTTTTAGCCATGGCAATCAACAGTAGAGGAAATAATTTAGGACAAATATAAAGACATCGATTTAGCTTTTAGCGAGCTGATGTCAGGAAGTCTTTATAAGAGTGAATGCTTTTAAAGTGTGATGGGGAAAGTGGAATGACTAATTGCAGTAAATGCGGCTTTAAGTTACCGAATGGCGCCGTCTACTGTCCAAACTGCGGCGCCCCTATTAAAAAAATTCAGGAACAACATGTATCTACAATTGCTGCGCCTTCCGTAGCGAATCTTATAAGGCTAGGTATATTAGGCACATTTCTGTCAGTGATGATTTCCTCGTTCACTTCTTCTGTAGATTTATATTTTTTGCCCTCTTTCATATCTTCTTTAGCGGTTATATTTTTCTCTAGAACCAGTAGATTTAGAGATGCAATCATAATTGCGATGACCACATACTTATTCACTGACGCTGTAGCCGCAGGGATTACTTTAGGTTATCTTTGCGCGTTTAATGAACCAATAGCATCCCTGTATGGAAATTATATACCGACATTGCTTGATGCTTTGATGTACTCCATTTCACCAATAACCGCAATATTAGCTGGCTACATAGGATCCAAGCTGCTATCAAGAAGAAGAGGGGATATTTACACTCAGAAGAGGACGAGAACTGGCCCACCGGTAGTCTATAGCTTGAGGGAAACATTCAAAAAATTTAAATATGGTCTCACTGGCTCTTATACAAGAATAAAAGCTGAATAAATATCACTGATGGTGTATCTTTAATGAAAATGCCTAGAGAAATAGTAACGTATTGCCCAAAATGTAATAAGCATACTGCACACGCTGTTGCCTTATATAAAGATGGAAAGCGTAGAGCTCTCGCTAAAGGTGAAAGAGCTCATGAAAGAGAAAGAAAAGGCTACGGCGGACAGAAATATCCAATACTCAGGCGTAAAGCTAAAGTAACTAAAAAACAGACGTTAAAGCTTAGATGTAAGAGCTGCGGTTACACGCTTCATAGAGAGGGCATCCGCCTAAAAAAGCTTGAAATAAAGTAGAAGTAGCTCTTAGAGGGCGGCTAAAAATGAGAATTTGGGAAAAAATTATTCCCAAGCCGAAAAGTAGCTTTCTTCAGGTGAAATGTCCAGACTGTGGTAATGAGCAAATAACCTTTAGTCATGCTGCTTCGGTTGTACGTTGCAACATTTGTGGAAGGATTCTCGCTGAACCCACGGGTGGAAAAGCTGATATTAAAGGCGAGATAGTGAATAAATTTGAGTAATGGTGTTGGAATGAAATATGTCTACATTTAGGGAAGATGAGTGGCCTGAAGTTGGAGAACTTGTTATATCAACAGTTAATAAGATAACTAATTATGGCGCATATGTAACTTTAGATGAATATAACAAAGAAGGATTTCTCCACATATCGGAGATATCATCCGGATGGATAAGAAATATTCGCAACCATATTCGCGAGGGACAGAAGGTTGTTTTAAAAGTTTTAAGAGTTGATCCTGAAAGGAACCAAATAGATTTATCACTTAGGAGAGTAACGCAACGTGAAAAAAGAGAAAAGATCCTTCTTTGGAAGAGATCTAGAAAAACTGAAAGCCTGCTCAGAAGCGCATCTCAAAAGCTTGGATTAACCTTAGAGGAATTATATGAAAAAATTTCTGATCCAATTGAGAAATCTTTTAGTGACATTTATGAGGGGTTAGAGGCTGCAGCTAGAGAAGGCGTTGAAGTTCTACTTAGAATTGGGATACCTAAAGAAGTAGCTGAAGCTCTTACTAGCATTGCAAAAGAGAGAATTAAGGTTTCAACTGTTAAGGTGAAAGGAGTATTAAATCTAACCTGCATGAAGTCAGATGGAGTCTTAAGGATAAAGGAAGCATTACTTAAAGCTAAGGAAAGTGGATATAAACGGGGCTCCAATATTAGAATATATGTAATAGCCCCACCCAAATATCAGGTGGAAGTCACAGCTAAAGATTATAAAGAAGCAAATGCAATTTTAAAGAGGGTGGCGAACACCGCTATAAACACAATAATCAGCCTTGGGGGGCAGGGTTCATTCCAGAGTGAGTAAACGCCATGGTTTGGCTGTTAAGAAAATGCCTAAGATGCGGAAGATATACTCTTAGAAAAGATAAGTGTCCCCATTGTGGAGGAGAAGTACGCGTCCCTCATCCAGCAAAATTTTCACCAGATGATAAATACGCCATTTATAAAAGCGCTTTAAGGAGCGAAATGAATGAAAGACACAATAATAATAGAGAAAGAAAAAGTTGAATTGAAGAATCCCATTCTTATTGAGGGGCTTCCAGGTTTAGGGATGGTTGGTAAAATAACCGTTAAATATCTGATAAAACAGTTAAAAGCGAAGAAGCTCGCTGAGCTCTATTCACCTCATTTCGCCTACTATGTTCTTGTGAATAATGGAGGCAATGTAAAACTTTTAAAAAACGAATTCTATTACTGGAAAAGCGATTCAGGTGGAAATGATCTAATACTTCTAACTGGAGACAGCCAAGCTCAAACCGTCGAGGGGCAATATGAAGTAGCAGATACCATACTTGAATTCGCTAAGAGAAAAAATGTCAAATTAGTTATAACTGTAGGTGGATATAGAAAAAATGTCACAGACACGCCAAGAGTTCTGGCTTCAGCAACAAGCCAAGAAGCCCTAAAAAAAGCTTTGGAAGCCGGGTCACAAAGTAACTCTCCTGGAAGCCCAATAGTTGGCGCCGCTGGATTATTGGTGGGTTTAGCTAAACTTAAAGATATGGATGGAATATGTCTCTTAGGGGAAACCCCAGGGTATATACCTGACCCTAAAGCTGCAAAAAGCATTCTAATAGTTTTAAAGCGAATGCTGAGGTTGGAAATTGATTTAGTAGATTTGGATAAAGAGATTTATAGAATTGCAAAAATTGAAGAACAAATAAAGAGGATTGAAGAACAGCGGAGAATGGCTGAAAGAGAAGTGAGAAGAATGGAGGAGGAAAAAACATCCTATATTGGATAGACAATGTTAAAATCGCTTTAGACAATAAAAATCTGTTGTTTTCTCATATATTTACATAAGATTTTCTTATATTCTTCTAAATCACTAATTGTATGATTTATTGTACTTATGTGAAAGTTTACAACGTCATAAATTTCCGTTTCTGAATCAGCCTCAAGAATGTCACTTTCAATTTGCTCAACTAGTAGCTGAGTCAATTCATTTCTTCTGGGAACCGACCTGAACGATTTAATAATTTTCCTCTTAAGCCTATTCACATGTGGTTTAGGCAGATCTCCTTTAACAATTAGATTGGCAATATTGTTTATAATATTCTCATCTGACAGCGGTATACTCTTTCTAGCGGCTACTTCACCCTTAGGAGTCAAGAATATAACCAAAGGAACGCTATTGACACCATAAAATTCCGTTAATTCACTGTTTTCCGGATCTTCAACATTGATTAGACGGATTCGTATATCCTTTCTTTTTCTTCGTAGCTTTCGCACTATTGGAAGGAGACTTCTTTTACTTTCATACAAATCTGAATAAAAATACATTATTTCAACTTTTCCTTCACTCATAAGTGCCTCATAGTCTCCCTTTAAAGCTTTATTCTAAACTAAAAAATAGGGAAGTTAAGAGATTATAAAGCATCCTTCTTTTAATACATATTCTTATTGCTTAAGCTTTCTTGGTTATTTCTTTCACTACACCAGCAGCAATTGTTGTACCCATGTCACGTATAGCGAATCTTCCTAGCTCTGGGAACTCCGTGTAAACCTCTAGACATACAGGTCTTAAGGGTTCAAATCTAACTATGGCGCTATCACCAGTTTTAAGGAAAGCTGGGTTTTCTTCCACTACTTGACCTGTTCTTGGATCAATTTTCTTTAGGAGCTCAGCAAATCGACATGCAACCTGCGCCGTGTGAACGTGAAGCACGGGGGTATATCCTGCAGCTATTGCTGTTGGGTGATATATAACTATTATTTGACCTATAAATTCCTTGGCTACCGTTGGCGGATTGTCTGGATGCCCTACAACATCGCCTCTCCTTATTTCAGTCTTTGATACGCCCCTAACATTAAACCCTATGTTGTCACCCGGCTCGGCTTTCGGTATCCTAACATGGTGAGTTTCTATTGATTTAACTTCACCAGTTTTACCTGATGGCATGAATATGATTTTATCGCCCTCTTTGAGAACTCCCGTTTCAACTCGACCAACAGGCACTGTTCCAACACCAGTTATTGAATATACATCCTGTATTGGTATCCGCAGCGGCTTATCCACCGGCTTAGAGGGTACTTCAAGATTATCTAAAGCCTGATAAAGTGTTGGACCCTTATACCATGGCATTTTCTCACTTGGTTTAACTAGGTTGTCACCAGTCCATCCAGAGGTTGGAATAAACGGTACCTTATTAATGTTGTAGCCGACTAATCTCAGCATACGACTGACTTCATTTTTGATTTCATTGTAACGCTCTTCGCTCCAGTTAACTGTTGGATCATCCATTTTATTGATACATACAACCATTTGTCTAACTCCAAGCGTGAAAGCTAAGAAAGCGTGCTCCCTAGTTTGACCGCCAGGGCCTATGCCAGCTTCAAATTCACCCTTCTTGGCTGAAACGAATAGTATGGCAGCGTCCGCTTGGCTTGCTCCTGTTATCATGTTTTTTACGAAGTCTCTGTGTCCGGGTGCATCTATAATTGTGAAGAAGAATCTTGGGGTCTCAAATTTTAGGTATCGGAGATCTATTGTTAAGCCTCTTTCCCGCTCTTCCTTTAGACTGTCTAGGATCCAAGCGAATTTGAAGCTTTCCTTGCCTAATTTTTTCGCTTCTTCCTCGTATAATTTAATTGTTCTATCGTCAACTGCTCCAGCCAGATATAGGAAGTGACCCATAGTTGTTGATTTTCCATGGTCTACGTGTCCGATTATGACTAGGTTCAGGTGGGGCTTTTCCGGTTTACTCATTCTGCATCCTCCAAATCATGCACTAAGATTTTTTTGACTTGAATAAAATCATCTCATTCAATTATTTTAAGTTTACTTTTTACCTTATTTAAATTTTCAAGCTATTTCTCATAAAGTAGAGGATTAGTTATATCCTCCCGCCAATCAATGTATTTGATGTTTACATGTCTGCTGGGTTTTATTAGAGGATTGGGTTCTCCCATTAATTCAAACCTGAATAGAGAAGATTTATACCAACAGATTCCCGGATTTTCCTTAACCGGGAACTTCAGCTTTGCCGTAAATTTTTCGTAACTCAAATTTTCATAGAGAGTCCCATATTTTGAAAAGTCCCTTATGACGTCTGTTACTACACAATTCATTTTTAGAAGCATTTCCTCGACCGCCATCCATTTTCTCCGTGACGCTTCAGCTGTTGAGAGACCAACATATCCAACACCGTTTTTCCTTAAGCATGCGACTCCTCTAGAAATGAAAGCTTTGAGTCCGCTTATGGTTTCTAGGGGCTCGGAGGAGAAAACATCGAATTTACCTATTAAATCCTTTGGTAATGGATTTGAAACATCATATTTCTGGAACTCTATCTCTAATCCATATTTTTTATTTACCTTCTCTATATATTCGCCAAGCCGCTCATCTATTTCTAAAACAAGTATCTTTGACGGCAATTCCGTTAGGGCTAAAGCTATGCTAAGCAAGTCGTCGTCACCTATCAGTACAAAAGCTTTATCAGCCAAATCATTATAGTAGTGCATTAACGCAACTCTAAAGATGACATCTTTTTCACGCATATATCCTTGGAAGAAATCCACAATTGGCAGAGGACGATCTTTAACGATTTGAATAAATTTCTCCGAAATTTCTTTGAATTTGCCATCAAAAATTATTCTATTTCCTTCACATTTATCACAAATTACACTTTTAAACTCCAAAATTTTCCTATTAATTTTTTCTAAGCCTTTCTCAGTTAAATATATACTACCTTCTTCTACACCTATGAGACCCCTCTTAAATAAGCTGTTTATTGCAACCACAAAATCCTTTACAGTATGCTTGTTTTCATCAAGCAGCTCCCAAAAGCTCTTATCAGATTCCAATAGGCACCTCAGTATTTGCTCCTCGACTTCTCTCATAGAACTCCCTTCTCAACACCTTCTTTTCTATGGCTGTAGGCTTTAACTCCTCAACCAGCAGATCAAAAGCCCGTAGGGCACACTCATCAGAACCGCATGTAAAAATATCTAAAGCAACATAACCGCTTTCAGGCCATGTATGAATACTAAAGTGAGATTCACTCAAAATATATGCAGCAGAAACACCATGCGGCTCAAACTGATGAAAAATTGAAGAAACAACATGAAGACCAGATTTAGAGATTACTCTATCCAAAATAACTCGTAAATCTTCTACCCTCGCTATCTTCCCGGGATCCACTCCCAGGAAGTCTGCGATAATGTGAACGCCCAAATTGAACATCCACCGTTTCTTTCGTTTTTGAATAGACTATTAATAGATTATTTGTTCGCCGACCATGCATACACTACTAATTCTCCTTACTTTCAAAAATTAAGAGACGAATTTTTATAAATGTTTCGATTAAAAAGATGATAGCTTAAATACTTTCTTCTAGAAAAATAATAATCAAATTTTAGGAGCTAAAGTATAAAAATAAATGATTAGAAGCATTATTTTCTGGAATAAACCTGAAATGTAACTTAAATAGTAGGATAAGGTCAGAAATTAGGAACGAAGACGTTGGATTCCAACATATTGACGGACTCATGCATCATTTATTTTTGGTTTTAAAATTAGTGTTGACTTGAGGGCGTCAATAGATAGAATCTCCATATTGGACAGTGTTTTTTCTTTAGACTCAACATCTATTATCCTGATGAGATCGTTTTCCTTAGAGATGAAAGCCACATCCTTGGCGATAAGTTTTCTACCAAAGCTAGGATCCTCAACGTAAACCTTAAGGAGGCACATATTTTTTCTCCTAAACCAGCTTAAACTTCATGTATTCAATATTTTGCTGACTATATATTTTAAGTCGTTTAGTGCGAGAGTAGATTTTAGAGGTTTTCTTTTTAAGCAGGAGATATACAATTCTCTGTCAAATCTTACTATGCCATCAATCCTTAAATCAAGTTTCCTAGCTTCATTCAAAAGTATGGTTTTAACATCTTCCGTGACCTTATTAGCTATAAACCAAATCTTCTTGTTCAGAGACTTGGCTACATTATTTAGTGTTGAAGCTAATTCTAAGGATTCTAATGTTGGATCAACTATTACAAGTAAACCATCACAAACTTCCTCTACTCTTCTACCTATGTGTTCTATTCCAGCATCCGTATCAACGAGAACTATCTCATTCTCTTCTAAACATAAATTATCCAGTAGGATTCTAGTTAAAATATTAAATGGGCAAGCACATCCTTCGCCATACTCTCTGACCTTCCCTATCACTATTAAGCTTACTCCTTCTTTGGAAGTGGCAACATATTCAGAAGGCAATAAATCGATTCTTATTCCTTCTTTAGCCCTAGCCAAAACTTTGGTTATGTCGGGCAGAATTCTCTCCATTTCTTCCTCTTCTTTCTTTCCGCCCACATATTCAATTAGAGGCTTAGGCGGAGGTACCCCCATAAAGGCAGGTAATAAGAGATTGGATTCATCCGAGTCGATTATGAAAACTTTGAAGCATTTTGAAAGTATTCGAGAGATTAAAACAGTTAGGGAAGTTTTACCTGTTCCCCCTTTACCACAAACCATAATTTTCATCAGCGAATCCTCTCTATCAATCACCTTACTTTTAACGTTAGAGTTAAAAACTTAAACAATGTTAATAACTTTATGCTCCTTAAATTTTGTTTTCAGCATTAAATAAGCATTATTTTTAGCAATTTTTCTCAGAAGCCGTATTTTTATGTACATGTAGATTAGCATGTTAGAAATGAATATTTATGCATTTATAAACTATTTTGAAGGGGGTTGTTATGTCGAATTTAAAAAGCAACATGTTAAATGCCATGGTCTATAGTTAATCGTGAGAGAAAAATGTTTTCACCAATAAGATTTATTGTAAGTCGATCTTATTTACTTCGTGAGGTTTCGTGATGAAATGGGAAATTCGTTGGAAGACTCTGGCCGACGCCATCACGGATCTCCGCAAGAGCGGAGAGAGTGTACCATTTACTATCATTAACGATTTACGTTCCGCGAAGATAATGTTAGAAATTCTTAGAATTAATGAATCTCACTCCGAGAACATATCCCGCTTAGAGGAATACTTAAACAATGTTGAAGCTTATGTTCTTCCAATTGTTAAAAATAAGTTTGGAGAAGCTTACGCAAACAATATGTTAAGAAAAATGTATAAGCCTGAGAAAAAGGAAATTGAAAAAGTTCAGATGAGATTTCATCCAAATTTGCCAAAAGAAAAGAAATGGATTAGAGTTCAAATAACTAATGAGACACCTCTTGAAATGATTAAAAAAACAGCACATGAAAAAGGTTTGGAATGCAGAGTTGAAAAAGATGGATATGTACTGGTATATGGAGAAAATGAGAAACTGAAAAGTTTTGTTAAAAAGATTGCTGAAACCTTTCATGAGACTAGAAAGCATTAAGCATTAACTACATTTAAGCCGGATCCTAGAAGATTATTCACCAAAAAATGCTGAATAAACCGTGTAAACTTGAGGAGAACTTTAGATGCCGTATATCAAACGTATAGAAATAAACGGCTTCAAAACGTTTGGTTTAAAAACTACGTTATCTTTTGATAGGGGCTTTACTGTAATAACTGGACCGAATGGTAGCGGTAAAACTAACATAATGGACGCTGTTCTATTTTGTTTGGGAGAATTAAGTGCTAAGAGACTTAGAGCAGAAAATTTTTCAGCTCTCATATTTAATGGTGGAGAAAAATCAAATATAAGAAAGAAAAGGGCAAAAGTGCTTATACAATTTGATAATTCTGATGGACGGTTACCAGTAGATACAACAACCGTCACAATATCACGTGAAATAGACCGAAAGGGTGAAAGCGTTTACAGAATAAATGGGCGAAGAGTTCCAAGATCCCATTTACTTGAGGTTCTCTCAGTCGCCGGTATAAGCCCCTATGGTCACAACATTATTCCGCAGGGCACCCTCACCCGAATGGCTGAAATATCAACCCATGAACGGAGAAAGATAATTGAAGATATGCTTGGAATAGCTCAATATGACGCTGAGAAAGCTAAAGCTGAAGCAAAACTTAAAGAGGCAGATATATCGATAAAAACAGCCTTAGGTCAGATAAGTGAGGTACAAAAAAGAGTTGAAGACCTAGAGAGGGAAAGAAATAATCTGCTACGCTACAATTTCATTAAAAAAGAGATAAACTATTTGGAATCAATAAAAATTTCCAGAAAAATAAGAGAGCTTGAAACTGCAATAAAGAGAATTTCACAAGAAATCGCCAATCTGGAAGAAAAAAATAAACAGATGGCGGAGAAAAGAGAAACCTTACGGTTAAAGCGTCGCGAGATAGAAAATGAACTACGGAAGCTAGGGTTTGAAGAGAGAGGAGACAAACAAAATCGTATAGTTAAAATTCAAATAGAAATCGGAAGCCTGAAATCTAGGTTGAGCGATCTCTCCGCTAAAATTAGGGATAGAGAAGCCAACATTAAAAGATTAGAAAAACTGAAGGCGAACTTTCAACGACAAACCGAAACATTAAAGGAAGAAATCAAGAAATCTGAAGAAAAACTAAAGCAGTTAACTGCAACCATAGATCAACTGGACAAAAAGATTCGCGAAAAACAAGTTCTCTTAAGCTCTATATCAAGTGAAATTAATAAGATAAGATCAACATTTAAGGAAAAAGCTGAAAAAGCAAACGAGCTTGAGACGCAGCTAAATCAGCTTCAAGAAGAGAGAGTGAACATAGAGGGAGAATATGCTAGAATCCAATCACGAATAAACGTTTACTCGCAAAGGCTGAAGGAATTAAAAAGGAGAAGGAAGGAATTAAAGGCTTCATATGAGAGACTTCAAGAATCATTAATTGAGCTACAAGAGATAGCGAAGAAACAAGCAGAACAACTAAAAAATCTTCGAGAAATATTAGAAAAAAGAAGAAGGCAGAGAGCTCTTTTAGAAAAAGAGGTTAAAGAAGCGGAAAGAATTGTTGAAATAGCGCAGGAAGCGCTTATAGAGTTTGGAGCACAAAAAGATCTTATACAAAAGATTAGATCCGAGGAAATAGCATTAAAAAATATTGAAGAACTAAGTGCCTTAGGCGTTATAGAAGGCATACATGGAAGACTTAGAAATCTAATAAAAATTAAAAGGGGATATGAGAAGGCAGTAGAAGCTGCAGCTTCCGGTTGGCTTAACTCTTTAGTTGTTGAAGACTTAGATGTCGCATTTACATGTATAGAAACGTTGAAGCGTATGAAACTCGGGAAGGTTAAAATAATACCATTAAATGGCTTGTCACCGAACAATAAGAGAAATAGCAAAATTGAAGCACCTAATATTGAGGGAGTGAAAGAGAAAATCATATCTTTTGTTAAATATGAAAAACAATACGAACCGGCCGTAAACTTCGTTTTAGGCGATACCCTTCTAGCTTTAAATGAAGACTCTGCAATAAGAGCCTCTAAGGAAGGTTTCCGGGCGGTTACATTGAATGGAGATTTATATGAAGCTGGCGGAGGAGTTGAAAGCGGTTTTCATAGAACCCCCATCGATTTATCCTCTTTTGTACCAAGCGAAAAAGCTCTGAAAAATCTAGATCGCGCCGTTAAAACTTTGAAAAATCACCTTGAGAATAGGGAGAATATAATTGCAGAAATAGAGGAGGAAATAGATAAAAATCAAAGTGAGATAGTGAGCTTATCTGAGTCCATTGGTAAACTTGAAAGCGAAGTTAACCGAGTTAGGAAAAGTGTTGCTCAGACCGAATTAAACATTAGGCAAGTTGAAGATAAAATAGCGAATTTATCGAATCAAATAAAGAAGGATAGGGAGCAAATAGCTTCCTTCGAGATTAGACTTAGAGAAATAAATGATATGGAAAAACTTATCAAGGAAGAACTTCAGCGCGTGAAGAATGAAGTAGACTTATTAAAGATGCATGATGCTGAAACGCAACGTGAAAAAATTATGCATGAGATTATTCTTCTAAAAGAGAATTACAATAATGTAGAGTACGAGATTTCAACTCTAAAATCGAAGATAGAGAATATTTTAAAGAGAAGCCTGGAAAATTTGACCTCACAAATAAATGATATTTCTAAGCAGATTTCAGCTGCAGAAAAAGAAATTGAAGAGACGCTTAAAGAAAGAGAGGAAACAAAGAAAAGAATAGAAGATCTCGAAAGAGAGAAGGAGGAGATAGATAAAGAGCTTATAAGCGCTAAAGAAGAAACAAAGAAATTCACATCGCAAATAGATGCCTTAGACTATGAATTGATGAAGCTTGAAAAAGAATATGAAGAAAGCATAAGAGAACTTAACGAATTGAAGCTCAAGATGCAAACCATGAAGTTACAAATGAATCGTTATTGGGAACAATTAAAGATGCGAGGCTATGAAAAACCATTAGACACGCAAGCTACTTTTCAGAAGATTGAGATCGATAGACAATTGGAATTAATGAAGAAAGAGCTTGAAGGTATAGGTGCTGTTAATCAGCTAGCTGAAACACAATATAGAGAGCAAGTTTCAAGATATAAGGAGCTTTCCGTCAGGTTAAACGAGCTTGAAAGAGAGAAGCTGGCTATTTTAAAGTTCATTGATGAAATCGAACAGAAAAAATATAGAGTCTTCATGGACGCTTTCAATAAAATAAATGAACGAATAAATACATATTTCTTTAGGCTAACTGGTGGAGGAAGTGCATCTCTAAAGCTTGAAAATCCAGAGAATCCGTTTGCTGGAGGAGTTGATATGATGGTTCAGTTTCCCGGTAAATCTCCAATATTAGTCAGTGGAGCGAGTAGCGGTGAAAGATCCGTCTCAGCAGTTGCGTTTCTTTTTGCTTTACAAGAGTTTTCTCCTGCATCATTTTACTTATTTGATGAAATAGATGCACATTTAGATGCCTTTCACGTTGAGAGGTTAGGTGAATTGCTTTCTGAAGAAGCTTCTAAAGCGAAACTGCAATTCATAATCATAACTTTAAAACCTGAAATGATTAGTAAAGCTGACAGAATATATGGGGTTTATAGCCAGAATGGCGTATCACATGTTGTTTCAACAACATTCAAGAGGGCAGCGTAGCCATGAAAACAGAAAAGGAGAATAAACCCTTTTATTTTCATCCTCCATGGGACATATTATTTGATATTCGTCGATTACAGAGGATAAATCCATGGAGCATAGATATAGCTTTTCTTCTCCTATCTTTTCTCGAGGAAATGGAGCGGAGGGCAAGCGTAGATTTTAGAGCGTCAGGCGTAGCTCTCGACTCCTCAGCATCAATATACTTATTGAAATCCAATTTGCTTCTAAAGCTTGAGGAGGCACCTCCACCCCCTCCTAAGCCAAGTTCAGACTTTATACCACCGCCGCTTATCTTGCCATTACGTTATGAGTTAACCACTACAACCATACAGAACCTTTTAGAGGCTTTGGATGAAGCCTTAAGAAGTGATAGAATTCAACCTATTAAGTCTCCTCCTAAACCTCTTCTTCCGCCACCGGAGGTAATTCCAACCTTAAGTGCCTATTTAATGGAGATTGAAGATGAAATAGATAAGCTTCTCCGAAAAATGCATCTGCTAGTTAGTAAGGGTGAAATCATAACTTTCTCGGCTCTTGTGAAAGGCTTAGAGAGAATAGAAATGATTAAGGTTTTTATAGTTCTTCTCTTCATGGCTCAGAAGGGGAAAGTTACTTTATGGCAAAATGAAGAACTTGGTGAAATCTATATAACACTGAATGGAGAAAGTGGGGGTGACTGAAGTTGACTGCAACCACGCTGGCTTCTACAATTCATATTGATAGCGGTAAGGAGGAAAAACTCAGTCAGAAAAAGAGGAAGAGGGGAAAAGAGAATGTTGAAGCTAAAATCAGGCTGATTGAGGCTGCACTCTATGTGGCTGGTCGCCCCCTTGATCTTAAGACTTTATGTAGTATTGTGGGCTCTAGATCTGAGAGGAAAGTTCAGAAACTTGCAAGAGCATTGATGAAGGATTATATGCAGCGCAATACAGCCATAGAAATAATTGAGCTTGAGGATCATAGATTTGTTATGCAACTAAAAACCGAATATTCAAACAGGGTTAGAAAGCTTGCAATAAGACCGCTTCTAACAACCGGCCCCCTAAGAACGCTATCTTACATCGCCTATAAACAACCTATTACACAAAAAAAGGTTATTGAAACTCGGGGAAAACATGCCTATAAACATATAAAGGAATTAGCTGATATGGGATTGATCACGCGAGAGAAGAATGGTAGGGATATAATTCTGAAAACAACAGATTTTTTTGCGGATTATTTTGGTTTGAGTCGAAATATCCATGTTATGAAGCGCCAACTAAAGAAAATATTTGAGAGAAGAGGGGAGGAGACTCTGCCAGCAGCTTTTAAAAGGACAATAGATGATAACTTGTCTTAAACAATTTTATAATTATTTCTTAAAAAATATTTTTTAGGGGATGGAATGTTTTATGGAGAGGGTTATAGCAGTCTTTGATATAGGTAAATCAAACAAAAAGTTTCTCGTATTCTCTGAAGATTTAAAGCCAATTTATTCGGATTTCACAAGAATAGAGGAAGTGAAGATAAACAATTTACTCTGTGATGATGCTGAATCAATAGTTTCTTGGATGAAAACTAAGTTTATGGATGCTGTAAAAAAGTGGCGGATTGAGGCATTAGCCGTAACGACTTATGGCGCTACAATAGCGAACCTTAAAAATGGCGTTTTGAGGTTTCCCGTGATATCTTATAATCAGGAGATTGATAAACAAATTAGAGATAAATTTTATAGTGAATTTGGGAGTCCTCTTGAACTTTACATGTTGACCGGTACACCTCCATATGGACAGCTTTTAAACGCAGGGATACAAGTTTATTGGATAAGAGAAAAGTTTCCCAATATATTCAATGATATAGATGAAATCCTATTTCTACCCCAATATCTTACGTATGGACTTACTGGTTTAAAAGCCAGTGAGATTACAAGTATAGGGTGTCACACCTATTTATACGATATTACAAGAGGAGATTGGAGTAAGATTGCTGAAAACTTAGAGGTGGATACTAGATCCCCTAGGATGGCAGATGTTTGGAATCCAATAGGCGAATTTACAGTTAATGGTTCCAGCTTGGTGGTTACTCCGGGAATACATGATTCAAACGCTTGTCTATTATCGTATATTGCTAGAGATGAAGAGTTTTTATTGGCGTCAACGGGAACATGGTGTGTATTCATGTATCCTGGAACAAAATTTAAGCCCCAAAGGGAAGACTTGTATAGAGATGTCCTGTATTATGTGGATGCTTATGGTAGACCAGTTAGGTCATCTAAGTTTAAGGGTGGATTTGAGTACGAATACTATACAGCGATTATAAGGGATAGGTTCTCGGTAGATCCCGGAAACATAAGCTTCGATGTAGATCTGTTAAATGATATTCTAAAACGTAAAGAGGATTTTATAATCCCAGGTTTGGTTAAAGGTTCTGGTCAATTTCAAGATTCTAAGGCAAAAATAATTGGAAAAGCTTTCATTAGAAGCGCTAAAGAAGCCTATCACCTGCTAAATCTGTATTTGGCTATAGAATCTTATGTGGCAATAAATCTAATAACGGAGGGAAGAAACGTTAACATAGTTGTTCAAGGGGGCTTCGCCAAAAATAGTATATATCTATCAACTCTCTCAGCATTATTTAATGACAGGGAGGTTTTTAAGGCGACATTTCCGGAAGCTACTGGTTTAGGAGCGGCTCTTTGCGCAAAAAGCGCATTAGAGGGGATTAGACCTGACAAGCTGAAGACTGATCTCTTAGATATGGGTGAAGAGAGAGTGCCAAAGCCTTCGGTGGATATAGAAATACTAAAAGACTACGTAGATGCTTTCATTAGTGAAGCGACGGTTAGTAAGTAGTTGTTAAGCTTCTGCTTCCGTTAAGCTTATATTAGCCCGAGTCTTCTCTTTTCTTCTTAAGAGAAGAGGGAAATATTTATGTCTGTTTGGCATGGCGATCTACATAAGAGAAAACCCACTGGCGGAAAGAAGAGGCCATATAGAGGAAAACGAAAGTATGAAATGGGTTCTTTTCCAACTGAAACGACTTTAGGTAAACATAAAATTAAGATAGACCGTAGGAGAGGCGGTAACATAAAAGTTAGATTGGTAAGTACTAAATGGGTGAATGTTTCGGATCCCGAAACCGGAGAAACGAAAAAGGTTGAAATTGTTAGAGTTCTAGAAAATCCAGCTAATGTAGATTATGATAGGAGAGGTGTGATAACAAAAGGCTCTATTATAGAAACGCCTCTTGGAACAGCTAAAGTCACATCCAGACCAGGACAGTGCGGCGTTCTAAACGCTGTTCTGATTAGTAAGAAAAAATAAGCGGATACCTAAACATCTTTATTCTGTCGAATTCTTAGAATTCTTTAGGCGTTTGAAATGCAGAAGAGAGATGAGATAATTTTATGGCCGGTTTACTTTGATTCTTCAAAATCTAGGCGTGAAGGAAGACGTTTACCTAAAAAACTTTGTGTTCCATCGCCAAACATCAACATGCTTGAAAAAGTCGTTAAAAGTTTAGGTTTAAACTACGAAATCCATCTTGACGCGGCTTATCCCCGCCTTCCCTGGATCAAAACTGGTTTTATAGCGGTCAAAAAAGACAAAAAACGGAAAAATCAAATCCTTAGAAGGGTTGCGATTGAACTTAAAAAGTTGACCGTGTGATTGGAATCTAAGAAATATTTAAATAATTCGCAGAGTTCATTTTTTTATCCATCTCTTTTAGGTGAGGCATCAGCTTGAAAAAGATCGGGCAAGTTCTCCACATCGGCCCGGGTAATAGGGCTATAGCCAAAGTGGAGAGCCCTCCAAAAATAGGAGTAACGGTTTTTGATTTTAAGAAGAAGCCGATTGGAGTTGTCCTCGATATTTTTGGTCCTGTGAAATCACCTTATATTGAAATTAAGGTTAAGAATCGTAAACCTGAGAAAATTGTTAATTATCCACTTTATATTTTGCCCAAATCTAAACATTTAAAGAGGAAGAGAAGAAAATGAGGAAGAAAGAGGAAATTTTTTCTCCAATGTTAAAGGATATTCGACGGTGCCCAGAATGCGGTAGCACAAAGTTGATGCGTGATTACGAAGCTGCTGAAGTAGTTTGCATGGAATGCGGATACGTTATAGATATGAAGATAGCCGATCAGGGACCGGAGTGGAGGGCTTTTGATAATGAGCAAAGAAATAAGAGATCAAGAGTTGGCGCGCCAGTTACATTTACAATACACGATAAAGGATTATCTACAATTATCGATTGGCATGATAAAGATGTATTCGGTAAAAAATTCAATGCTGGTCAAAAGGCGCAAATGTATAGACTTAGAAAGTGGCAAAGGCGAATAAGAGTTTCAGATGCCATAGAAAGGAATCTCGCCTATGCCCTTTCAGAAATTACAAAAATAGCCAGTAACCTTTCCTTACCAAAGAGCATACTTGAAACAAGCTCGGTAATTTATAGGAAAGCCGTTAAAGAGAGACTTATACGTGGAAGATCAATACAGGGGATAAGCGCAGCCGCCGTTTACATAGCTTGTAGACAATGCGGTCTTCCAAGAACATTGGATGAAGTAGCAAGCGCCGCTAACATAAGTAAAAGAGAAGTGGGTAGAAGCTACCGGTTTCTTGTTAAGGAGTTAGATCTCTCTATACCACCTCTTAAGGCGAGTCAATACATATCTAAATTTTCAAATCAACTTACAATGCAGGGGAAAGTTGAGGAAATCGCAAGTAAAATACTTAATGTGGCAAGTGAACTTAAACTTACCTCTGGTAGAGGACCAACAGGTATAGCGGCTGCAGCGAGTTACGTGGCTTCAGTATTAGTTGGTGAAAAGCGAACCCAAAGGGAAATTGCTGAAATAGCGAGAGTTACTGAGGTAACTATAAGAAATAGGTATAAGGAGCTTATTGAACGCTTGATGTTTGTTATAAGTCTCTAAAAATTTTAGTGACCACCTTCAGTAGATAGATTCTTAAGATCTGAGGAGCCTTAGCCTTAATCTTCGACGGATGGGTTAGGAGCATAGTGCAAATAGGGGAATAAAGAAATCTTAGGCTTGAAGGGAGGACTATTGGATTGGAGTCTTTGATGTAAACAAGTATAAGCGTAAGATTGCGGTCGGAAATGTCTGAAAATGCAAATATGAGCAAATTAGTAAGGGCGATTAGAAAAATTAAGAATAGCAAAGTCAGAGATTTAGTTAGCACTAGAGTAAGGGAATTTAAGGAGAATGGAAGTAAATCGATAACTGAAATATTTAAAGAACTTTGTTTCTGCATATTAACGGCAAATTTTAATGCTGAAAAGAGCATAAAAATTCAATCAGAGATTGGAGAGGGGTTCTTAATCTTTTCAGAGGAGGAATTGGCTGAAAAACTTAGGGTTCTAGGTCACCGCTATCCAGTTTCTAGGGCGAGGTATATTGTTGAAGCAAGGAGAAAAATTGAAGCCCTAAAAAACATTTTACACTCTCCCGTAAGCGAGAAATCTTTGAGAGAATGGCTGGTGCGGAATATTAAAGGACTGGGATATAAAGAGGCAAGCCATTTTCTTAGAAACATTGGTTTTATGAATCTATCTATAATAGATTTTCACATACTTAATGTTTTATCGAGATACAGGTTGATTTGTAAGCTGAAAGGCAAGGCTTTGACAAGACGGAGATATATGGAAATCGAGAAGATATTGAATGATTTAGCTGAGAGAACAAACCTCAGACTTGGAGAACTAGATTTATACTTATGGTATATGGAAACTGGAAAGATTTTGAAATAATTTCAGAAAATCTCCTGAGAACCACACAAGTAGGTTAAAATTTAATCTGCAATCTTCATGTCTATTTCTAACAAAACCTTTCGGTGAACATTAATATTTATTTGGTTTTTCATGATGCATCATTATTTGGTGAGGGGCATGTCAGAGAAGGAAAACATGCAAGAGGAGGAAGAATGGGAAGAGGATTGGGAAGAAGAATGGGAGGAAGAAGAGTGGGAAGAAGAGGATTGGGAAGAAGAAGAGTGGTAATTGCGTCTTTTCAGCGATTTACTTGCTACCCTTCTAATATTTTTTATTATTGACGAGCATTACAAAACATTAAAAATTTTGTTAGGGATATTTTGGGTGATCTATCTTCAAGGTTTTTAGGATTAATTCGAAGTTTTTTCTCGATTGATTCGCTTTATAAGATTTTAGCGCTTGAATAAGTTTATTCACATCTACCCGACTGATTCTCCGTGTTATTAGATCTGCAATTTCTCCCTTAATAAAAAGGTATTGACTTATAGATGTCACATTAGCAGTTCGCCTTTTGTCGCTGGCTTCTTCAAAATCTAGAATATAAACTTTGTCCTTAATATCAACAATTAAGTGCTTATCCGCTCGACTTAGCTCTCCATGGTCTAATCCAACTGAGTCGAGTCTCCAACATTGTTCTAAAATATCTCTTAATACACCGTGAAGCCTAGAAGATTCTTTCTCATTTTTTCCCAGTTTTTTAATCCACTCTGGAAATAGATGCCCTTCAACATACTCCATCATTAAAAGATCATTTGTGTAACCCAACATTCTAGGTCCAACATTTACGCTGTTGGCAATACTGAGCATTTCAGCCTCGTGAATTATCCTGTCCTTTTCAACATCAGTTCTACGGATTTTTAAAGCTACTTTATTCCCATCATCAAGGATTGCGAGCAGAACTATTCCTACATAACCCTTGCCTAAAACTGGAACATTCACGATGAGTTTGTTACCCTTAAAACATAATGCTTTAACACCTAATTTCCTCATGTCATTGATTCTTTTTTTGAATTCCTCTAGGCTGTATTTGGGATAGCAGATAATATGCCTATATCTCTCATTTTTGAGTTCATTTAGAGGAACAGTTTCCATCATCGGTCTCCAATAATAAGCTAATTAGGAGACATTTATCCTATGATAACCAAGAAGGTTTTCCTCTAAGATATTCTGACAGAAATAACGCAAACTTATAATTGGTAGAATAAAATTCTTTGATTTCCTCATTTACTAGAATTTTCAGTGAATCTGTGAAAGCTTGCGAAATTAAATCTGCGATACCTAAATTTCTCCCTCCATCTTTCAGTTTTTCATTTAGGAGGGAAACAACGTCCGTAAATCGCCTTCGCCTATAAACAACCAACCTATCACCTTCAATTTTAGGACCGGATAAAGTGTCTTTAGAACTGAGATGCTTCTCTAGAAATCTTTCGCAGTTAACTGCTTTTTCAATCGGCGGCCCAATATGTCTTTCAATGCTTGGAAGAAAACGTGAATTTAATTCAAATAGGAATATATTTGCGCTTTTCTCATCGCTCCAGACTTCACTGCGTATAATTTCGAAATCAAACTGTTTAATTAAGTTTATGAGTGCTTTCTGAGATTTGAACAGTTGCCCCCAAAGTATGTCTGGAACAGCTTTTACCGCTCCGGTTTTAACGAAAATGAAGGTTGATCCTCTAGAATCCATAATACGCAGAAGATCCTCAATTGAGTAGGGATTGGTTTCCTTCGGATAGAAGAATCTTATATCTGGATTCTTAAGGAAGAGCCTAGATGCCATTATGAACTCGTTTAACCTATTAATTCTAACCGCTGAGGCTACATTTCGTCTTTTATCAACTGGATCAATAACTATTAGTGGAGAATTCTGAAAGATTTTTCTAGCTTCTTCTTTTTTCTTATAGTGTCTCTCGATATCTATAACTTCTCCTTTGCGCCATTTCGAGGCTGCCTTCAAAACGTTAAGAAAAGAACCATAATATAGTGTGATTAGTTCGCAGAGGTAGCCGCTGAAGCCGCCGACTTTTATTTCGGCACCGTATACACCTATGCCATGCATAAAAGCCTTCAGTAAACGTATTTCATTTTTAATGCTCTCGTTTAAACGGCTTTTAATGTAAAGCGTATGGAAAGGAGTTCTATCAACCGAGGATTTCGCTTCATTTGCTTTTTTGACTTTAAAGCATGGAACAAAGTTTACTGTGAAACCGTCGATATATGCTTCTAGGTATGGATGTTCAGCGTAAGCCTCTAGAAAGTTACCGCTGGAGACTTTCTTGGCGGCTTCCAGAACCTTCATGAAAACTTCTCTACCATACTTTTTTGGTAACAATATGAAAATGTCAATATCCTTTTCGCTGGCAAGCCAAGTATCTTTTGCTACGGATCCCTCAATTTGTATGTCTGCATCTACACTCTTCTTTAGCAATTCATGTTTTAGAGATTCGATTAAACGTCTAGAAAATTCTATTGTTTTCTTCCGCTCAATCACGTTTGGGACAACTTTATTAAGTACTCTCTCACAAACACTTTTAGCTTTATCCTTTAAGCTAACACCCGAATCTTGAGTCATGAACTTCCCCATTCGCCTTTTTCATTTCACTTGAAAACAAGAATCTTGCTTTAGGCAGATTTTAGCGGCATACCTCCTTTAAGGTGGAATATACGGGTCCTCGAGGAGTTAGGACGCTTCTTTTCAATCTTAAGCATTTTGCTTTAATAACGCCGAATTCATAATTTTCAAATTCCTTAATGATTCTTACGATTTCATCTCTTTTTCTACCAGTTCTAACACGGGCAATTGTTATATGCGGACTAAAACCTTTATTATCTGGTCTCAAACCGAGCCTTTGGATGTTTGGTTCAAGCTGATAGTATATATTTCTCAGTTTATCTGCTCCTTTTTTTACACCAGCCCAAATAACGTTTATACGTCTCAAGTTTGGGAAAGCGCCTAAACCTTCAATTTCAACGTCAAAGGGCGAAAAGTCCACTTTATTCATTTCGCCATAAATTTTTTCAATCATGCTTGAGGGAACTTCGCCTAAAAATCTAATTGTTATATGTATGTTTTCAGGCTTAACAAGTTTGAGATCTGCGCCAGTTTCAAGCAGCATTGACTGAATCTTACTTAAATTTCTAATAACGTTTTCATCATCAATATCAAAGGCAATAAAGCTGCGAATCATATTCAAATTGATCAACCTTCTAGCTAAATGCATTTAGCACATAATGAAGTTGCCGACAAATAAAATAAATGTATTTCTAAGGAGGTTGCTGTTTGCTTCATGGCTTACTTAAAGTTCCCAGTCAGCCCCGGATAGTTTAATCATCCATGCTTAATCATTCTATCGGGATTTCATCATCCCATTCCTTAAATATCTAAAAATATCTAAAAATATTTTTGACGCACTTAAGTGGTCAGACATGATCAAAACGGTTATAGGTATAACTGGTATGCCTGGCTCCGGAAAGGGAACCGTTAGAGAGATCCTTCGGAAATACGGTTTTCCAGTTGTGGTGATGGGTGACGAGGTGAGAGCTGAAGTAGCCCGCAGAAAACTTAAGCCTACTCCGGAGAATCTAGGGAAAATCATGCTACAGATTAGAGCTGAAGAGGGGCCGGAAGTTTTAGCTAAAAGATGCATCCCGAAAATTAGGGCTTTGGATGCTGAGGTTGTTGTAGTTGATGGATTACGTAGCCTCCATGAAGTTAGAGCGTTTAAGAGGGAGTTCCCTAAGTTTAAAGTTGTAGCCATACATGCTTCTCCTAAAACTAGGTTCCAGCGGCTTCTTAAAAGAGGTAGAAGCGATGATCCGAGAGATTGGGAAACATTTTATATGCGTGATCAGAGAGAGCTAGAGGTTGGTATTGGTGAAGTGATAGCTACGGCTGATTACATGATTGTTAATGAAGGATCTATAGAGCAATTAAAAGCAAAGTTTAGGCAGATTATAAAGAAAGTGATAGAGGATGAATAAAAAAGGTGGAAAAGTGGAAGTTAAGGTTGAAGTTGAGGTTAATCCTACTGAAGATGCGAATAAAGTTAAAATCGCTGTTCAAAAGGTTCTAGGGGATATTAATTTAAAACTCATCGAGGAAGGAGATTACAAAAGACTTTTCGGAAAGGCTGAAGGGTTAGAGGCTCTTACAAAATTTTATAATCTTCTCAGGAGGGAATTAATTCTTGACGCTGCAAGAACTGTTCTTTTAAGAGGAATCCGGGGAAAAAGCATAATTTTCTATCTTAATAAGCAGGTTGCATATGTTGGGCATATATCTTTCTCACAACCTTATGGAGAGTCGCCACTTGGACCTATACGTGTTGAAATCCAATGCGATGATCCACGGAGCCTAATAGATTGGCTTACACCTAAAACAGCAAGATGATCAGAAAATAATTGTGAATGGAGGCTTAGTAAGGTTATGCGTCTAGGCTTATCAACACTCTTTTGCCTTAACGAATCTTTCCGAGTAGCTATGAAGCGCATAAGTAGAATTAACATTGAACATTTGGAGATAATGGATGAGGGAGCTCACATGCTTAATAGTCGAAGAGTGGATATGCTTAAGAGAATCATTAAAAGGGAGGGTATTCATGTAAGTGTTCATGCCCCCTTTGCTGACATAAATATTGCCTCTACATCGCCAAGCATCAGGCATGCTGTAATGAAGAGGCTTAAGAAATCAATAAAATTCTCAGCGCAGCTAAATTCGGAATATTGGGTTTTCCATCCAGGCATTCAGAGCGCTATAGGTGACGCATACCCCGGCATGGATTGGGAAATAAATTTGAAGTCTGTTCGCGAGCTACTTCATGAAGCCAACAAATATAACTTGAAAATAACAATCGAAAATGTTCCGGATCCCTTTCCTTTTCTACTTAAGAGAATAGATGAATTCGAAAGATTTTATAAAGACTTAGGTGAGGAAGGCTTAAATCTCGGGTTAACATTCGATGTTGGACACGCGAATATAAACGGTCAATTATTTGATTTCCTAGAGAAATTCCGCAATAAAATAGTTCATGTTCATTTACACGATAATGATGGACATTCTGATCTTCACCTTGGAATAGGTTTTGGCAACATAAATTGGCCAAAATTTATAGAGAGTTTAAGAAAAGCAAATTATAATGGAGCATTAGTGATAGAATCCAAGAATAATATTGAAGAAAGCATAAGGAGATTGAGAAAATTACTTAACCAATAACTTTATGCTGAATTACGAGCTTACTTCTCTTCAACGTTTTCTTCATTTTTTGGAAGAGGTATCTCAAGCTCCTCCAAGTCATTGGGCACACAAACATTTGGAAAAATTTTTTGGGCTTGCTTTAACAGAATTTCCGGCCTATTATATCTTGCACTTATATGTGTTAAGACCAAAAGTTTTACGCCAGCCTTTAGGGCTATTTTAGCCGCTTCACCTGGTGTTGAGTGACCATCTTCTCGAGCTCGCTCAATCATTTCATCATCAAAAGTCGCCTCATGAATTAAAACATCAGCATCTTTAGCCAACTTAACTATCCTATCTGAAGGTCTTGTGTCACCTGTATAAACTATCTTTCTGCCGGGTCTAGGAGGACCAAGAACTTCCTCTGGTTTAATTATTCTTCCATTTGGAAGCGTGATCTTCATGCCTTTTTGGAGCTTTGACCATAGGGGTCCTCGTGGAACACCTAGTGCGAGGGCTTTCTCCGGATAGAATCTTCCAGGTCTAGGTTTTTCAGCTAATGCATATGCTAGGGATGGAATTGAATGTTCAGCCCAGGCAACATGCACTTCATATTCTTCTTCCTCGCATATTAGTCCCTCCCGTCCTATTTCATAGATCTCTATTGGAAATGCTAACCAAAATTTTATCGTACTGATTACTGCCTCTATGAAGGCTTTAATTCCGTGGGGACCATATATCTGAAGCGGTTTGTCTCTACCTAGAAGCGACATTGTTTGAATTATTCCGGGTAATCCTAAGACGTGGTCTCCGTGCATATGCGTTATGAAAACTTTCATCTTGCGGTTAAACCCTACTCTGGCTTTAATCATCTGTCTTTGGGTTCCCTCTCCGCAATCAAACATTAATATCTCACCCTTACGCTGAACAACTATTGAGGGAAGCGACCTATCGTTTGTCGGCACGCTTCCAGCAGTTCCCAAGAAAACTATTCTCAAGCTCATTTTAATCGTCTCCACGCTTAAAGACCGCGATTTCACGCGTCAATCTCCTGTGAACATAAATGAAATGGGATTCAAGATGCTTAAATCCATATCTTGGACCTATCTCATAAATCTTAACGGTCTTCGGCGCTGCAATGCATATTATACCATCATCCTTCAGTATATCAGTAGCCGCTGAAAAGAACAATTCTATAAGTTTTTTTGTTGAAAAACCAAGAGTTGAAGACGCTGTGCCATAGGGAGGATCCGTAATTATGCGGTCGACACTTTTTACAGAGAGCGGAGGATAGCGGGCATCTGCTACAGCTAGCCCCTCAGGTTTTACGCCGAAGAATCTTAAATTTTTTAGGCTTCCATCCACCATACACTTTTTAACATCTAAGCCTACTACTCGGCATCCTATTAAGCCAGCTTCGATCAGTAAGCTTCCAGTTCCACAGAATGGATCTAAAACTAAGTCCCCTATTCTTGACTGTGCTAGATTAACCATGCACTTCGCAATCTTAGGTGTCAAAGCCGCAGGATGAAAAAATACTCTTTTTCTAGGTCTTCGCTTCCATAAGTCTTTATGTTTTATTTCGGCGATCTTTAAGCCGAAAAAGAACATTTCATCTGTTAATACGCCAAAGAAGGTCTTATCGGGATTTTTGAGATTAACTTTTCTGTTTTTAACTTTATTAAATATGATTTCGCCGATTTTTCGCTCTAGTGCGAGAGAGCTAAGGTTTGGGGAGGCTCCTCTCACTCTCATAACTCTAACAGCAAATGAATCATCATCGCCCAAGAACCGTGTGAAATCTACCTTTTCGATCTTAGCTAATATTTCGTTTATTGTAGCCTTACAATTGAATATTTCTAAACAGCCAGCTTTAGCTAACGCTGACCTAAATTTAACTGCATTCACACAATTTACATCAGCTTTTATTCTCAATAACTGAGTAAAATTCTTTAAGACACAATATTCGTATCCTTCAGCTTTAAGTATAGATTTAACCTCAGAGAAAGGTAGAGTTGGATTCTCGCCTGAAACTAGAAAGAATATCTTTGCCATGATAAATTTTCTCCCTTAAATAACGATCTTGTAATTCAATTTTCTCGGCCACCAGTTCCCTTTATTATTGTCTTTCAGATTCACTAGTATGTTGATTGGTTTCTCATAGATGAATATTATTCTAGAATTTTTATGTTGCAGAAAAGCGATAAAGGGATAGCATATTAAAACTCATGCGGTTCCTTAAGTGTAGTTGAAGAAGACACCCAACGCCTCCTTCAACAACTGCTAAATCAACTCTGGGCATTTCTCTTAAATTCATGAATGTTGGGTAGATGACCGCGAAATCTTTAGATAGAATTTCTAGTAAGACTTCTACACCATTCAGAAGTGGTGAAACGCAACCTAGTACAGCATGCTAATGGGATGATGCTAACATTCATTTTTATCTCTTTCAATATTGCCTATTGCACCTAAATATCTTTTATTAGAAACTTTATTAGAAACCTCATTTCAAATTTTTCCGGAATATAGCAAGTCTTTTAAGACTAACTCTTCAAAGAGATGATTAGTCTGAGAGGAAGAAGCATATGAGAGAAAAACCTGCAATAGTCGGTGTTGGTAGAACTAAATTTGGCGAACATTATGAATTGGATCCGGAAGATCTAATTGATGAAGCAGGCTTGATGGCTTTAGAGGCTGCAGGGATAGAACGAAAAGATCTGGATGCTTGTTATGTTTCAGACTATTTATTACAGGTTACTAATAAGGTGGGTTTGGAAGAAGGCTTCATATCTCAGCTATTAGAGCTAAATATACCAATTGAAAAAATGAGATCATTTAGTTCAGCATTATCAAACGCTTGTAACGCCATAGAAGCTGGCAAGTATGATGTTGTTCTTGTCGGCGGAATGGAGAAGATGACTGATAGATGGAGTAAGATAAGGGATAACCTCATGCTTCTTGTGGATCACTGGAGCTATTATGCGGGCGGAACACCAGAAACAAGCCACGAGCTACTTCTCAGAGAATACATTAAAACATACAATATTCGGGGTGAAGAACAACAGAAGTTAATGACGACATTAGCACATATATCCGTTAAAAATCATCATAATGCCTTGAAAAATGAGTATGCGCATTTTCAAAGAGAAATCGATATTAATAGGGTCTTTGCGGCCAGAAAAAACAGAGTGCTTGGATTATATGATTTTGCACCAATATCTGATGGAGCGACAGCTCTAATACTGGCAAGCCCTAAAAGAGCAAAGGAATACACTGACAACCTTGTTTACGTGCTTGCTTCCTCTTTAGCAACAGATTTTATATCTTATCCTTCAAGATCTTATAGAACCGGCTTCATCGCGAGCAAAATAGCTATGGAAAACGCTCTTAAAATGGCTGATATAAGTCCAGATGATATAAAATTATTGGAGATTTATGATCAGTCAACAGTTCTAGAGATGATAGCTCTAGAGGATTTAGGCTTCATTAAGAAAGGCACTGCCTGGAGAAAACTTTATGAAAACTTTGAGGATTACAAGGGTTTTTATGAAGTTGATGGAAGACAGATTTATGTGAACACGGATGGAGGATTAAAAGCAGATGGAAATCCACTCGGCGCAACTGGAGGAGCGCAAATTTTTGAGGTTGTTAAACAAATTAAAGGTGAAGCGGGAGAAAGACAGATAGAGCCTGATGGCGATCTAATTTATGGTTGCGTACAGGAAATTGAGGGGTTTGGAACAAAAGTTTATGTTCATATTTTAGGGAGGTAAAGAAATGGGAAGCGAACCGATAGAAAGAAGAGTTTCCTATATTGGGGATAGACTTAAGGGTAATAGGTGCCCCTTCTGTGGAAAAGAGTATTTTAGACCTAAAAAATATTGTGGAAATTGCGGTAGGAAAAGCCTTAATAAAATGGAAGATATCGAATTCTTCTATGAGAAAGGAATTCTAGAAACATGTACAATTGTTAGGGAACCAACAAATAGATTTAAGAGGCTAGGCGCCTATTTTTATGGAATCGTATCTTTTCATAATGGAAAAGTTAAGGTTCCCGGAAGATTAACTGATATAATAGTGAAAAATGATAAGCCAGTAGATCTCTCCGATTTTGAGGGAAGAGAGGTTGTTCCAAGATTTAGACGAAGATACTCGGTTGATAAAAGCGATATCATACCGATGATTTCTCTAACATTCACTTTCGCCGATGAATACTATCCGTATCAGCCATATGAAATAACTAAACCGAATAAAGAATACGATGCGCCTGGAATAGTAGGCTATGGAGTGTACGTTTCGAAATTTAGAATCAAAGAGGGAAAAATGGAACGGTCAGTTCCATTCATAGATGAAGATGCGATAACAGCTGCAGTCGAAGCTGGAAAATTAGCCCTAATACATTCAGGCGTGGATCATAGACTTGTAGGAAAAATCTATGTAGGTTCAGAATCAAATCCCTACGCCGTTAATCCGATAGCATCCAAGGTTGCCCAAGTTCTTAAGCTTGGTGAGGAGGAAAGAGCTGAAGGTGTACAGAGTATAGATGCAATAGACATGGAATTTGCATGTAAAGCTGCAACAAGCATGTTTAAAGACGCTATGGCGCTAACATATTATCCGAAAGACCCCATAGAATATACGATGGTTATCGGCGCTGATAATGCTCAAGCAGCTCCAAGAGGAGAACCGGGGGGAGAACTAGACTTTTTTGTAGGCTTCGGCGGGGCAGCATTTATTTTTGGTATGAAAGATATCATAGCTGAAGTTGAAGGATGGTATTCTTGCACCTCTGATACACCTGACTTTTGGAGAAGAGATTTAGAACCATACCCACGTCACGGCGGACGGTTTACAGGTGGACCAGCCTACTTTAAGCATATTTTGAAGGCAGGAAAAAAACTAATGGAGAAAATGAACCTTAAACCTAGTGATATAGATTATTTTGTTTGTCATCAACCTAACCCAAGTTTTCCGGTTAAAGCGGCGACGGCTCTAGGCTTCAAACCTGAACAGTACATGCCAGGTTTACAGGTTTCAAAATTTGGCAATACGTATTCTGGATCTTCGCCAATAGGGTTAGCTGCCATACTTGATCAAGCTGAACCTTACAAGAGGATAATGATAGTGAGTTATGGTTCAGGCGCTGGAAGTGATGCTTATTTATTTATAACGACAAGTCAGATTAAGGATAAGAGGAAACGACAGAAATTCACAGTTAAATATCAAGCAGAAAATGAATTTATTGAATACGTGGATTACGCAACCTACAGGAGATTCAAAGAGGGGCTTTAAGCCAATTAATGATTGATAAAAAGGGTAAAGCCTTATATGTAGCATTAACTCTATTATTCTACCGCTAACATCAGAGTGGTAAAGTGGGAAGTAAACCTTCTCATCTTTTCTGCTTTGGTGTTAGTTCCGCGATACAGGACGAAAATAGATGCTGACCGAAAGAAAATCACCGAATATAGCTGATACGCCAAATAAATTAAAAATACTATTTTTAGTAAATCGTGGCATTCATAAGATTTTCCCATTATGATTCAATTCTTAAGCAAGCGAGAACTAGGTATCCGCTCCTGGAATCGCGGAAAAACGTGAAAGGAGGAAGAGAAAGTGAAAATTAAGGAATTGAGGGATGGAATGCGTAGAGTCAACTTAGTAGCTAAAGTTTTAGAGATTTCAGAGCCTCGAGAGGTCGTTTCGAGGTTTAGCGGTCAAGTCTTTAGGGTTGCTAATGCAGTCATAGGTGATGAAACTGGCACAATAAAGCTCTCCTTATGGAATGAGCAAATTGAGCAAGTGAAAGTTAATGATACAATAAAGATTGAAAATGGCTATATTAAATCTTTCAGGGGAGAACCACAATTAAACGTTGGCAGATATGGGAAGCTAACTGTCCTGTAAAAACGCGGAAAAAATAAACTGATGTGAGGTGAAAAAATGCAAAACGAAGGAAGAGGAAGACGCTTCAATAGGGGACGAAGATCATTTCCACCTAAACCAGTTGAGCTTGGAAAAGAGTACGATGTTGAAGTTAAGGAAGTTAGTCGAAGAGGAGATGGAGTAGCCAGAATACAGGGATTAGTAACATTCATACCTAATGCGAAGCCGGGAGATCACGTAAGAGTTAAAATAACTAGAATAAGTCGAAGACATGCAGAAGCCGAGATAGTGAGCTCAACCGAATAAGAACAAGGATATATTCTCTATAGACGCCCTCTTTTCTCAGCATCCTCAATTTTTGAATTTTCAACATTCTTTTATTTTTTACTCTATGTCAGCTAACGATATTTTTTTAGCGCCTTCACGGAGCATTTCTTTTATTGCTTTCTCAATATCTCCTGGCTTAGCACCTATGCCTTTAATAGCGTCCTCTAGAAGGAAAACTTCGAAGCTGTGCTTTAACGCATCCAAAACTGTACTTTTTACACAATATTCTATTGCAAGCCCTCCGACAAAAACTCTTTTTACACCAGCTTTCTTAAGTTCCTCACCTAAATTCGTTCCTTCAAATCCTGAATAAGCCTCCTTACGGGGATCAGTAGCTTTAGATATAATTTTAGTTCTCTTAGGAAGACGTAAGTTTGGATGAAACTTTGCGCCATTGGTTCCTTGAATACAATGCGGAGGCCAAGGTCCACCGTAAGTCTTGAATGAGGAATGATTCGGCGGATGCCAATCTCTTGTAGCAACTATTAAAGCTCCAATTTTATCGAATTTTTCAATATATCTGTTCAATATTGGAACTATTTTGTCGCCTTCTGGAACAGGTAGGGCTCCTCCAGGGCAGAAGTCGACTTGAACATCAACGATTATTAGGGCATCTTCGCTTTTGTTTATTTTGTATTTCAATTTATGTCGTCTCCAAATAACGTTGCTATAATAATCTAGATATTATCAGCCTCATAAATTTCACTATTGTTGAATGAAAATTCAAGAAACCACCAATCTTTTTGTGAGGAAAATTTTAGATTTTAGTAAGAACATACTCCTCTTGGACATTCGCCAGCAAATTCTGATGATGCTTGAATATAGGGTGGGGGCGTTGCAGTCGAACCCGCACTTTGGGAATGAACCCCACCGACCACTAAAACTTGTTCCGGTTTGCTACCATATCGGTATACTGTTATTCCTTTACACTTCAATTTGTAGGCCATCATAAATATTCTCCTAACATCATCTATTGTGGCTTCATATGGCAAATTAACTGTTTTTGAAACTGCATTATCCGTGTACTTTTGGAAGGTTGCCTGCATTCGCACATGCCATTCTGGCGCTATTTCTAGGGCTGTTACGAATATTCTCTTGACATCTGATGGAATCTCACTTAAGCCTTGAACTGATCCAGTTTTAGTAATTTTTGAGATTAGCTCAGTGCTGTAGAAACCTCTCTCCTTGGCTATCTGTTCGAAGATGGGATTTACTTCAAAGAGCTGTGTTCCCATAACGTTTCTGACAAATGCTACAGCGAATAGAGGTTCGATCCCGCTTGATGTTCCAGCGATTATGCTTATTGTTCCAGTTGGGGCTATTGACGTTACAGTTGCGTTTCTCATAGCTTTATAGCCCATTTTATCCCAGACGCTACTTGGAAAGTTTGGGAATGATCCTCTTTCTTCGCCTAATTCAACAGACTTCTTTCGAGCCTCCTCTGATATAAATGACATAACTTTCTCGGCTATTGCAAGAGCCTCCTCCGAATCATAGGGGATTCCCAGCTTTATGAGCATTTCAGCGAATCCCATGACTCCTAAACCTATTTTTCTATTCGCTTTAGTGGCCTTTTCAACCTGCGGTATTGGATATTTATTGGCATCTATAACGTTATCTAGAAAGTGAATGGCTGTTCTAACAGTTTGCTTAAGCTTATCCCAGTTAATTTCACCATCTTTAACCATTTTAGAGAGATTTATAGAACCTAAGTTGCAGCTTTCATAAGGTAATAATGGAACCTCGCCGCAAGGATTCGTACTTTCAATAACTCCTACATGGGGCGTGGGGTTCTTCCTATTGATTTCATCTAAAAATATCAGTCCGGGATCACCGGTTTTCCAAGCAGCTGTCGCTATTAAATCGAAGACGGCTTTAGCCTTCAAACGCTTAACAACAGCGCCATTTCTCGGATTCACTAGACTATAATACTTGTCATTCTCAACAGCTTCCATAAACTCGTCAGTAACGCCGACAGATATGTTAAAGTTTGTCAGCACACCTTCCTTCTCTTTAGCTGTAATAAATTCAATAATATCGGGGTGATCAACACGAAGGATCCCCATGTTAGCGCCCCTGCGTCTACCACCCTGCTTAATCACCTCAGTCGCTGTATCAAAAATTTTCATAAATGAAACTGGACCGCTTGCAACTCCCATAGTCGACTTAACGATGTCACCGCGTGGTCTAAGCCTTGAGAATGAAAAACCTGTACCTCCGCCAGATTTATGAATAAGCGCCATATATTTTAATGCATCGAATATTTTTTCAATTGAATCCTCTACTGGGAGAACGAAGCATGCTGAGAGCTGCCCTATGTCTGTTCCAGCATTCATGAGCGTTGGAGAATTTGGAAGGAACTCAAGGTTGGTCATAATTTTATAGAATTTATCTTCGGTGGCTTTTATGTCAGCGCTTTTATCGTAGACGGCGTCCACGGCAGCTATTGTTTTAGCGACTCTTCGGAACATTTGTGAGGGAGTCTCTATAACTTTTCCAGTTTCATCCTTTAAAAGATATCTTCTCTCTAGGACGCTTATAGCGTTGAGGGATAGTTTCAGGTCATCCATTACTCCGAGTAGCTTTTTTCGCTCTCGAAGTTCAGTTCGCTTATGCCTATAAAGGATGTAAGCTTTAGCGACTGCATCGTAACCATTCTTAATTAAAACGCGTTCAACAATGTTTTGCACATCCTCAACATTTGGAATTTTATCTTTAAACTCTTCATTAACTATGGATACAACTTGAGCTGAAAGTTTAGCAGCTAAATTACCATCCTTACCTTTAACGGCTAGGATAGCCTTATGGATAGCATTTGTGATTCTTTTTGGATCAAATTTAACTATTCGACCATCTCTTTTACGAATGTAAGAAACAGTCAATCTGTAACGCCCCAAGCATATCATATTAAAAGCAACTTTAATATCTTGCGGATAGGCTTAAATCACCCTTACATTTCCGAGAAGAAAACCGAAAATTAATTCTTATTAATCACTTTAATCCAGAAAAGTTTATAACTAAGATTTTTGTATCCAAAACTTAAGAGCTAGGCATGAGGAATGTAAATTTTTTGTTGGAGCCGGGTTGTGCCAAAGTTGTCTGGAGCAAAAAAATGTTTTCCCAAGTGCAGTAAGTTTAGATGTGGAGGAAGATATCTAACGTTTCGTGGAAGAACACCGTGGTGCCGGTTGACAGATGAACCGTGCAATCCAGCGGACTGTAATTACGCAATATGTATAAGTAGACGTTTACTTCCGGGAGGAATATGCGGGGAGACTGTAAAGAGGAAAACTGTTGAAAAGAGACCTGAAGATGAATTGTTGCCTTCAATAAAAGTTAGAGGGAAGATTTTCAGGAAAATCGGCGAAAAAGAACTATTCTAGATTATCATTGAAATATCCACCGCTTTAGTCTTTTTCATCTTTCTACTATTTTTTGTTTACTGGAAGAATTATTTAGTAGATTTATTCACAAGATATACTCCAGTAAATATTAAGATGAGTCCTAGGAGTGAGAGATATCCAAGCGTTTCTTCCAAGAAAATCCAGCCGAGAAGTAATGCGATGGCAGGAATAATAAGACTTGATGCGGAAACAATAGTTGCCTCTTCTTCTTTTATAAGAAAGAGCCAGATTGTGAAGCCTATAGCGGATCCGAATACTGACATATAAAATATGGAAAGTATATAGCTTACGTTTATACTGAAGGTTAATCCCTCTAATATTGATGCGATAACTAGAAGAAAAAATGCTCCAATAGGGAATTGAACAATATTCGCGATCGCCGGATCAACGTAGCTAAGAGTTTTCTTATAGTATATTATTGAAACAGCCCAAATGAAAGCTCCTAAAATTAAAAATAGTATGGAATTAGAGATTATTGTTAACGAGGATCTCTCGACATATAATACTACTACTCCTAGAAAGCCGATTATAATTCCTAAAGCTTTAATTAGGCTGACTTTTTCGCCTAAAAATGGGATTGCTAAACAAAAGACGAATAAGGGCTGAGTATAGGTTAGGATAGAGCTTAAGCCTGAAAACTCATATAATAGACCAACATTAGTGGAAGTTACGCCAACGGAATTTATTAAAGCCAACAAAACCAATTTAATCCACGTCCAACGATCTCTCGGAATTTTCTTTTTCTCTAATACTAAAACTGGTAAGAGGGTTATTGAGGCAAAGAGGAAACGTTGCATAACAAGATTTAAGGGACCAACAAATTTTAATCCGATCTTCATAACTGACCAATTTGAGCCCCAAATTAAAGCCATAAGGGTGAAGAGTATCCAGCTTCGCTTCTTCAATAAATTAAGCCTCCCTGTGAAGGGATTTAGGAACAAATTGTCGTATAAAAATCTTCGCAATGGAATTAGGTTATATATGGAGCAATAATGATAAAGTAGGAAAATAAGCGACTCAACAGGTGGCAAATATAGTGAGAGCTAAAGAAACTCTGGAGGTTCTTTAGGCTTAATTATGTGGAGGACGGTTAGCTTTCTCTAGGAGTTGTTAAGTCTGAAATATCAACACTATGATCATATATCCGATTTAAAAGCGATATAACCGTAACTAGGTCCTGCGCTCTTTCCATGGGTAGAAGATTTGCTGAAGATTCCGCCTTTCGGCTCAATTCCTCAATTGCCGATTTCTTCTCCCTTACAGACTCAGCGATGGAAATGTTTCGTGATAGAAAGGCTGCAATCGCATCTTTGTAGGCTTCATGGATAACTTTATAAAAATTGTAGATCGTTTTTGAAGATTCATCGGTTAGTTTTAAGCCTTCAAACTTAATTGCATATTCAGCTATCTGTGATGATTGATCAGCGACGGATTCCACTAAACTTGCCGTTAGCCTATAATCTAGGCAATCTATTGGATGTATATTTAGTTTCTCACTTAAACTCGGGTTTTGGATTATTGTTCTCAGAATTCTAACTAATAAGAAATATAGTCTATCAACTTCATTGTCTCTAGCAATAACATTCTTTGCTAAATTGACATCTCCTTCCAGCAATGCCATAATTGAATCCCTGCACATACCGGAGGCGATCAAGTGTTCACGTCGTAAAACTTTTTCAGGGGGAAGGGCTGAGGGCTCAAGTAAGCACTGCATAACTATTCTATTATAGTCCTCTTCGATTATCTCTAAGCCTACAAGGCGAGTTGATGTTTGCTTAATAGTATCCCTCTGATCTAGAGTAATCTTATCCTTCGCTTCAACGCTAATTATATCGTAGCCTAAAAGATATTTGCTAATGATCTCACGGCTGAGGTAGGGACCAGGTCGAATAGTTATGCTTTTTGGAACAGGCTCAATATTATATTTTGGATCAATTATCAATTTTCCATCAGAAGCAATTAAGCTGGCTACGATCGACCCGCGGGTTATGCCGTTGCTTATAGCCCATTTTTTAGGTAACGTTATGAAGAAAGTTCCGCCTCTTGTCATCTGTACTCTCCGGAGTTCCATAGAATTTTCCTCGACATGGTTCCTCATAACCTTCATAATAAATACTATAATAAATTATTTCATGGAAGTATAAAAACTATATTGAAAAATCTCAAATTCGATTTAAACTGGGGAAAAATTATTAATCTACTAAATAAGAAGATGTATAACCATATATTTTAGCATATTAAGAACTGCTATTTAGCTCCACATCACATTAATTAAGGAAAAATTAACAATTAGCTCCTCTAACTTTGCGAGTTAAGAAAATGTCGGAGCATGATAAAAATATTCGGAATGTTGTATCCTTAATAATTGAAGCTGGATATCAAATTGATAAAGAAGCATTTGAGTTCCTAAAAGAGATCTCTGAGAGAATTGATTTAAATTCTCTAGTTAAAAGGGTTATTGGAGAGATAAATACTCTTCCTGAAAAACCCATATTTATAACACGTGAAATACTGGAGAAAGAGATAAACAAGGAAGATTTAGGCACTACTGCACGTGAACTAACTGGAAAAGCTACTCTACAATTTTATGCCAAAAATATTGAAGCCGACCTCAAAGTAATAAGCGACCCCACTAATAAAATAAGCGCAACGGGATCGCTTGAGGATTGTATAGAATATTTTAGAAGCAGATTTAGAAAAATAAGCAGAATATTGAGAAAAAGGGCAGATGTTAAGGATGCTGGTAGCATAGCAGATGCATTAAAAGCTCCAGAAAATTCTAGAGTAAAAATTATTTGTATGGTGACCGAGAAACGGGAAACTAAGCGTGGAATATTTTTTAGGATTGAGGATTTAGAGAATCAAGCTATAGTTTTTGTGCCTTCAGAAAAGCGGGATACATATTCAAAGGCTCAAATGATACTTTTAGATCAAGTTATATGTGTAAGCGCACTACGAGGAAAGAATAGTCTACTTATAGCGGATGACCTAATTTTACCTGATGTCCCATTAAAAAAGCCTAATAAATCTTCAGTACCCGTCTATGCTGTTTTATTATCAGACTTACATGTTGGAAGTAAAATGTTTATGGAGAAAGAGTTTAGATATTTCATAAGATGGTTGAAGGGGAAGGTTGGCGGAAGCAATTTTAAAGATTTAGCAGCTCGCGTTAAATATTTGGTGATAGCTGGAGATATCGTTGATGGTGTAGGAATTTATCCTCAACAACTTGAAGAGCTTAAGATAAAGGATCTTTATAAACAGTACGAGGAAGCTGCAAGAATACTTGAAGATGTACCTGATTATATTGAAATAATTATTATACCTGGAAATCATGATGCAACTAGAAGGGCGCTTCCTCAACCAGCTATTTTACGGGAGTATGCTGAACCCTTATATGAGCTTGGTAGGATACATTTTCTAGGTGATCCCTCACTTATAAGTTTACATGGTGTGAAGATTCTTCTTTCTCATGGACGAAGCTTAGATGACATAATATCATCTGTTCCAAATTTAAGTTTTCAAGCTCCAGATGAAGCCATGAAAATCCTATTACAATGTAGACATTTAGCCCCGATCTATGGTATGCGAACTCTTATAGCTTCTGAAAGAGTTGATCATTTGGTTATAGATGAAGTGCCTGATATATTTCATGCAGGGCACGTGCATATGATGAAGTATAGCACTTACCGTGGAATACTTGTAGTTAATTCAGGTGCGTGGCAGGAGCAGACTGAATATCAGAAAGAAATGGGCCACGTACCTAATCCCGGAATAGTGCCAGTGGTAAATTTACAAACTTTACGGGTTTTTCCATTAGATTTTACTTCAGTAGCCTAGAAAAAGTTATTTTCTTGAATAAGAAGCTAAGTATTTAGGCTTATAATTCATTATTTCTCTGAACCTTTCATCTTCAGAAAGAACTTCGGCGATAACTTTCCGTGAAACCCCTAGAGTTATCTTTTTAGTTCGCCCATAACGTCCGAGACTCATTATACGTGAATTTAGGAGACCCATAACGTCTAATTCATTTATTAACCCGCTAACTCTTCTTTGGGTTAATGGATTTATGCCAAGCTGCTCACAGAATTCTGAATACAGATTGTATATTTCTCCGGTTATTGAACGATTTATATTAAATTTGTTTAAAAAGTATACACTTAAGAGAACAATTTTTGAGTGAGTTGGCAAGCTTTTTATGCTCTCGTAAACTTGGTCATGCTCAATTCTTTCTTGTGCTTCACGTACATGCATTTCTGTAATTTTATTTTCTCCTCTTCGTTCCGCTATTTCACCAGCAACTCTAAGAAGATCTAGGGCTCTTCGGGCATCGCCATGCTCGGCGGCTGCAAGAGCAGCGCATAATTTAACAGCGCCTTCAGTTAAAACTCCATCATAAAATGCTATTTTAGCTCTCTCTATAAGTATGTCTCGAAGTTCATCAGCGTTATATGGTTTAAAAACGATTTCCTCTTCGCTTAATGTACTTAAGACTCTTGGGTCAAGAAACTCTTTAAATTTTAGGTCATTTGATATCCCTATAATTGAAACTTTACTTTTATTGAGGCTTTCATTTATCCGAGTAAGTTCATAAAGTAGGATATCTCCACGAGTTTTTACAAGGGCGTCAATTTCATCCAACGCTACGATGAACATTAATTTTTTCAATTCTAGATTTCTTTTAAATCTATCAAAGATTTCAGCAACAGCTAGGCCAGTAAAGGGAACCTTAACGTCAATGCTTGAGCATAAAGCAGCTAATACCCTATATTCTGTTCCAGTTAGTCTACAATTTACAAAACAAACTTTAACTGGAGAACCTATTTCTTTAGCTTTCTGGGCAAGTTTATTTAGGACAAATTTAACAACAGCTGTTTTTCCAGTTCCAGTTTTTCCGTAAATTAAAACGTTTGAGCAGGGTGAACCTCTCAATGTTGGAGCTGTTATTTCACCTAAGCGAATAATTTGTTCCTTTCTATGTGGAAGATTTTCAGGAACATAATCGTGTCTGAGAACCTCTCTATTTTTAAAAATTTTTGAACCTTTAAGGAAATGTGCAAATACTTCGTCTAGGATGTTTTCCTGATCCATTTTATTAATCACTGAAATTATTATTGATGGTTTTTATTCTTTGAAAATATCTTTAATTAAGAACTCTCATACAAAAAAATAGATAAAGAATAATAAAGTGTTAAAGAAAAAGGTCTCCCACCCCTTTATTTCTACTGGAACAGCCCTTTTAAGAGAGTTTTTATTTTGCCTTTTAAAAAAGGAACAGTCCCCCATTGAAGTTTGAGATTATCTATATTTAAC